>NZ_JBVVUG010000047.1:0-90882 GCF_055809615.1 Algoriphagus sp. 10J20-15
CTTTGGGTACAGCAAGTAGCTGATTCAGGTGAAATATGGAAGCTCAACGCTTTGTTTATGATCCAAAATAGCTCTTCGGGAGAAATAGTCCAGTCCTCTTCCAATTGGTATATAGCAGCATTGGCTTCATTTGTTGGGCTTATGGCTATTATTTCGATCTTTCAATACAGAAATCACGGCAGGCAGATGATGATCAATATGGTTAATTCCCTGTTTATGGTTGGTTTGGTGGCGATTGTTTTCTTGACTACCAATGGTATAAATAAGGAAATCGGAGCAGAGGATAATGGTTCATATCAAATTGGTTTTTGGGCAATCCTAGCAGCGATGGTATGTAATATGCTTGCCAATCGATTTATTCGAAAAGACGTCGCTTTGCTGAAATCTGTGGATAGAATCAGATAAAAGAGACGTTAGATTCAAGAATCAAGACATAAGATTTTTGCGAGAGAAGCAATCTTATACCTATTTTAACCAAAAGAGCCAGCAAATCGCTGGCTCTTTTGGTTTGCTGACGTGCTTCTCCAGAAGCAGGTTGTAAGTTTTTTACCAGAATCTAATTCCTACAGTAGGATAGAAGGTTTTGAAATTCTCTGTGGCAATGACTCCGGCTTGGATGGAGATATGTTTGCTTAATTTTCTGTTGTAGTAAGCCTGCATTGTGGTTCCGTTAAAAAGCTGGCTTTTGTTTTCATTGATCAAATAACCTACGCCGAATGTATTTCTTCTTTGTTTTTCTGTGTTCCCAAACTCCCAAGCAAATTCAGCATTTGCAAACCAATTGCTGTTGACTTTTACATTGTTTTCGATTCGTTCGGGAAAATAAATAGTGTTAGTAATGGAGCCACCGAGGGAAAAATTTCTCCAATTCAAATGAGCTCTGAACCCTACAACTGGAGTGAAGTCACCACCTGTGAAATCTAATCCTACAGGAAAAGTCATCTCCAGACTATCCACATAAGGCACGTATTTTTTCTCAATTTGATATTTCACATTCTTCAAAGCAGTAGGCTGAAAGTTTTCTCCTATTCTGTAATAGAGCGTTGTAAATTCAGGATAGTCGGTCGCTTTGCGAAGCAAAGGTTCAAATTCTTCGGTTAGCTCTTCAGCAGTGTGTTCGGTTTTGTTGAAATATAGTACCAAGGCGCTTTCATTTGGAAAGTCAAAAACCAAGGTGTCTGTGATAGGCCAATCCCGATCTAGCCATTCCTGTAGATTCTTTGAGAGGCCGTTTTCAACTTCCTGGCCATAAGTTTGAAAAGCACATAGCAATGCCAGGAAAAGGAACTAATAGTAGTCGTTTCATGATTTTATTTTTAGAAATTTTTAAATGATTACTGTTTGTGGAAATTAATCTTAATCGAGTTTTTAGGTTGATTCGCAAGTCCTAATTGCTGGTTGGAAATATCCTCAGGAGAACTGGACCCAAACTTTGTCTGGAGTTTGCTTTTTTCTTGCATACCCCAAGAAATTCGAACTTTATGAAGTGTTTGTGGAGCTTCAACTTCAGCCACTGGAGGAATAATTAGCTCCGTTACAAATGTGTTTTCAATACTCAAGTCTGCTAAGTTTAGCTCTGGAGTCTCAATCGGAGTAATCGTTTCCCTTTGAATTGAACTTTGCCTAGGTTTTGATAGTAGTGGTGTTTCTGGTTTGCTCACCTCTGGTTTCAAGTTTTCAGATTCTGTTTCGGCTTCCGGGTTTGTATCAGTAGTTTCGATTTCAATTGTAGGCAAACTGACTTCAGTGATCAATGGAGTTTTCACCTCTTTTTCTCCCAATTCAAAATAGGCTATTCCAGAAAAGGCCAAGATTAATGCAATCGCCGCAGCTGCCATTCCATATTTCCAAAGTGGAATTATTGGAGTCTTTTGATCAAGCTCTTTTTCAATTGCCTCCCAAAGATCCGCTTTAGGCATTTTCACAGGAAGATTTGAAATGTGCTCCTTCACCTGCGAATCAAAGTCTTTCCGCTGTTGAATTTTACTCCACAAGTCAGGTTTTGGGCTATATTCTTTCATGCCTGTAGTAGTTTAGTGATGCGCCTTTTCAGAAGCGTTTTCGCGTAGTTCAACTGAGATTTTGAAGTGTTTTCTGATATTCCCAGCATTGAAGAAGCTTCTCTATGTGAATACCCTTCTACTGCCAAAAGAAGAAATACGGCTTTCGCACCAGTTGGTAAACTTTCTATAGCTTGGTCGAGCATCTCAGCATCAAACCAGGAATCGAAATCATCACTTGAATCCATTTCTAAATCTTCAATTGGTTCAAAATGAATTTTCTTTCTGCTCTGCAAAATCGCTTTGCGAATGGTGATCGTTTTCATCCAGGAAAGCAAAGCCTCTGGATGTTTTAAGGAATGGATTTTCTGGAAAATCTCTACATAGGAATCTTGTAAGACATCGTTAGCTTCATCTTCATCATTCACTATTCTATAGCAAGCTGAGTAAAGCATCCCTTTGGTCAATTCAAAGAGCTGAAACTGCGCAGACCTTTCGCCTTTGAGGACGTTTTTGATCAGGTTTGTGTCTAGCTTTTGAAGATTCATAGATTTGGCTTATACTTAAAAGAGTTACCTTAAAGGCAAAAGGTTGGAATGGAACTCAAAGTTTTTTTTCTGACTTATGGCATTTTACAAATTCTTTTCTCACTCAAGGAAATTATGGTAATTTCAAACTCTGCCTTTTGCAAGTATTAACAATCATTCTATGAAACTCGAAACACTCGCTATACACGGAGGAAATATTGTCACGGATTCTGAAAAACCGGTTATACAGCCTATTACGCTGAGCACCACATTTGTGCACCAACCTGAATCTATGATCTATGCAAGGGCAAATAATCCAAATCGCCATGCTTTAGAAAAGCTCTTGGCAGGTCTGGAAAAAGGTGCAGATGCTGCAGCTTTCTCTTCAGGCAATGCGGCGGGAGTTGCGGTGTTCCAAGCCTTAGAGCCAGGTTCGCATGTTATCGCTCCTGATGATATGTATCATGGGTTGAAAAATGCCTTACTCTCTATTTTCAAGGGAGTTTTAGAGGCCACTTTCGTGGATATGACGGATTTGGTGAAAGTCGAGCAAGCTTTCAAGGAAAACACAAAGTTGGTTTGGTTAGAAACACCTTCCAATCCCTTGTTGAAGATTACAGATATAGCTGCAGTTGCAATTTTGGCTAAGGAAAAAGGAGCGATTTTGGCTTGCGATAACACCTTTGCTACCCCTGTTTTTCAAAACCCAATTGATTTTGGAGCAGATATCGTGATGCATTCCAGTACCAAATATTTTGGAGGGCATTCAGATATTCTAGGGGGTGCTTTGATCACCAAAGAAATGGATGAGTTTTGGGAGAAAGTAAAAAATGTGCAGATCGGGGGAGGAGCAGTGCCATCGCCAATGGATTGCTATTACTTATGCAGAAGCATTAAAACCTTGCCTTATCGGATGAAAGGACATGCTGAACACGCTATCGTGTTGGCGAATTTTCTGTCCACACATGAGAAAGTTGAAAAGGTTTATTACCCAGGATTGAAAACGCACCCAGGTCATTTAATAGCAGCCAACCAGATGACAGGTTTTGGTGGAATTCTGTCTTTCCAGGTAAAAGGCAATGCTGAAGATGCAGATCAGGTGATTTCCAAGCTTAAGTATTTTACAAACGCTACCAGTCTTGGAGGGGTAGAAAGTTTGATTGAGCGAAGAGCTGCTTCCGAAGGACCCGATACATTGACTCCTCAAAATTTAATCCGAGTGTCAGTAGGGTTAGAGCATTTATATGACTTGCTGGAAGATATGGAAGAAGCATTACACTAAAAAAAGGTCACTTCAAATAAGGAAGTGACCTTTTTTTGTGCTGTGCTATTATCTTAATTGTACCAATTCCTCAATCGAACATCTACACTTGGAGCGGCTTCATTAACCATGGCTTTGAATTTTTCCACGTCGCTTAATCCATTTGTTCCTCTGTAGTGATATGGGTAAACAATTGTAGGTTTGAATTCAGAAACTGCGCTTGCAGCCTGATTAACATCCATAGTATAAGGCAAATTCATGCACACAAAAGCTACATCAATATTTTTAAGCGCTCTCATTTCCGGAATGTCTTCTGTGTCCCCAGAAATGTAAAATTGTTTTCCGCCAAGATGAACAATGTATCCGTTTCCACGGCCTTTCGTATGTGGAGCTTCAGTGCTTTCAGGCAAATTATACATTGGTAATGCCTCGACCTTAATTCCATTGACAGCTTTGGATTGATTGTTCCCCAAAACTATCAGTTCTTTTCCTGTGCCTGCAGTAAACTTATCTGCTACAGCTTGTGGTGCAATGATGGTCGCACCAGAAAGGTCTAGTCCGTCAAGCGTTTCCTGATTAAGATGATCCCCGTGAATGTCCGTGATCAGCACCAATGTTGGTTTCTTCTGCCCTTCGAAAGCAGCCGCGCCACCATAAGGATCCACATAAATTACTTGGTTATCATGCTCTAATACTAATGTGCCGTGCGTGATAGGATTGATCGTAACATCTCCTTTTTTGGCAGGAATCATGTCTTGCGAAAAAGCACCAAAGGAGATGAATAGAAGGAATATGGTTAGATATTTCATAGTAGTTTAAGATGGGCTTGTTGTCAAATAAAATAAAGAAAAGCTAGGGTAATAGTAGATTCAGGAACATTAGCCAAAGTATCCAACTCCTTTAGCCATTAAGCCAGCTAATAAAGGAATGATAAATAATATCAGAAGTTCTAACCTGAGGAGTATAAAAATTGTTTTTGGGATTTGGACAAATTCATCTTGGTCACCTTTTCCATTTTTGATGAAAAACACAGTGGGATAGATCGACAAAATCCCAATTAAAGCGAAAAGTGTGATTTTGATGTGGAAGATGAAATTGTAAGTATAAAACTCGGTCGGCTTTCCATAACCGCCTAACCAAAGCGTAAGTCCAACAGCCAAAAGGATCAATGCACCCATTCCATAAACTCCATCGATGGTAGCGATTCTTTTGATTTCCTTTCGTGTCAGTTCCTTCTTAAGTAAAAGATGCTCCGAAACCAATGAGCCGACAATTGCAAAAATGCTGATAAAATGAAGGTAGCGAAGAATAATTTCTGGGGTCATGGATATTGGGTTGTTTAGCGCAGTATGTTAAGGCACGGTATGATTCACGGTTATTCATCATTTTACCCATAATATGTCCCAAAAGGGACTATCGATATGGGAGAGATAAGGAAATGGCATTCAAAATAAATTTAGGTTCGAGTTGACTAGATTAAAAATCTATTTGTCAAGTATTAAAATTTTCTCAATTTTCCATTTGCCCCATTAGGGGCAAGCTATGGGTAGAAAAAATAGCTGATGAGTTATTCTGCTGTGCCTTTAGGTACAGCGCTATTCTTCAATTGGTTTGAATATATATCTTTTGTCATAATCGATCTTATGGATTCTAAGAAGTTCCTCATATTCGTCTAAAAAGGACTGTTTTTTATGATGCATTTCTTGATTTTGTATATAACGGATAACCCTTGGAACTTGATCCCTACTGTATGAAAATGCTCCATAACCTGCCTGCCAATTAAATTTCCCATTTACAAATCCGCGAGTATTAATCCATTTTGAAGAATCTTCTTTAAGTTCTTTCATTAAATCTGAAAGAGCTTGGGTTGGCCGAAACCCCATCATTAAATGAATATGATCGGGCATCCCGTTTATTTGCAAAACCTTATGATCATATTTTGCGGCAATTGAAGATAGATATTTGTATAGTTCATCCTTCCAGGATGGATGAACCAAGGAAATCCTGTTTTGCACAGCAAATACTGCTTGAATGTGAATTTGTGTATAGGTGTTTGCCATGACGGAAAATATTAGCGCCGTACCTAAAGGCACGGCAGGATTCACGGTTATTAGTCATTTTACCCATAGTTTGTCCCTAACGGGACTGCCTAAATGGAATAAAGGCAACTACTATTAAAATGGATTTAGGTTCGCAATGATTTGATTAATAACCTTTTTTATCGCGTTATAAAGCTGTTTCAATTTCAGAATTGCCCATTAAGAGCTAACTAAGGCTAGAAAACATAGCTGATGAGTTATTCTGCTGTGCCTTTAGGTACAGCGCTATAAATTTAATTTGAGATTGCTTATTCCTTTTAGCTATTATCAAATTTCAAATTTCATCATTTTAAATTCTCACCCCGCCCAGCCTTCTCTGTCCAGACTTCTATACTGTATCGCTTCGGCCAGATGCTCGACTTTGATTTCCTCAGATCCTGAGATATCAGCAATGGTTCTGGCTACTTTCAGAATTCGATCGTAAGCTCTGGCTGATAATCCCAGTCGCTCCATAGCGGTTTTCAAAAGCATCTTGCCAGCTTCATTGATCTGGCAGATTTGTTTTGTGAGATGCGAAGGCATCATGGCATTACAAAAAACCTCAGGATTTCCTTTAAATCGTTCCTTTTGCTTTTCTCGGCCCTTGATCACTCGCTCCCTTATTTCCTTGCTGGATTCTGTTTTCCTGGTGGAGGTCATCTCGTCAAATTTGACAGGAGTCACTTCTACATGGAGATCAATGCGATCTAACAGCGGGCCTGACACTTTATTCAAATAGCGTTGGACTATGCCTGGTCCGCAAACACATTCTTTTTCGGGATGATTGTAATATCCGCATGGGCATGGATTCATGCTGGCGATGAGCATAAAGTTGGCAGGAAAATCCACCGATACTTTTGCTCTTGAAATGGTAACTCGGCGCTCTTCCAGCGGTTGACGCATGACCTCCAGTACAGTACGCTTGAACTCTGGCAATTCATCCAAAAACAATACTCCATTATGCGCTAAGGATATTTCGCCTGGCTGTGGATTTCCTCCTCCGCCTACGAGCGCTACGTCGCTGATGGTGTGGTGCGGAGATCGAAAAGGCCGATTGGCAAGCAGAGAACCATTTCTGCCCAGCTTTCCCGCAACAGAATGAATCTTGGTCGTTTCCAAAGCTTCTACCAAAGTCAGCGGTGGGAGAATCGAAGGAAGACGTTTGGCAAGCATGGTTTTACCTGCGCCAGGAGGGCCAATCATAATCACATTATGTCCGCCTGCAGCTGCGATTTCCATTGCCCGCTTGATATTTTCCTGACCTTGCACATCCGCAAAGTCAAACTCAATATCATCCAGTGAATGATAAAAAATCTCTCTGGTATCCGTCACCAAAGGTTCAATTTCCAGTTCCCCCATCAGAAAATCCGTGGCTTGCTGCATTGTTTCTACCCCTATAATATCCAAGCTATTGACTATCGATGCTTCTTTGGCATTTTCTACTGGGAGAATAAAACCCTTGAATCCCTTCTTTCTGGCTTCGATAGCAATGGGTAGTACTCCCTTGATCGGCCGGAGATTTCCGTCTAATGAAAGCTCACCCATAATCACATAATCTCCCAAAGTTGGAAATTCCACCTGCTCTGATGCTTGCAAAATTCCCATGGCAATCGGCAGATCATAAGCCGATCCTTCCTTCCTGACATCGGCGGGAGCGAGGTTGATTACCACTTTTTGCCTGGGCATTCTATACCCGAAATATTTTAAGGCACTTTCTACCCGCTGCTGGGATTCCTTCACAGCGGAGTCGGGAAGTCCGACCATAAAGAAACTGGTTCCTTGTCCCACATTCACCTCTATGGTGATGATGTTTGCATCTACGCCTGAT
Organism: Algoriphagus sp. 10J20-15; assembly: GCF_055809615.1. NCBI lineage: Bacteria > Pseudomonadati > Bacteroidota > Cytophagia > Cytophagales > Cyclobacteriaceae > Algoriphagus > Algoriphagus sp. 10J20-15. The sequence goes on from NZ_JBVVUG010000047.1 coordinate 7,695, forward strand.
ACTGCGCTTCCAAAAGTTTTAGCTACCATAACATAAAAATATAAAAAGGAGACCTGTTGGTCTCCTCAATATACTAGTTTGATAAAATTAATATTTCACTTTTAGGTAATATTTTGTCTAGGTGGAATGTTACTTTGGTCAGTTTCCGGTGATGGAGTAGTTGGCCGAGGACTTTGTCTAGTCGGAGCAACTGGGTGTTCGAAGTCGTAAATTTTGGCTTTTAATGCGTGAGTCTCACTTTCCATTTTTTTGATTTGGGAAGAAAGACTGCTGTAGGCAGCATAGCTACTGCCCCAAGCGGCAAGAAAAATAATCAAGCCAATTAAAGTAATCGTCACCATGGAATCTGACGTGATTTCATCCATTCCAAAGACTCCGCCAAGCGTGTCAAAGGCAATGAAGAAAATAAGAAAAGCACCAAAATAGACCAAAAGGGCTATTTGAAGGATTTGGTGAAGTTTTTTCATATGTAAATAATTTGATTTTTAGTGGCTATATGGAATCTCACACGATAGATAATTATCCAGTTTTTATGGTTTAATCGATGTGTTAGATCTCATAAGTATTAACATTAGTTTTAACGAATATACTAAACGGACTGAATACTAGAAAGCTTCTGGTATAAGCCTTCAGTTTGCATTAAGTCAACGTGCGTGCCACGCTGTACAATTTGACCATGCTCGATCACAAGTATCTCATCTGCATGCTGAATTGTGCTTAGTCTATGTGCGATCACCAATGTAGTTCTATTACTCATCAGTTTGGTCAGTGCTTCCTGTACCAAATGCTCGGATTCTGAATCTAAAGCTGAAGTAGCCTCATCAAGAATCAAGATTGGAGGGTTTTTCAATACTGCTCGTGCTATGCTTAGGCGCTGACGCTGTCCTCCGGAAAGCTTGGATCCACGCTCGCCGATACTAGTTTGGTAGCCATCTTCCATTTTTTCGATAAACTCGTGGGCATTGGCAATTGTAGCAGCTTCCATGACCTGCTCTTTAGTTGCTCCTTCTACCCCAAAAGCAATATTATTGAAAACCGTGTCATTAAATAGAATGGATTCCTGCGTCACTATTCCCATTTGGCTGCGCAAAGCATGTAAATCAAACTCCTTTAGATTTTTTCCATCCAGTAAAATTTGTCCTTCTGAAGGATCATAAAATCTTGGGATTAAATCCGCCAACGTGGATTTTCCTCCACCAGAAGGGCCAACAAGTGCAATGGTTTTTCCTCTCGATAAAGTGAAGTTGATGTTTTTCAACACGTTCACATCCTGGTAGGCAAAGCTTAAATTTTTGACTTCAACTGAATTTTCAAAAGAATTCAATATGGCCGGACTTGCAGGGGAACTGATCTGAGTAGGCGTATCTACCACGGTGAAAATCCGCTCGGCTGAAGCGATACCCCGCTGAATACTGCTGACGGCTCGGGAGATTTCCTTGGCTGGATTAAGAACTTGAGTGAAAATAATAATGTAGGTAATAAAGTCAGAAGCTCCCAAATCGGAATTTCCGCTGAGCACCAACCCACCTCCATACACCAAAATTCCGGCAACTACGAACACTCCGAGAAATTGGGATATCGGAGATGCTAATTCGTTTTTGCGAGCCATGTTCACGTTCACTCCTGCGTAATAATCGGTTTCTTTGTCGAATTTTCCCTTCATAAATCGCTCCGCATTGAAAGCTTTGATCACCCGCATTCCTCCAAGTGTCTCGTCTAGGATATTGACGATTCGACCAAGGGATTCCTGACTTTGCACCGCTTTTTTCTTCAGTCTTCTGGTAATCCCACCAATAATAGCTCCCGTGATGGGGATGATCAAAATGGTGAAAATTGTCAGTTTGGGAGACATAAAGAAAAGCACCGAGAAATAGAGAATAATGGTCACAGGCTCACGAAATACAACCCGAAGTGACTGCACAATCGTGTTTTCCACTTCTTGCACATCATTGGTCATTTTCGACATCAGATCGCCTTTGCGCTCATTGGAAAAATAGCCAATGTGAAGTTTACTGACTTGTCCGAAAATATCCATTCTCATGCGCTTGATGACAGTAGCGCGCACTTTTGCCAAAACTACCCCTGCCAAGTAGGTGAAGAGGTTGGAAAGGAAAACTGACGCCACGATGATCGCACACACATAATAAAGTGTTCCCATCTTGCCATATTCCTCAGCTATTTGCAGGAAGTTGTAATTGAAGAGGTGGGAAAAGTATTCGAGTGAGAAATTGAATTCAGGCTTCTCGGAATATTGTGTCAGTGTTGCCGGATCTACTTGTTCGAAAATCACATCGAAAAGCGGCTTCAGCAAGGTGAAATTCAGCAAGCCAAAAACGATGGAAAGAAACGCGTAGATAATATAGGTAGGCACGAATTTTCCGTATGGCTTGGCATAGGAGAGAATTCGTAGATAGGTCTTCATAAACTAATGTTCGTGGAATAATCTCGCAAGTTACGCAAAAATGGCGGTGGAGGTTATCAGTTAATAGTTGTAATCAGGTCGTATGAAGTTCCAGCGGAATGCCAATTGCAGGTATTGGGAGGAGGCTGGACTGTCGAGGTCTTGGGCAGTACGTCTTCTGAAAGTATGGGAAGCATCGATAAAGAAATTATGCCTTAACATATAAGAAGCATTCAGATTAGTTTGAACCACCTTGTTCTCGATACCCTGACCGATCACATTATCAAATAATCCTGTTGGACTTCCTTCCAATCTATTTTTCAAGACATCTCCACCCCAGTTGGTCTCTTCGTCTGGATCTGCTCCATAGAGTTGGTACATGGAAGTGAAAGTCAGGTTCAGTTTTGGGATAGGCTGGTAGCGGAGGATTCCTAGCATTTCCCTGAAATTAGCTCCTCTTGGATGGGTAAGTGGAGTTCTCCAATTGCTGTAGGATTGATAGTCGACTTTTTCCTGAAAGGTATAAGGTCGGGCAGAATTGTATTCAAGCTGAAGATCTAGATTCGAAACCTTGAATAGGTCGATGTATTTGAATCCAGCCTGAAGACCGTATTTATTTCGCTTGGAGTTCTTGCCATCTTGTCCAAAGAATTCTGAAAAGACGAACTCATCCAGTGCAAACTGACCGTAAAGCTGCATGGATGACAAGAAATTCCATTTGTAATCTATCCCGAGCATGACCTTGTCAGGCGTACCGAGTGATTGCTCCACCCAGCGATAAAAGATAATTGGATTATAATAGTTGAAGTCTGCTTTGTCAGTCATCACAGACTCAAAGAACCCAAGGTTAAGGTTTTTGCCTACATTAAAACCAAGTCTGTGAAAGGAAAACCATTTTTGAGGATATCTACCATCCGTAGGTCGCCCTCTATCGTAGTCCACATCTGCAGTCATTTGAGTCCAGATATTGGTCAATTGGAATTTCCACACCTGGGTATTAAGCTTCACAAACATGTAGGGATTGGAAAAGTCGGAAAGCAAAAAGGATCTATAACCTTCGCCGATAAAATTGCGGTCGTGACCAGCTTCTACCTGAATGTGTTTGGTGATGTTAAAACTCACATGGCCAAGTGCTGAGAAGTAAGTGTAGCCGTCTCCATTATATTCCTTCCAAAATCCCTCACCTGGCACCAGCGCCATTGTGCTCAGCGTAGCCTTTCACCCACCTAGGGAAAAATGCCTCCGAAGAAGTGAAGTACGTGTAAAAACCAACTTTCTTATCTATTGATCCGCGAAGCACAACTCCACGCGAAAGGCGATTTGGGTTTCGGTCATTGTCGGGCTCGATCCCACCATTCAAGTACAAAACCGGACTTACGTGGATATCAAACTCATCACTATAATAGTATGCAAAGTCTCCAGGTCTTTTATAAATCGCGTCGAATAAAGGTTTTTCGGAAAGTGGAGTTTCCCTACTTACAAACTCCCAATTATCCTGACTCAGGTAAGCGAGATTGAACTGATCTACACTAGTTCTGATCACCGCGTCATTCGCAATGCTGTCGAGAAAAGCTGCCACATGATCTCTTCGGTAGGGCTTTGCACCAGTGTGGAACACCGGATTATTTTTTCCTTGAAGGATTTCGTACCGCTCGATTTTCTGATAATAATCCCGATCGAAAGGAATGTAACTTCCCTGTGCAGTGACAAAAAGTGGAAGTAGAAATATGCCTAATAGAATAAGCAGTCGAGCGTGTAAAGGTTTTTGCATTGCCTAAATCTAAAAAACATTCCTGAAAATGGAATTCGAATACGGCTAAAGAGAGTTGAAATAGTAGAAATCAGCGTTTTCCAAATGATTGCATCCGTCTAATAGACATTTGGTTACTGCCAGAGGTAGGGGTTTGAATTTGCTTTGAAATTGGAGTTGAATTTTATTTTTGGGCTAAAACGCCTTGATTTGCATACTCAAATCAAGTTTTTAAATCCTTTTGACCAATTGACTTAGAAATACTTGGCAAAGATTTGGTGAGTTTTGTGAAAAAGCCTAGCTTTGTGCCTCATTTGAAAGAGGTACATAATAACTAGCAATAATATGAAAGCTGATATCCATCCAAACTACAGAGACGTCGTTTTCTACGACACTTCTAGCGAGTTTAAATTTCTTACTAAGTCAACTATCGAAACAAGCGAAACTATCACTTGGGAAGATGGCAACGAATATCCTTTGTTTAAGGTCGAAGTGAGCTCTCAGTCTCACCCGTTCTACACAGGTAAGAAAATGATGCTTGATACTGCGGGTCGTGTTGAGAAATTCAACAGAAGATACGCTAAGAAGTAATTCTTCTATATCTCAGGCTAAAAAGTCTCCCGGAGCATGGATTCCGGGAGACTTTTTTATTTTTGCCTCATGGACTCAATTTTATTGTTTGATGACCCTGCTATTCGCGGCTCGTTACTTCCTTTTACTTTTACCCGACCAGTAGCGGAAATCCGCGTAGGGATACTGAAGGTGTCGGAAAAATGGGAAAAGATCACCGGTGCTTCAGTTTCATTTCTGACCCAAGACTACCTTCAAAAGAAATACCCTCGAAAATCTGGAAAAGCGCTGGCTATAAATGGCGCTTGGCTGCCAGACATTAGAAGTCTAGCTGTATTGAAATCCATTACATCAACTCAGGCGCTGTATTTCGGAAAGACCCTGATCGCAACCTATATCGGCGAAACGGAGAAAAATTTAGTGGCAGTGAAGGGCAAAGAAATTGTCCAGCTCGATTTTGAACCCACATTAGTATTGAAGACTTGGAATATTTTCCAGTTTAATGGGGCTGAAATCAAAAAGGATTTTGAGATGCTGACTAAAGGCAGAAAATCTGCGCAGATCACAGATCCTCATACTAAAGTATATTCTCCCGAAAACATCTTCGTTGAAGAAGGGGCAGTCATTAGAGCGGCGATTTTGAATGCAGAAAACGGCCCAATTTACATTGGTAAAAACACCGAGATCCAAGAAGGAGCTTTGATTCGTGGGCCATTTGCGCTTTGCGAAAGCTCTACAGTAAATATGGGAGCTAAAATAAAAGGTGATACCACCGTGGGCCCACACTCCAAAGTGGGAGGGGAGTTATCCAACTCGGTGATCTTTGGCTATAGCAACAAAGGTCACGAAGGGTTTCTCGGCAATTCTGTAATCGGAGAATGGTGTAATATGGGAGCTGACACGAATACCAGCAACCTGAAAAACAATTATTCACCAGTGAAACTCTGGGATTATACCGTTGGGAATTACTCCAATACTGGTTTGCAATTCTGCGGACTCATGATGGGCGATCATTCCAAATGTGGTATTAATACCATGTTCAACACTGGGACAGTCGTGGGTATTGGATCCAATGTGTTTGGTCCAGGATTTCCGCGTAAATTTATCCCTTCATTTGCTTGGGGTGGAGAGGAAGGATTCTCTACCTTTTTGTTCCCGAAATTTCTAGAGACAGCAAAAGCCGTAGTGGCGAGAAGAGGACTTGAGTTGAATGCGGAAGAACAAGAAATCTTACGTATGATTTTCGAAATGTCCAAAAACTATAGAATTTGGGAAACCTCATCCTGATTAATTAATTCATGCAATTCGCAGCTATACCGGGTCTTCCCGAAACCAAATTAAACCTCATCAATGCCGTCAAAAACAATCATTTGGCGCATGCACTGCTATTCCATGGACCGGAAGGCTCCGCTAATCTTACTATGGCATTGGCGCTGTGCACTTATTTGTACTGTGAAAACCCAAGTGATTCAGATTCTTGTGGGACCTGCGCTTCCTGCCAGCGGATGAGTCGATTGGTAATTCCTGATTTGAACTTCGCATTTCCTACAATTGCAAAGGGTAAAGAGGATGAAAAGGAAAAAGAGGACGATGAAAAAACAGATCTATTGACCAATTGGCGAAAGTTTGCTACGGAGCAGCCCTATGGTAATGTCCATGATTTCATCTACTTTAATAATTTTGAAAAGAAGCAGTTAAATATCTCCAAAGGGGCAGCCCGTAAAATCATACAGGCACTTTCACTCATGTCTTTTGAAGGTGGCTATAAGATCATGATGATTTGGTCACCGGAATTTCTTCACCCTTCTGCCGCAAATGCCCTTCTGAAAATTCTCGAAGAACCACAGCCTAAAACGCTTTTTATTTTGGTGACTGGAGCTGCCGATCAGTTGTTGACGACGATACTTTCCAGAACTCAAAAGGTTACGATTCGGGGGTTTTCTGATGAAGAAGTCAAAAGTCATTTGCTCGAGAAGGGACTTTGTGACGAAGCATCTGCAGATCAGATCGCAATGCTAGCAGATGGCAATATGCGTGAAGCCTACCGACTCGTCAGACCAGGTAGAAGATCTCCAGGTCAAAAAAATCAGAGAATGGTTTTTGTCCTGCTACAAAGCTGATTTCAAAAGTATTTTTGGACTTGCGGATGACTTTCACAAGTCGGATAAAGAAGCCCAAAAATCACTTTTACTCACAGGATTAAACGTACTTCGAGAGATTTTGCTGAAAAATGTAGGGTTGGAGGAGTTGCTACGTACGCATGACGAGGATCGTAAATTCGTCAATAATATTTCCGGTAAGATCCTCAAGGAGGAGCATGTAGGGAAATTATATGGTGATTTCAATACTGCTCATTATCATTTGGAACGAAACGGTAACGCCAAATTCATCTTCACAGATCTATCGATGAATGTGACCAGATTGATGGCGAAAATAAGCTGATATGGAGCAAAAAGTAATTGGTAGAAAAGAGAAAGTATCACTTCCTGATTTAGGACTGTCGCTGGTTTGGGCCAAAGTCGATACCGGAGCCTACACAAGCAGTATTCATGCGGAGAATTTGGAAGTATTAGAGGTAAATGGAAAGCGAGTTCTGCAGTTTCAGCCACTTCTTCCCGGGCATAAATCTTATACCGGCGAGATAGTTACCTTTGAAGAGTTCAGAGAGAAAAAAGTAAAAAACTCCTTCGGTCATGCTGAGGTTCGTTATTTGATCGAGACTACCTTTGAGCTGGCTGGAGAAAGTTACTCGGCGGAGTTCACACTATCCGATCGGTCGAGTATGAGAAATGCGATTCTTCTCGGTCGGAAAATACTCAAAAATCGCTTCCTTGTAGATGTATCCAAAATCAATTTGGCTAAACCTTATCGGAACAAATAATCAAAGTCAGATTTACCTAACAATCCTTGCTGAAAGCTCCAATTACCTAAAAATTTTCTCTATGAAATCGAGCATAATTCCAGCGATATCCAAAGAGATGCTTATCCATTGCGAGATACTCCCGAAAAAAAAAACGAGACAGGCTATCTGACCATAAATAATCAATTATTAACAGATGAAAATTGCAATCCTTTCCACAAACCCAAATTTATATTCCACCAAGCGCCTGCTGGAAGCGATTAAAGCAGCAGGCCACGAGGGAATAATCGTCAATCATAGCATCTGTGATTTGATTCTTGAGCAAGATGGTCCGTCCATTATTCATAAAGGAGAAAAAGTACTGGGAGTAGATGCCGTTATTCCTAGGATCGGTGCTTCAGTTACTTTTTACGGAACGGCAGTGGTTCGTCAATTTGAGTTGATGGGCACTTTTTCTGTGGTGAATTCTCAAGCCATCGTCCGTAGCAGAGATAAATTGCGTAGCCTTCAGATCATGTCTAGTGCAGGACTTGGTATGCCCAAAACAGCCTTTACTAATTTCTCCAAAGGAGGAGAAAAACAAATTATCGAGCATGTCGGTGGAGCGCCCTTGATCATCAAATTATTAGAAGGAACGCAAGGACTTGGGGTAGTTTTGGCAGAAACGCGAAAAGCGAGCCAGTCCGTTATTGAAGCATTTCATGGATTGAAGGCAAGAATTATCGTTCAGGAATTCATCAAGGAAGCCAAAGGAGCAGATATTCGAGCTTTTGTGGTGAATGGGAAAGTAGTCGGAGCGATGAAGCGCCAAGGAGCTGAAGGGGAGTTTCGTTCCAACCTTCACCGAGGTGGCAAGGCAACTGTCATCAAATTAAGCCGGGCTGAGAAAGCTGCTGCCTTAGCTGCTGCCAAATCACTTGGCTTGGATGTGGCAGGAGTTGATATGCTTCAATCTGCCCGAGGCCCGCTGATTTTGGAGGTGAATAGTTCCCCCGGACTAGAAGGAATAGAGAAAGCTACGGGCATCGATGTCGCTGGATCCATAATAAAATTCATAGAAGAAGGCGTAAATAAGCGTCCATTAAAGATTTCGAGTCAATGAGTCAAGTAGTAAAAATAGGCACCAGAGGAAGTAAGTTAGCACTTTGGCAGGCTTATCATGTGGAGGAGCTTTTGCAAAAAGCCGGGCTGGAATCAGAGATAGTGATCATTGATACGAAAGGTGATCAAGTCCTTGATGTTTCCATTGCGAAAATTGGCAGTAAAGGTGTTTTTACGCAGGAATTGGAAGATCAATTGCTGGATGGCCGGATCGATATAGCCGTTCATAGTGCAAAGGACATGCAGTCTAATTTGCCAGAAGGCTTTGAAATCATTGCTTTCACCGAGCGGGAAAAGGAAAACGATGTGCTTGTCTCTCATGACAAATCCGTTTCTCTTAAGAAGGATGTTGTATTAGGAACTTCTTCCACTCGCCGCGTTTCTACGTTGAAGCATTTTTACCCACATGTGAAGACAGTGGAGGTTAGGGGGAATCTACAGACTCGAATCCGCAAAATGGAGGAGGGACTTTGTGATGCCTTGTTACTTGCTTATGCAGGTGCGCATCGCATGGAATATGACCATATGATCGTGGCGGAATTGGATTTGGATGAATTTACTCCGGCAGTCGGGCAAGGATCTGTTGCCATCGAAGTGGCCACCATACTTGATTCGGAATTGAAGTCAAAAATCGCTGCTGCTTGTAATCATCAAGAGACCTCCTTTCGGCTTCGTGCTGAGCGAGCTTATCTGAGAATTTTGGAAGGGGGTTGCAGCATACCGGTTTTTGCGCTAGCAAATATTACAAAAGACCAGCTTAGCCTAAAAGGCGGGATTGTGAGCTTAGACGGCAAAGAGCGGATTTCTATTGTCGTAAATGGAGATGCCAGCCAGCCAGAAAAGTTAGGACAGGAACTTGCTGACCAAGTTTTTGCCGCAGGCGGAAAAGTCATATTAGATCAAATTAAATCAACCTTAAATAAATGAGATTCCTAAGAACCTTACTTTTTCTCTTTTTTTGTGCCTGCTTCTTTTCCTGTGCTGGAAGCAAAGATTACTTAGTCACCATCAAGACTAGCCACGGGGATATCGTGGCAGTACTCTTTGACGATACTCCTGAGCACAAATCCAATTTTATAGAATTGGCTGAAGCGGGAAGATTTGACTCCACAGAATTTCAGCGAGTGATGAAGAACTTCATGATTCAAGGTGGTGATGTGTTTACGAAGGAAAATCTTCCTCCCCAGGAGTGGCCGACTTTGCCAGCTGAGATCAGACCTAAGTATTATCATAGAAAGGGGATGATTGCTGCGGCAAGACAGCCAGACTCTGTTAATCCTGAGCGACGCTCAAATGGTTCGCAATTTTATATCACTATAGGGAAGGTTTATGACGAACTGGAATTGACTACTGATATGAAGGAGCTTCAGAAGTCGCTGATGAAATACATGGAGCTGGGCAGTCAGGCAGAATTGAAGAATGAATACATCCGCCTTTACAATGAGCAGAAGTATGATAGTTTGACTACAATGATCCTTTCCATGAGAGATGAATTAGAGTCCTCTCTGAATGTGAATTTGACGAAGGAATTTACCAAAGAGCAAATTGAAGCATATACCACCGTAGGTGGAGTGCCTCATTTGGATAAGGAATACACCGTTTTCGGAGAAGTGATCCAGGGGCTGGAAGTGGCTGAAGAGATATCTAATGTGGCTACTAACACCAGAGATAAGCCAATTGAGACAGTTTATATGACGGTGAAAGTAGAGAAAATGTCCCGTAAGAAAATTGAAAAAGACTATGACTACAGCTTCCCAGATGACAAGTAAAAAGAAAGTATTTATCACTGGAGCGAATGGATTACTTGGACAGAAACTTGTCGCTCAATTGGTGGAAAAGGGAGCCATTCAGGTGTTTGCTAGTGGCAAAGGAGAATGCAGGCTGCCAGGTGAAGGCTTCGAATACGTTTCAGTTGATATCACCGATGAGTCTAGCGTGGAAAAAGCGCTTGGCGAGATCAAGCCGGATGTAATTATTCATGGTGCTGCAATGACTCATGTGGATCAGTGCGAATTGAACCAAGAAGCTTGCTACGATGCCAATGTCAATGCGACTGCTTATTTGATTAAGGCTGCAGAAGTGGCAAAAGCTCATTTTATTTTTGTTTCCACAGATTTCATTTTCTCAGGAGAAGAAGGGCCATTGGATGAAAATGCTGAAGCTGCTCCAGTAAATTACTACGGAGAGACTAAGCTCCAAGGGGAACAGCTGGTGATGGCTTGCAAAACCAAATGGTCGATTGCACGAACCGTTTTGGTTTTTGGGATAGCTCACGATATGAGCCGGACGAATATTATTCTTTGGGTGAAATCTTCTTTGGAAGCTGGAAAAGAGATTCAGGTTGTGGATGACCAATTCCGTACGCCAACCCTTGCTGAGGATTTGGCGACAGGATGTATTTTGATAGCTGAGCAAGAAGCGGAAGGCATATACAATATTTCTGGGCCCGACTTTTTGACACCTTATGAAATGGCAAATATCACCGCCGATTACTTTGGGCTGAACAAAGATTTAATCAAACGAGCAGATTCAACCACCTTTACTCAGCCAGCAAAAAGACCTTTAAAAACGGGATTTATCATCACAAAAGCTCGGGAAGAGCTTGGTTTTGAACCGAAAAGTTTCCGAACGGCAATTGGTATTTTGGCAAAACAAATTATCTTAGCCCGCTCTTAAAATGCAGTTTATTTACCCTAATTTAACTTTAAAATAATTTATGGCAGCAATCAACGAAACCGAAGAAAGAGGCGAATTTGGTTCTAGTTTAGGATTCATAATGGCCGCAGCCGGTTCTGCCGTAGGTCTTGGGAACATTTGGAGATTCCCCTATTTAGTGGGTGAAAATGGAGGTGGCGCCTTTGTATTTGTTTACATACTGTGTGTGCTTTTTATCGCGCTCCCGCTACTATTTAACGAAATAGCCCTAGGAAGAAAATCCGGTAAAAACCCAATCGGAGCTATACGAGACACTGGTGGAAATAAATTTTGGCAGCTTGCAGGCGTTCTCTGTGTGCTAGTATGTTTTTTCGTTTTTAGTTACTATTCAGTTATTGCTGGTTGGACTGTAGGCTATATTATCACAGAAATCATCAATGTTCCAGTTGACTTTGCGGAGTTTGTGGAGACACCGCTGTATGTGATTCCATTGACATTTTTGTTCATATTAATGACCATCCTTATTGTCTTGGGTGGAGTGTCTGGAGGTATTGAGAAAGCATCTAAATTCTTGATGCCAGTACTCTTTATTATCATCATTTTCATTGCTGGCAGAGCAGTTACCTTGGAAGGCGCAGGAGCTGGTATCGAGTACTATTTAAAGCCAGATTTCAGTAAAATTAATGCAGCTGTTATACTTCAGGCACTTGGTCAAGCTTTCTTTTCCATGTCGGTAGGTTGGGGTTTGATGATCACATTTGGTTCTTATTTACCTAAGAAGTCTAACATTATACAATCTGCAGGATGGATTGCAGGTATGGATACATCAGTTGCCTTATTGGGTGGTTTGATGGTGTTTCCAGCGCTATTTGCATTGCTTCCTGGAAAAGATCCAGCTGCAGGTCCAGCATTGGTTTTCGATGTGTTGCCAAAAGTATTTGCCGCAATGCCAGGCGGACACGTAGTAGGAGCCTTGTTCTTTATTCTTCTGATGGTAGCAGCATTGACCTCTACTATATCTATGCTTGAGGTGCCAGTAGCCTATATGATCGATGACAGAAAGTGGGGTAGAAAAAAAGCAACTTGGACTATAGGTTTGGCTGCCATGGCGCTTTCTGTTCCATCTGCGTTGTCTCAGATTCCAGGCACTTTCTTTAATTCACTTCATATTAATTTCTTTGGCAATAGGCTCGAAGGTTTCTTCGGCATCATGGATTTTGTGTTTGGTACGTTTGCGGTGATCGTGATTTGTTTGATGCTGGCGCTTTACACAGGCTGGGCTTCGAAAATCTCTGATTATGCGGATGAGTTGAGATTGGGAGCTCCTAGTTTCAAAGGTCCTTTCAGAGCAGGTTGGATGTTCTTCGTCAAGTGGATTTGTCCTATCGTAATTATTCTACTTATTCTGAATATGGTTGGCTTATTTGGTACTGCTCAGGCAGCCTAAGTGCAATACATTCATATAGAAATTGAAAAGGAAGTCTTCGGGCTTCCTTTTTTTATTTATGATACCATCTACATTTTTAGCTGCTAAGTTCACGAAGGTCGCACTGCTGACTTTTTCTAATTTAGCCGAATGTTCCTTTAGCATTGGAGTCTGTCGACTGATCACTGAGACTTATTGCTGATGACTTTTTACATCAAACCTTCCACTTAATTATCCTTGTTGGCAAGGGAATTGCTAATTTTTCTTAAAATCCTTCGTTACTAAGCTTACTAAACCAAAAAATACTACATCATGAAAAAACTTATTCTTTCTCTGGCTCTGTTGGCATTTGCGCTAACTGGCTATTCGCAGGGCTTTTCTCTAGGTCCCAAAGTTGGGCTAAGCCAAACAAACCTGAACTTTAAAAAGGATCAATTTAAAAACGGTGATTCCAAATTTGGTTACCATGTTGGTTTATTCGCTAGAATCGGCCTTGGTCCACTTTATTTGCAACCTGAGGTGCTGTATACGCAAACACAAGGGCAGTTTTCCTTTGATGAGGGGGTCGGGGCAATTGACCAATATGAAGCGGATTTTAATCGTGTGGATATTCCAGTGATGGTTGGCTTTAAGATGTTTAATCTTTTGAGGATTCAAGCTGGCCCAATAGCTAGCATAAATGTGAATTCTGAGCTGAAAGATGCAGGTAACACGATTCAGGATGTAGAATATGATGATGCTACTATTGGATATCAAGCTGGTCTAGGTTTGGATATTGGCAACCTGATTATTGATGCTAAGTACGAGAGTTCTCTCAATAGCTTCAGTAGCAATGTGGGGAATTTCAGTACTGATCAACGGACGAACCAGTGGATCCTTTCGGTGGGTTTCAAATTATTTTAACCTCACTGGAATGGACCTTAAAAATCCCGATTGATGAATTTCAATCGGGATTTTTTATGGGGTTATTTTTCAACTAATCTTGTTTTGTAAATCACCGAATAGTCGTTTTCCGCCTCCGAGAAATTAAGTGAAAACCAGATTTCGTCTTTTGTGATGTATTTATTCAGATTGCCTAATATTTCTGGTTTGGAGATAAGTGTGCTGATGCTTGTTCCATCAAAAAGTACTTTCCCTTGTGTATTGAATTTACTGCCTTCGTCAAATATTTTATTGATGTCTCCTCCAGCATTTGAGTTGGCTTCCTCATAGGCTTCATCGGACAAGCCGGCCAAGAAATCAACTAAAAAGAGATTGTCCTCTACTGCGATAATGCTATTGATCGTCCCAAGAAAGAAGTCTCGAATATCAAATGAATTTTCTTTACTGTTTTCTTTCGGCACCTTTTCTATAAATGAAGTCAAGGGAATTGATTTTACGGAGTTTGGAGCACTAGTCGAGTCGAGCTGATCAAAAGCGTATCCATAGATTTTTGGCTCATTTCTGAAATTTATAAAAAGTGAGTCTTCTGTAGCACTTAAGTTCAAGTGGAAGTTCAGCAAAGGATAGGACTTCTCAGTACTGCTGAATTTTGATGCTTTCGGGAAAGGGATTAGTGGAGAATATGAGCCTGTTTCTAAATCTAACACTTCAAGCTGCTTTGAGTTTTGTTGAAATTCTACACCTTGGGGTCCAAATTTTTCAGCATGACGTCCAGTGAGATTGGTGTAAAATTTATTGTCATGGATCACACTGTTATTGGCTCCACCTATGATCAAACTGACTGAAGAAATAAAGTCTGGTTCGTAGTTTTTTAGTAATTCACCTTCCAGATTATAGGAATAAACCCCTCTCGAGGTCGGGATAAGGAATTCAGAATTGCTTGAAAATTTGGCGATTCCAGTTCGGTTTCCCGCATAGTTGTTTGGGCCTTCACCTTTAAGCATGTAATAGTGAAGAATTTCCCCATCTGAATTAGTCACGAAAAGCGTGTCAGTATTGGAGTCAGAGAGCAAAAATGTAGTTCTGTCCGGACTAATATCCATCAAGGTGAGATTCCCGAGATAGTCCACCACGAGCGAATCATAGATTTCAAACTCTAACGCTTGTTCTGAAAGCGGCGTGGAGGTTTGGGTTTTTTCTTCTTTACCTGAGCAGGCTAATGTGAGCGCAAAAAGGGCGAGGAGGCATAGGTGGCTTAGGTTTTTCATTTTTGTACCAATTGAAGCTTATAAAAAGTTAAATAATCCTGCTCTTCACCTATGTACTCGTCGTTTCGGAGGGCAAAAAACGGGTCGGTAGGATTCTCTATAGCAAAGATTTGCTTAACTTTTTTAGGAATTGGAACCTCATTTGACCATCCTTTTTCAGCGTCATACATTTTGAAATAGGATTGGTTTAATTCTGCTAATCTAGGGAAATCCTCAGGGAACGTGAAGTTCTGTGAGCCGAAAACATCCTCTGAAATCCCTTCTGAATAGTGGACTACAAGGTGTTTCTGATTTGCAAATACTCCAAAAATATTTCCTTCGACCAATTTTTCGTAGCCATAATTTTCGTATTTATCTTTCAACTCCGGGGCTTCAATAAATTTCGAAGGGTTAAGATCTAGGGTCCCTATGTGCTTCCCGGAGTCAAGCAAGTTAAATCTGTGGATCTTGGGTTCGTTGTTGAAGTAGAGTAATAAGTCATTTTCAACTGTCGTAAATGATATAGAAGGCCTTTCGTAGAGTAAGCCCGTACTGAATTTTGAGGTTTCAGGAGTTCGGATTAGGGGACTGCTTTCTCCAGTGGCAGGATTAAGCATTTCCAGCAAGAAATAGTCTCTTAAATAATTTTCTGTAAAAGGTCCCACTTCATCTCTTCCTGTATAGTAAAGAATTATTTTATCCTGCCAGAACTCGAATGATTTCGCATCCATCAGGCCCCCAAAGGATTGGGATGCAAATGGCATTTCGATTTTTCTTTTCACAGATAGATCTTCGTTCAACTCGAAATAAGGGCCATCGTGGCCTCCTATATAAGGATTGCCATCTGGATCAAATTTGATAGTAGAAATAAAAGAAATTGAATTTGGGCCGTCTTTGGGAAATGCTTTGGTGGAGAGGACCTGTCCTCTATAATCGATTTTGATTAATGTATTCGCGGTATAATCATATAGCAAACCCATTCCATCTCTAAAATCTCCAGTGGAAATATTTCCCATATAATCCACCTGAGATAGAATCAAGAACTTGGAGTTCCCATTTAGTTGAAGTTTCAGATGTTACTTTTTCGGATTTTTCTGAGGAGGAACAGCTCAGAAAGCTGTAAGCTAAAAAGGCAATTAAAATGTGTCTGTAAATCATTTTTTAGTTAGTTTCATTTTATAAATTCTTAAAAAATCCTCTTCTATATCCGGATCTCCAAGTCGTTGGAACCATGCAAAACCTCCTCCGCTGGCATAAGTTTGGCCTACGGTGTTGGTAGGTAGCGGCAAAGTTCCTAGATAATTAAGATCAGCTAAATCATACACTAGTGTTCCTTTCGAAACTTCCTCTTCTATTTTTAAAGACATAGCTCTGGCTTCCTCTTCTTTTCCATCCATCCACAAAGCCTCAACCTCCTTAGACTTAACTGGATCCCTTCCAGAATAGAAATTCAGTAACAGCAAATCATCAAGAATATGAATATTTCTAATCGCTGCAGTGCCTCCCCGGTTTTCAATTTTCCCATCCTTGAATTTTTCCCGTTCCTTTCCTTCAGGTTTAAGAAATCCAGGAATATTTAGCTGAATAACAGTATCAAGCTTTGCGGCGGCGGTACTTAGCTGGTAAACATAAAGCTGGGGGTCTCCGCCGTGTACCACATATAATGTTTCTCCATTGGCTTCGTATGCAGGACTGTAGTCACTTGGGTTAAACCCTTTTCCATTCAAAAAATGACTTCCTTTCTCAAAAGGAATAATTTCAGTCATGGTTTCGTTCGCCACATCCACGAGCTCCAATGCCCGATATTCTTCGTAGAATTCCTGCTCGCCCGGAAAGGAATTGTCTGGACGCACTGATATTGGAAGGAGATAAGTTTTATCGCTAATAGTAGCTGATTCGAGTGATTTTCCTATAATAGTGCGGGACGATAACGTGCTCAATGATTCAGGATGAGATATTTTTTTTACCATAGTTCCGTCCAAATCATAAATGAATAAGCCATTTGCTCCAAAGACAGCTAACTGATCCTCCCCATAGAAGCCTGGGGATTCGAGTTTAAAGCCATAAACATCTGGAGTATCTCCTTCTTCTTTAGAAAAAGTGTGGATAATCTTTCCTTCAGCATCCGTAATAATTATTTCATTGCTTGGGAAATCGAAAAAAATCAATTTGGAGCCCTCTGAACTAACATCTGTAAGCATAGGAATTCCAAGGTATTCTAGATCCAAGGAGTCCGCCAGTTCCCAGTGAAAAGTTGAAATTGTTGGCCATATGACTCTTCAGTAGTATCTGAAGAAGAACAGGAGGAAAAGAGTAGAATAAGAACTGGTAGGACAAGTATTTTATATCTCATTTTTCAGTCAATTTCATTTTATAAATTCTTAAAAAATCCTCTTCAACGTCTGGATCGGGTGTTCTTTGGAAATAGAGAAAGTTGTCATCTGCCATGAAGCCACTTGGATTGATACCAGTAGGGAAACTCAGAGTTCCGAGGTAGTTTAAGCTCTTTTCATCAAAAACAAGTATGCCTGGTTTGGTTTCAGAAGCCGCTTTATTGTAAATCGCCTCGCCCTCCTCTTCCTTCCCTGTGCTCCATAGAGCCCTAGCTTCTTCCATGATTTTTGGATTTATGCCTGGGTAGTAGTGGACCAGTACTTTCCCGTCCTGAATCAAAATATTTCTGATAGCTGCTGTGCCTCCATTGATGGTGACATTGCCTGGAGAAAACTCGCTTCGAGGAAGCCCTTCCACCTCATAAAAATCTGGAATCGCCAAGTGAATGGCTGTGTCGAGTTTTGCTTCTTCTGCCGAAAAGTCATAAATATAGAGGGTTGGGTCTGAGCCATGGGAGAGATATAATTTTCCGTTCCTTACATGGAACGCAGGAGCATAATCGCTTTGCACGTAGCCCATACCGTCTAGGAATTTGGTGTCTGCTTCAAAGGGCCCAAAGTCCTGCATTTCCCCAGTTTCTAAATCTACCAATTCGACGGCTTTGTAGGTGTCGTAAAATTTTTGCTCTCCTGGATAGGTGTCTCGACTTCTAAATGACTTGGTCATCAAGTATTCTTTCCCTTCAAGTCTGACTATTTTTGCCGTTAATCCTGGCATTGACATGGATCCTGCACTTCCCATAGCTTCAGCGTGATCGATTTTTTTGATCATGTTGCCATCCAAGTCATAGATGAAAATCCCTCTCATACCAATGAGGATCACCCGGTCTTCACCCCAAAGAACTGGCAATTCCAGTTTGAACCCATAGGCATCAGGCGTATCTTCTTTTTTGGAGAATTGACCAAGGATCTCTCCATTTGAATTTGTTATAATAGTCTCGCTAGAGGGAAAATCGAAAAAGGAAATAAGGCTGCCCTCCTTGTTTACAGAAGCCATCAAAGGATTGCCGAGGATTTCTAAATCTAAGGAGTCAACCATATCTATGGAAAGTTCAATTGGAGCTACTTCTGTAACAATTTCTTTTTCCTCACAGGAAAAAAGGCCAAATGAGCTAAATAGAAGTAAGATTAATAGGCTTTTACGCATTTGAATACGGTTTGTGGATTAAATGAATAAGATAGTAGTTAATCAGTTGACACCAAAAAAAACTCAGCCTGATTGACTGAGTTTTGTAATATTTGTTACTAAAAGTAAAAGTTATTGGTCTCCTTTTAAGTGACTTACAGGCCAATGCTGTTGATGTCCAATAGGAATTATTCAATTTGGCTTTTTACATAAGGCCAAATCGTCTCAAATACAATCTTATGACCTTCCTCAGTTGGGTGAATGCCATCAGGCAGATTTAATTCCGGGATTCCTCCTGACGTCTTCCAAGAGAAAAGGAATAAGGGTAACATCCTTCTCTTCTGCTACTGCAGGGTACATGTTGGTAAACTCAGTTGCATAATCCTGCCCCATATTTGGTGGAATCTGCATACCTGCCAAAATGATTTTGGTATCAGGGAATTTTGATCTGACTTTATCTATAATTTTTAACAGGTTGCTTTTTGTCTCTGTAAGCTTGATTCCTCTCAAACCATCGTTTCCGCCAAGTTCAAGGATGAAAACATCTGGCTTGTCCTCTAGAAACCAGTCCAATCTGCTTAGTCCGCCAGCAGTAGTTTCACCGGAAAGTCCTCCGTTGATCACTCTATAGTTCAGTCCCAAGCTATCAATTCTTTGCTGGGTCAATCCTGCAAATCCGTCTTTAGGGTTAATTCCGTAAGCAGCTGTGAGATTATTGACAACTAGAGTCTTTAGAAGAAGAACTTACAGAGCGTGAAGTAATAGAACAAAGTACAAGTTCATTCAAGATCAAATCCGCTTCTAACTCAGATTTGCAGCGCCTCGGACTCCAGATGCCCAAGAGGCTGGGTGTAAATGTGATTAAATCCGCACAGCTCCGCGACGCTTCAGACTTTCTTTTTGATCTGGATGATACCTCCTTACCCAAGACACCATCCCAAGAAAAACCTACACTGTACCTTTTCTAGATAAGAAAGATAGGTATAGTATTTTTAACCTAGTAATGGCATCTCAGAACACTTTTCACCAAGTATTCAATGACTTCTTTAAAGTAAAACTTGATGATTTTCTAAGAAAAAATCGAAATGCTAGCCCTGATGCAGCAAATAATTTTATAATGGATGAGATTTCAAAGGCAAAAGCTGCAATTCAAAACTTGCCTACTGGTGGAAAAATAAACAATGCAACATGGGACTAAGGTATTTTCAGGTTAAAATATTTAATGAGACTAAAAGGGTATACATACCGGGGGAGCAAAATATTTTGGGTTATATGTACCTAGATGGAAAGCCAAGTAGTGGTAAAGCGCCAGTTCAAAAAGTTACAAGTAATTCTTCATTGAAGAATTTTTATTCTGCATCTCCGGATATGGGTAGTAGGAAAATAGTGTCAACAAGAGTAATGGAGCTACTTGAAAAATATAGAACTGGTAATTTTATTTATTTAAGTTGTGCTATAATGAAAGGCTCTGAAATCATTGATTCATTTTGGATAACAGATGTGATCCATTTTGATGATCAGCAAGTTGATTTCGAAAAATCCAAGTTCGAACTTTACGAAAGCTGGGTAGAAAAGCAAGTAGAGGGTAGGGCTTTAGAATTTGGGCGTAAGCTTAATACGATTACTTTTCAGAATCTTGAAGAATTGGAGAAATATGAAAAGAATCTTAGTCACTTGAGTTACATTATTACAAGAAACCTCGTTTTAAAAAGTACGTGCAAGTTTCATCTTTTATTTCTTAGGAGCTTCGGAATTTTTGATTTCATAGTCTCAGAAGAATTAAAGAATGAGCTACAAAAGCAAATACTAGATAAGGGTATTGAATTCAAGCCATTAGAACTGTCCGATAACGAGTGGTATGGTCCCAATGGTCTGAGACAACAGTATTATAAATAAACAGAATCCAGCCCAGAGGTAATCTGAGCTGGCTATTCATTTGAAGTTAATTTTAATCCGATGAAACAAACTAGCATACCTAGTCTTGAAGAATGGGTAGATTCTGAGCCAGAACTGAATAAGAAAACTACTGAATTATTCGAATCTGACTTGCCCATAGAAGTACAGGCCAGAGAGGCACTTCATTATTTAGTACAGGTCTATGGTCTTTCTCTAACTCCACTAGAGTTAGAGAATAGGGAAGAAGAAAGCGAGGGAGATTCCTCATGTCCACCGATTTCAGTGTTTGAGCAGATCGCCCAGCTTCTTTTCGTAGATCCCGAAAATAACGATCCCCGGTATCTGGTGATTAATTCAGCTTATTTGATCAAGCACAAACTGGCTATCGATATGACCCGAGAACTGGAAGAATTTTTAGGAAAAAATGAACTCCAAGGTTTGGAGCTATCGAGGGGAAGATATTCTGACAGCCGAATTGCTTCCAGTTAAAATGGGGGAAAGCTGGTCTGAATTGGGATGTAGATTCTTTATCAAAGGCGACGTCAGCTAATGTATGATTGCATTCTTACTAAGTAGCCCAATTTTGTAACCTCTTCAAGGTAGAGATCGCTGACGATGGAATTTTGTCTGTAGGCTTTTGAAGATTATTTCACCTTTTATAAACCCAAATTCCATTTACCGACTCAAATTTGCATTCTTTTCAAAATGTAATACTCCTTAATAAGGTAAACCTTCACAAAAAGGGTCTTGGATTGAAAATTACAAAGCTTTTTCTATATAAGGCCAGATAGTTTTGAATACGATCTTATGTCCTTCCTCAGTTGGGTGAATGCCATCAGGCAGATTTAATTCCGGAATTCCTCCTACATTTTCCAGAAGAAAAGGAATAAGTGTTACGTCCTTCTCTTCTGCTACGGCAGGGTACATGTTGGTAAACTCAGTTGCATAATCCTGCCCCATATTTGGTGGAATCTGCATACCTGCCAAAATGATTTTAGTATCAGGGAATTTTGATCTGACTTTATCTATAATTTTTAACAGGTTGCTTTTTGTCTCTGTAAGCTTGATTCCTCTAAGGCCATCATTTCCGCCAAGTTCCAGAATAAAGATATCCGGTTTATCTTCCAGAAACCAATCCAATCTGCTCAATCCGCCAGCAGTAGTTTCACCGGAAAGTCCTCCGTTGATCACTCTATAGTTCAGTCCCAAGCTATCAATTCTTTGCTGGGTCAATCCTGCAAAACCATCTTCAGGATCTATCCCGTAGGCGGCAGTCAGACTATTGCCAAAGAATAGGATGATTTTTTCATCTGATTTCGTCTCCGTAGCTGCTTCTGTAGTGACTTCCGTTTGGGTGGTTTCTACTTTTTTCTCAGAACAAGAGAAAACTGACAATCCAAGTAAAAGTATTGCGGTAAAATAGAAAGAGCGGTGTAAATTGAATCGCATAGAAATCTGAATTGTGAATGGTAAAACTATATACCCAAAAGGATTTTCAGGGTAAAAGGTTCGATAAAGATTATAAGCAAGTACTTAAAATACCATCATTGTAAAGTTATTTGTCGATTTGTGGTTGGATTGTTAACTTCCACAAACTATATAGAGCAATTGCCGTTAAGCTTTTACTCAACAGCTTTCCCCCCCAAGTACAGCACATGAATATTTTATCAGTTTCAAACCTGAGTAAGGTTTATACAAGTGGCAGCAGAAAACTGACTGTCCTAGACGAGGTTACTTTTGACATTAAATCCGGTGAAATCATTTCCATAGTAGGTCCTTCAGGAAGTGGCAAAACCACTTTACTTGGACTTTGCGCCGGTCTGGACTCTGGATCCACTGGAAGTGTTGTGTTAGATGGCAATTCTCTGGAGAAGCTTTCCGAGGATCAGCGCGCAGCAGTGAGAAACCAAAGTGTAGGTTTTATTTTTCAAAATTTCCAGCTCCTGCCAACCTTGACCGCACTGGAAAATGTGATGGTTCCCTTGGAACTCAAGAAAGTAAAGATGCCCGAAAAAAGGCTCAAGAACTTCTTGATAAAGTTGGTTTGGGAGATCGAGGAACCCATTATCCCACACAACTTTCCGGAGGTGAGCAGCAACGAGTTTCTATTGCCAGAGCTTTTGCCAACGAACCGAAAATTCTTTTCGCAGATGAACCAACTGGAAATCTGGATACTGAAACAGGGGAAATGATCGAGAAATTGATTTTTGACCTGAATAAGGAAGAAGGCACCACGCTTGTTTTGGTGACGCACGATTTAGAGCTAGCGGCCAAAACGCAAAGAATCATCCATATTAAGGGCGGTAAAATACAGGAGGGAGAAGATGCCCGATTTCGGATGGATTATTAAGATGGCTTTCCGGGATTTCCGGAAAAACATCTCTCGACTTTTACTATTTGTTTCCTCCATTGTCGTGGGTATTGCTGCTTTGGTAGCAATCAGTTCCTTTGGAGAAAATCTCACTGCAGATATTAATAATCAGGCCAAAGAGCTTCTGGGAGCTGATTTGGTGCTTGAAAACAACAAGCCAATTGGTGAGCAGGCGATTGACAGTGCTGCTATACAAATGGCTTCCGAAGTCAATTTTGCGAGTATGGTTGCTTTTCCTAAGACAGGAGCAAGTCGTCTTACTCAAGTTCGTGCACTGGAAGGAGCATTTCCATTTTATGGTTTTTTAGAAACGATTCCTGCGTCAGGTGATGCGGATTTTAGGTCTGGTGGGAAAAAGGCGTTGGTAGAAAAGACGCTGATGGCTCAGTTCAACGCCGAAGTTGGAGATCAGATCAAAGTAGGAGAGGTTCTTTTCACAGTTGTTGGAGAGTTGCAAAGTGTTCCTGGGCAGACAGGAATTACCGCTTCTGTCGCACCAGCAGTTTATATTCCTAAAGCTTATTTGGAAGAAAACTGGCTTGGTGCAATACGGAAGCCGAGTGAATTACAGTCGCTACTTTCAGTTTGAAGTAGGCACGGATGTAGAAGCTTTGATCAAGCCTTATGAAGATGTATGGGAAGAAGATCGGGTAGATGCAGACACGGTGGAGGATAGAAAGAGATCTACTGGTCGGTCATTTGAAAACCTTTCAAACTTCTTGAGCTTGGTAGCCTTTATTGCACTTCTTCTAGGTTGTGTTGGTGTGGCAAGTGCTGTGAATGTATTTGTGAAGGAAAAGCTGAGTTCAGTGGCAGTTTTACGCTGTTTGGGTGTTTCATCTAGAGATGTCTTACTTATTTATTTGACTGAGATCATGATCATGGGATTGGTCGGAGCTATTCTTGGAGCTTTCTTTGGAACCTTACTTCAGTTTGTACTTCCGGCTGTTTTTGCAGATTTCCTTCCGGTTGAAGTGTCTTTTGGGATATCTTGGTTGTCAGTAGGTTTTGGTGTTATCACCGGATTGTTTGTATCGGTGTTGTTTGCTCTCTTGCCTTTACTGAAGGTCAGAAATGTATCTCCGATGGCCACGTTGCGTCCAGAAACTGGTGATTCTACTTTGCTGAAAGATCCACTACGTTGGTTAGTAATCGTAGGAATTCTAGGGTTTATCTGGGGTTTTAGTTTCTACTTATTGGATCGAGTTGATTTCGCATTTGGCTTTACCGGATTCGTGGTTTTCGCCTTCGGTATTCTCTGGGCAGTAGCTCGAGCGATCATCTGGGCTGTTAGAAAGTTTTTGCCGATCTCTTTTACCTACACCTTGCGTCAATCTTTGGCGAATTTGTACAGACCAAACAATCAAACAGTTTCCTTGATTGCTACTATTGGGCTAGGAACTGCGATGATTTCCACGCTCTTTTTTCTTCAAAATCAATTGCTGGAAGAGGCAAAATTTGCAGATAAGGAAGATCAGCCGAACATGCTGATGTTTGATATTCAAACGGCTCAGCTGCAGGATGTAAAAGCTAAAATTTTATCACGGGATCTTCCGATCATGCAGGAAGTTCCTATCGTGACGATGCAGCTAAATGAAATCAATGGAATAGACAAAAAGGAGAACGAAGAGCTTCCTGATGAAGAGGACTATTCTAGATGGTTATATAATAGAGAGTTTCGTGTTACTTACCGAGATTCGCTTATTTCTTCGGAGACATTAACCGATGGAGAGTTAATCCCAATGGGTGCAAGGGGAGACAGTGTTTTCGTTTCTTTTGAAAAAGGTTTTGCCGAAGGCAACGGAATGAAAATAGGAGATGAAGTGGAGTTCAATGTGCAGGGGCGCCCTATCAAAACCTTTATAGGAAGTCTAAGAGATGTAAAATTCAATCAAGTCTCCACCAATTTCTTGGTGTTATTCCCTGAGGGAGTTTTGGATCAGGCGCCGAAATTCCATGTGTTGATCACCAAAACCAAGAATGATAGAGAAGCTGCCGATGTGCAGGCAGAGATCGTACGGGAATTTCCAAATATCTCTATTATCAATCTAGGGGCAATTGTAGCGACGCTGGAAGAAATTTTGGGAAAAATCAGCTTTGTGATTCAGTTTATGGCTTTTTTCAGTATTGCTACTGGCATATTGGTATTGATCAGCTCCCTGATAATCAGTAAATATCAGCGGATGCGGGAGAGTATTCTGCTTAGAACTTTGGGCGCCAGCTCGGCAATCGTAAGTAAGATCAATACATTAGAATACTTCTTTTTGGGGAGTTTAGCGTCGCTGTCAGGGATTATTTTGTCCTTCGGAGCCACTTGGCTATTGAGTGAGTTTGTATTCAACATCCCATTCCGAGGAGCTTGGTTAGAAGCTTTGGTGCTTTACTTATCCATTACTGGTTTGACGATAGTCCTAGGATGGCTCAATGGAAGGAAGATCATCAATCAGCCTCCTATGGAGATATTGAGGGGGACTTAAAGTCTAAAATTAGAGATGTAAAATTTGAAAGGCTCGCAGAAATGTGGGCTTTTTTTGATCAATAATGAGGTCTGCACAAGGCTATTTCTAATTCCTCATATTTAACTCGGTACAATAGTCGATGTTTTTGGTCCATTCTTCTTGACCGCCAGGGTGGTAATTGTTCTTTATAGGAATTATTGGTTACAAGAATAAGGTTTAAATTTTTTCAGCTTGAAGAATTGCATTTATGCGTTTAATACGTTCAAGTATTATTGAAAGAGTTTCCGGTGTGCCATCCAACTCGACTATAAGCTGTAAATGACCTGCCGATTTGTTAGAATTTGATGAATTGTAATCATGATTTAGTTCTTGAATTAAATCGTTATTTAGATCTGGGATCCATTTAGTGAAATCCTCTGATAATTCTTCACCAATTTTTAAAATATAGGAAGTAGCCATGTCTGGTCTATTCATTTGGTTGTAGAGGGTTGGTCTACTTATTCCAATTTGCTCGGCAAGCTTAGTAATATTAACTCCCTTAGAGTCCAATATTTTACTTACAATATATCCTCGGTGTAGATTTTCTTTTTTCATTTATGCAAATAGAGAAATTTGTTTTCTTTAATGCAATTAAAATTTATCAATAATTTACACTATTGTATAATAATGACAAAATTTTTCCGTTTTAATGGGCTCATTTTAACTTAAAAGAGTGACGTTTCAACATGTAAAAAGAAACAGCTTATAGGGAATATTTATCTGGATAACTGCAGATTGGCTTAAAATCTAAATTAATGTGGACTGCATGACGGAAAAAGAAAAAGCCCGCTTTTCAGCGAGCTTTTGTACCCAGAGCCGGAGTCGAACCGGCACGCCTTGCGGCATTGGTGTTTGAGACCAACGCGTCTACCGATTCCGCCATCTGGGCATTCGGTAAGTCTGGCCTTACACCTGACTTGGCTCCGTCACTTGCGTAACGGGATGCAAATATGAAGAAAGAATCTTTTTTCTACAAACTCATTTTTCTACTTCTTCCAACTTTCTTGAGCTAAAGGCAATAGGTTTATCAGAAAACAGCGCTTTGGTAAATGTCCAAACTGATTTAAAAAGCTCAGAATCACGGTATTGATTCAGGTGCTCTTCGCTTTCCCAATGACTGTGTGTCAGGAAAATATTTTTAACATTTTCATCTTGCCAAAGCTCCAAATGGTGGCAACCTGGAAAATTCCGAATGGATTTCTTGTTTGCATTGAAGTTTTCCAGGAATTCATCCACCGCTTCAGGCCTGAAAGTCATTCTTACGATCCGGATTAACATTAGGGATGGAAGGTTACATACACGACACTGTCATATTTCAAACCAAGTAAATCACCTCCGTGTCCGTGATTGATCCCAATTTCTAATAGGTTCAAGCTATTGAAAAAAGCAAAACAATCGCCAGGCTCTACCCTGCGTCATATCCATTATTCAATCTGTTAACTGATTCCCTGCCAAATTCAATGGTGAATTTGCCTGGGTTTAAACTTATCGAATACTTCCTTGTTAATATTCGTGATTAGATTTCCATATCGATCTACGCGTAGTACATGTCCAGTTATATGCTCGCGTGTAGCTTTTGGATGGCGGGACATTAGCTTTCGGAAGTTTTTCAAAGGTCCACCGAAATCATGAATGGCAGCTCCACTGGCAACTTTCGCAGCGATGGGTGCCAAAATATCTTTTGTAGGAAAGGTTGAATCTTTCAAGTGTATGTCCGCAAACTGCACCATAATGCCCGGCTCATGATCCGCCAGTAGACTTAAGATCCCATTATTTGGTCCTACAAAAATGTGCTCTTCGAGCTTTACACCAATGTATCCATGGGTGATGCTGCCGGTTGTATTTAAGGATATAAGATGGACAGTGCCTTTAGGGAAGTCTCGAAATGTAGAACGCAATACAAATGCTGCATGAGCAATATCAAATGCCTCGATATTGTGAGAAATGTCGATGATGTTTAACTGTGGATTTACGGCAAGCATTTTAGCTTTTACTGCCGGTACGTAGTAATCTTTGTCCCCAAAATCTGAGAGGAATGTCACCAATGCCATAGAAGCAAGTCAATTAAAATTTATGTACTTTTGTTTAGGAGGGGTTGGAACAAAAATAGAAATTTTATTCTTCTACCTTCAACGATAATCTAATCAATAATAACAGTTTGGTCGAAAAAGTAATCACGTTAGAAAATGTTCCCTTGGCAGAATTCCTAGGCGAAGCCAATGAGAATATCAGGCAAATTGCCGCTGCCTTTCCCCAAAGCAAAATTATTTCCCGAGGTAATGAGATACGAATCCAAGGTGGAGCTCCTGAAATCCTGAGAATTAACGATGTTCTCAATCTTTTATTGGAGCATGTAGATCGCTTTGGTCATATCACTCCTGAGAATGTCAAAGACTATTTGGACGTGGAAGGAATTCCATTTGAAGAAGCCAATCGGGATCAGGTAATTGTTTTTGGGAATAAAGGAATCGTAATCAAGCCAAAGTCAGCCAATCAGAGGAAATTGGTAGAATCTGCGATGCAGAATGACTTGGTTTTTGCCTTAGGGCCTGCCGGAACTGGTAAGACTTACATTGCAGTTGCATTAGCTGTTCGGGCTTTGAAGAATAGAGAAGTAAAGCGAATTATCATTACTAGGCCTGCTGTGGAGGCAGGAGAGAATTTAGGCTTTTTACCTGGCGATCTTCAGGAAAAATTGGATCCGTACTTAAGGCCTATCTATGACGCACTTCAGGATATGGTGCCACCGGAGAAACTTAAATATTACCAGGAAACTCGAGTAATCGAAATTGCCCCTTTGGCTTACATGCGTGGAAGGACGCTTCATGATGCCTTTGTTTTGCTGGATGAAGCTCAGAATACAACAAATGAGCAGATTAAGATGTTCTTAACCCGAATGGGGCCAAATTCCAAAGTAATAATCACTGGAGATCAAACGCAGGTGGATTTGCCGGTAAGGCAGAAAAGTGGTTTGTCTGAAGCCCTAAAAATCCTCAAGGATGTGAAAGGGATTGGCATTGTAAATCTAAGTGGTAAAGATGTGATCAGGCATAGATTAGTGAAGTCTATCATCGAAGCATACGAAAAAGATCATTATTACAAAGAACAGCAAAGGAATGAGTCTGCAAGTAGTAAAAATAACCCGTGACGATCAGCTGAAGGCTGCATATAAGATCAGAGAGCAGGTTTTTGTGATAGAACAGGGCGTTAACCCACAGGCTGAATACGATGAGTATGAAAGTCAGTGTTCTCATTTCTTGGCATGTTTGGACGATAGGCCGGTTGGTGCTGCACGATGGAGGATGACGAGTAAGGGAGTGAAGTTGGAGCGCTTTGCCGTATTAAAAGAAGTGCGTGGACAAGGCGTAGGGCAGGCATTAGTCGTCGCTGTTCTCAAGGATATTGATACTAACCCTGAGGCTAAGGATCACATAAAAGTATCTACACTTCTCAAATTTCGGCCGTCCCACTTTATTTAAAGTTTGGATTTGAAAAAGCTGGAGATATATTTGAAGAGTGTGGAATTATGCACTATAAAATGCAATTGGCTTAAGTATTGTTGCAAATTTTACAACTCATAATGGAAATATGAAATCGAGCATGGCCAAAGCGTTAACCCCTCGGGGGGTTAGAAGTTAAGCACGGTTCCTTAAGATCATAGAAAAACAATTATAAACAGATGAAAAAAATAACTTTTACTCTCACTCTTATTCTGGCATTAGTGGTTTCAGGATATTCTCAGGATGTAATGTTCCAGTAGCGGAAGCACCACTCCGGGAAATGGCGGTTTTTCAAATGAAATCCATGTTAATTTTCTTAATTTGATCTGGTTCGGATCACTGGAAGTAGGATTCGAGCGTTATTTGAGTGATGATCATTCCTTGGAATTCAAAGGATTTATTAATGATCGTTTTGGTATTAATAATGAGAAAAACGGGAAAAAGTACAAGACTAATTCTTTGCAGGCTTCAATGAATTTTTACTTTGGAGATGGTGATAATGGTAGATTCTTTCTATTTCCTTTAGCTAAACTTCGATTCGGTGATTTTGAAGAGCCTGCTGATGGTGGAGGAGTGCAGACCACGGATATGACGGCATTTATACTTGGGGCAGGAGCTGGATACAAATGGGAATTGTCAAAAAACTTCGCTTTTGGCCCTTTTGCTAGTGTAGGCAGAAACTTCAGCGATGATGTTACAGATCGCTTTAGCGGAATAGAATTTAATGCTGGTTTTAACTTGGGATATAGATTCTAAGATTTCCCATCCCATCGAATAACTATACAGAGCCCTTTTTGGGCTCTTTTTTTATGCTAAAAATTTTAACTAATACAGGTGTTTTCGGCAAACTAGCCTGTGAAAAAAGTCCTTATTCTTTAATGGTTGAAACCTTGTGCCATTTGTTTCTTTGTGGTAAAAAATGATTTTACGAAGATCAAAGTAATCAAAAAGAGAATGCGTCATTTATAGAGTTTATGCTGTTTGAAAACTAGTGATACATAAACGCTGGATTATTTTCCTTCTGTATTTTTCAAAAAAATAAAGTAAATTAATTCTTTAATTTTTTGAAGATGAGATTTGCTGACTTTCCATTTTTACGGTACCTGCCATTCATTTTGATAGGGGTTTTTATTGGCCAATCAAATTGGTCACCCAGTTTAATGTCACTGGCTCTCGCTCTTAGCCTGCTATGGTTAGGATATTTGATTGTGATGGTAAAGCTAGAAAAGGGTAAGTCTAAATTTCAGTCCAGTTATTTAGCTTATGTAGCCTTACTAGTATTTGGTGCTTTACTGGTTCAAAATAGGCTGGCTCAAACTGATTTCAATACAGAGATACTTCATTCAGGCAGCTATCTCGCTGAGGTGACGTTATACGATCAGCAGAAACCTAATTCATTTGAAAACCTGTTGGCGGTCAAATCGATTTTAGTCGACGGGGTATGGAAGGATGCTCAAGTTAAAGTCTTGATTTATCACCAAAATGAGCAAGGACTTGAGCCGGGGCAGGTTCTTCTGGTCAAGAAAAAACCGGAGCAAATCCCTTCTCCGCTCAACCCCTTAGAGTTTGATTATAGACAGTATTTGGAGAGGCAGGGGATTCACTTTCGCCAGTTTTTAGGCAAGAACTATCAGGTAGTTGATTCAGCTAGGATTAGCGTTTTTGACTACTTTTTGGTGCGTTTGAGACACGGAATCGGCGAGATGCTCAAATCCAAAATTCCCGATGAGAATTCTGCTCAAATTGCTCTAGCCTTGCTCTTGGGGCAAAAAAAGGAGCTAGATCCAACAATTAAAGAAGCCTACACTCAAGCTGGTGTGATGCATATTTTGGCAGTTTCAGGACTTCATGTTGGGATTATTTACGCCCTGTTTATTTTGATTCTCAAGCCTCTCAAATTGAAGCAGGAAAGGGCTAGGTTATATCTTCTTGTCGTCATTCTCATAATCTGGCTATATGCCTTCCTGACTGGATTGTCGCCATCGGTGGTTCGAGCTGCTACCATGTTTTCGTTGCTAACCTTCGGTCAGATGCGTGAGCGGCCTCCTTCGATTTACAATATTCTTGCTTTTTCGGCGATCCTGATGATTACTATAAATCCTAATGTGATCTATGAAGTTGGATTTCAGCTTTCGTATCTAGCAGTGCTAGGCATAGTGATGATTCAGCCTTTGATTTTGAATCTATGGTTGCCGAGGCATAAAGTTTTGGAATATATCTGGCAACTCACTTCTGTGAGTGTAGCTGCACAGTTGGTGACTTTTCCTCTTTCTATTTATTACTTTCATGTCTTCCCAACTTACTTTTTGCTAGGTAATCTCCTGATACTTCCGCTAGCTTTTGTGATCATGCAAGTCGGTGTTCCGTTGATGATGCTTGGATGGATTCCTTTATTAGGTGAAGTGTTAGGTTGGGTTTTAAGCTGGTTGATCTGGCTTCAAAATTGGATTGCTGAAGCTATACGAGTGATTCCCGGAGGGAAATTAGATAGGCTTACCATTGATTTTGCCGGAATGCTTGTGGTGTGGGGAATGCTTCTGATTATTGCGGCGTGGGAGTTTGGTTCGAAAAGAAAATTGACTTGGATAGGTTTGAGCATTTTATTTTTGTGGGCTGGTTTTCGATTCTATTCCGAACTTCAAAAACCTTCCAGAGAACTGATGATTTATCAAGGCAAGAAATCTCAGTTGCTTGATTTTTCTGTTTCTGGAGAAACTTATTCCTGGAATCAAGGTTTGGACGGAGGAGAGATCAGCTATTCTGTGGAGCCCTATCGAATTCATAATCAATTAGCTCAATTTCCAACTTCATTAATCGCACAGGAGCTAGATTCTGGGAAACTAGAATTCATTAGCGCCGGTTTTACCTTTGATCCAACACATAAAAAGCTTTGGTTTCTAGCTCCTCCAAAATTAATTTATAGTTGGTCAGAAGGTAAGTGGGTGGCGATGCAGACTAAAGACATGTTAGTGGTTGATTCCTTAGCGTACCGAATACTTTTCTGAGTTTGATTTTGCAATGCATGCTATTGAAACTAACTTGATCCCAAACCCAAATTGCAATACAAATGAGCGCTGTACTTACAGAGATCACTGATAAAATAGGAATTATTACCCTGAATAGGCCAGAAAAGCGAAATGCCCTTAGTCCAGCGCTGATTGCGGGACTTCATCAAGCTTTCGAAGAAATGAATGCCAACGAGAAGGTGAAAATCATTGTGCTTCGATCTACTGGAAAAGCATTCTGTGCTGGTGCAGATTTGGCCTATTTGCAGCAGCTGCAAGATTTCTCCTATGAAGAAAATCTGGAAGATAGCCGTAGATTGATGGACTTGTTTAATTTGATTTACTGTCTTCCCAAAATCGTGATAGCAGAGGTACAAGGCCATGCCTTGGCTGGAGGTTGTGGTCTGGCGACTGTTTGTGATTTTGCTTTTGCTGTGCCGGATGCGCTTTTCGGATATACTGAAGTGCGCATTGGCTTTGTGCCAGCATTGGTTTCTGTCTTTTTGCAAGAGCAAATTGGTGCTGCCAAAACCCAGGAACTATTACTTTCCGGAGAGTTTATTACTGCCAGCAAAGCTGCAGAACTCGGTTTGATTACAGGAGTGGAGCCAGCAGAGTTTTTGGGGAAATACGTGATGGAATTCGCTACTAAGCTTATTTCTCAAAATTCCGCTTACGCAATGGGCAAAACCAAATCTCTTTTGCGGGAGCTAAACCAAGAAAGCAGAAATAAATCTCTGGAGCTAGCTGCTGAAACTAACGCCAAAGCTCGAGCTCATGAGGACTGCAAGAAAGGTATTGCTGCTTTCTTAACTAAAAATACGCCAGTTTGGTAAATGCTGAATCGGGCTACAGAAATCCTCCATCAAGTATTTGGTCACGCTGATTTTCGGCCTGTCCAGAAAGAAATTATCGAGTCAGTTCTGACTGGAAAGGATACACTCGCGCTTTTGCCAACAGGAGGAGGAAAGTCACTTTGCTATCAGATTCCAGCGCTGACGCAGGATGGAATTTGCCTTGTTGTGAGTCCGCTGATAGCCTTAATGAAAGATCAGGTGGATGGGTTAAAGGCGAAAGGGATTAAGGCAGCAGCGATTTATTCTGGGATGAGTTATCGGGAGATTGACCGTACACTGGATAATTGCATCTATGGAGACTACAAATTCCTATACGTATCTCCCGAACGATTGAAGGCGGAACTCTTTGTGGAGCGTTTTCGGCAAATGAAAATCAATCTGATCGCAGTGGATGAGGCACATTGTATTTCCCAATGGGGGTATGATTTCCGCCCGCCATATTTGGAGATTGCTCTGATACGACCTTATCACCCGAAAGTCCCGGTTTTGGCACTGACAGCTTCGGCTACTCCGCAGGTTTGTGCGGATATCATAGAGAAGCTGGAGATGAAAAAGCCGGCAGAATTCCATCAAAGTTTTGCCAGGAAAAACCTTAGTTACTCGGTTCGCCTAGTAGAAAACAAACTAGAAAAAGGGCTGGAAATACTCAGCAGAATCGAAGGGACTGCGATCTGGTATGTGAGAAATAGACAAGGGACACATCAAATTGCGAAGGCATTGAGCCAATTAGGGA
Source organism: Algoriphagus sp. 10J20-15 (assembly GCF_055809615.1). Taxonomy (NCBI): domain Bacteria; kingdom Pseudomonadati; phylum Bacteroidota; class Cytophagia; order Cytophagales; family Cyclobacteriaceae; genus Algoriphagus; species Algoriphagus sp. 10J20-15. The sequence continues at coordinate 40,966 of NZ_JBVVUG010000047.1, forward strand.
TCTCTGCTTTAGCTTATCATGCTGGCTTGTCCATGCTGGATCGTGCGAAGCGTCAAGAAGCTTGGATGAATAATGAAGTGCGTGTGATGGTCAGTACCAATGCATTTGGGATGGGGATTGACAAGCCAGATGTCCGGGTGGTTATTCATAGCGATTTGCCGGAAAATGTAGAGAATTACTACCAGGAAGCTGGCAGGGCAGGTCGAGATGAAGCGAAAGCATATGGGGTTTTACTGGTTAATAATCAGGATTTCGAGACTATACTCAAACGTGCTGCCTTGGTTTATCCTCCACTTGATTTTGTAAAAAGGGTTTACCAGTGCCTCGCTAATTATTACCGGATTGCTGTTGGTAGCAATATGCTGAGCAGTTATGATTTTGAGTGGAGTGAGTTTGCGAATACCTATGAACTGGGGGTTTTGGAGACTTTTTATGCACTGAAATTATTGGAAGAGGAAGGTTTTATAGGTTTGAGTGAAAGCTATTATTCTCCCTCTAAAATTCATTTCACAGTGGATCCATCCCGCTTGTATGAGATTCAGATTGCTTACGCAAAGCTGGATCCTGTGGTAAAAATCATCATGCGGACCTACGGTGGGAATGTCTTTTCCGAATACATCAAAATCCAGGAAGCTAAACTTGCCAAGTCACTGAATCTTTATGAAAGTGAGGTGATCAAATCACTGAAGCAATTGGAGCAATTGGAGGTGATGGTGTATGATCAGCGCAAGGATAAGCCTCAGATTACCTTTTTGACGCCACGTTATGACGCCGGGAAATTGCCGCTAAATTTCAAACGAATAGAACTTCGAAGAGCATTGACTTTGGAAAAGGCTAAAAGCATGGTTGCGTATGGTCAGCAAAATGAACTTTGTCGGACACAATTCATTCAGGAATACTTTGGTGAAAGCACAGATCATGAATGCGGAGTGTGTGATGTTTGCATCGCAAACCGTAAGGCAAATGACCCGGAAAAGGCTGAGAATAAGCTTGTAAATAAAATTCTGGAAACTTTAAGCAGCACTGGCGAGTTGTCTGAGAAGGAGATCTTTGAACGTATTAGGCTTCCTGCCTCTCAAAAAAATCTTCGTGTATTGCGCATTTTGCAAGATCAGGGATATATTACACAAGCGAGGTCTGGCAACTATGTAATTTCAACTCATGAGTAATTTTCTTGACGATTTATTCAACAAAGTATTTAAGTCTTCGGAAAGGACTCCTATGACGCACAAGGAAAATATTGTGCACAAGGAGTTGGAGATCGAAGATGCGAGAAAATGGATGGACTCTAATGAAGGTAAAGAGTTGATAGCCAGGATTGCCAAGTCGTATCATTTCAAAACTATCCAGATCGAAGAGCGCCCGCAGATTCATATTTTGGATTCTAAGTACGCTAGAGGTTTTGCCATAACTTATGATGATCCATTAGATGAGCAAACATTTTCCTTGCTTTTCTTGGCTTTTGCGCAGCGTGTTCTAGCTTTGGGATATAGGCAAGTGAGTTTGGATAGGAAAATGGAAGAAATAAACGAGCAGGTGAAAATCACTGATAAGTATTATTTCAAACCTCCGCTCAAAGCACTTGGCAAGAATGAGTTGATTTCTCAGTTATTTGGCAATATTGCTATAGAGAAAATCACCGTAAATAACCAGCCCAATTACCTCAAGGTGCTAGCGACGTTTTATTCGGATAGGCTATACCAGGATCCAGAACCTTTCGATCAATTTCTTGATCACATATTTGAAGCAACAAATGATGGATAGAATTACATTAAAAGAGCAACTAGGCAGATATCGGACACCGTATGAGGAAGAGGCGAGTTTTATTCAATGTTTTTTGGATTTGACCGAAGACCCGCTTGCTTATGAAAGAGCCCGTTTAGAAGGCCATTTCACAGCTTCTGCTTGGATAGTGAACCGCAAGCGTACGCATACTTTGCTTACACTTCACCGCAAACTTGGCAGATGGCTTCAGCTAGGTGGGCATGCGGATGGAAATGAGGATTTACTGGAAGTAGCCATGAAGGAAGCTGAGGAGGAAAGTGGATTGAAGAGTCTGGAGTTTGTGGACAAAACGATTTTTGACTTGGATAAGCATATTATTCCAGAACGTCCACATGTACCTGAGCACTTTCACTACGATGTGCGCTATATTTTGGAGGCAGACTTGTATGAGCCGTTGATTAAAAGCGATGAGAGTATTTCTTTGGCTTGGGTAGCATTTGACTCAGTTCAGGATGTGATCGGTTACAATCCATCTATTCTACGAATGCTTGAGAAAACCAGTAAATCAGAAATTCTTCTTTGATGATTAAGTTTGACCCTGCGCAGTTAGAGCGCGAGATCACATTTTCCTTACCTATTCAGATTAGATTCTCAGACATTGACGGCTACATGCATGTCAATAATGGGATATATTTCAATTACTTCGAACATGCCAGAGCGGTTTTCTTGGAGCAGGTTTGTCAATGGGATATTATGAAAGTAGGCTGTGTGGTCGGCCGAATTGAAATGGATTATTTCCGGCCTATTCATGTAGATGATACCCTCAAAGCCTTGGTGAAATGCAGTAGAATTGGAAATTCCTCCTTTGATTTAGAGCAATATTTGGTGGGAGAAACGAAGACTGGAGAGCATTATACATTTGCAAAGAGTAAATGCATACTGGTCTCTGTAGACATGAATTCGATGAAGCCCATGCCGCTTCCAGAAAACTATAGGGCAAAACTTCAGTCCAATTCCTGATTTCAAAGACGCAATCCTTATCTTTGCGCAAAATTTAAGCCGTGAAAAAACTTTGGATAATTACCTTGCTATTGGCAGGATTGATGGGCTGTAGCCCAAGTGAAGAGGAATTGGTACAAGAGGGAATCCTTCAAATGGATGCTCAAAATTGGAGTGGAGCAATTACGCTTTTTGACCGAGCGCTTGAGATCAATCCGGAAAATGCACTGGCCCTGAATGCAAAAGGAGCAGCACTTTTTCAGGAAGAAAAATTTGAAGAAGCAGTTCCTGTTTTTACAGCTTCAATTCAGGCGGATTCCGCTAGCTATAAGGCATGGTTCAACCGTGGAAATGCCAATTTGAAACTGGAGAACTTTAAAAATGCAGTGTCTGATTACAACATGGCTACTTTGCTTGATCCATCTCAAACAGATATTTACTACAACCGTGGACTGGCTTTGTTAGGCTTGGAGGAATACGAAGATGCACTACTCGATTTTGACCAAGCACTTAAAGTAGAGCCAAACCAAGCACTTGTTCACTTCAATCGTGGAAAAGCACTTTTAGGAAATAATGATCCAGGAAATGCAATGAAAGCCTTAACTGATGCGATCAATTTGGATGGGAAAAATGGCGCTGCCTATTACTTACTTGGCGTGACAAGAATGTCCGCTTTGGGAGAATCTGAAAAAGAAGAAGGATGTGCAGATCTAAAGATGGCTCTTCAACTTGGATACACTGAAGCTAAAACTTGGATAGACGATTTCTGCGAATAAGATGGCAGTAATTGGGCAGGACATATCGCAAGCAAAAAGAGTCCTTGATGCGGGTGAGTTAGTTGCTATTCCTACCGAGACCGTCTATGGTTTGGCAGGAAATGCGCTGAATCCTGTGGCTGTAGCATCGATTTTTGAGACGAAAAACCGCCCAAGTTTTGACCCCTTGATTGTTCATATTCCTTCTCTTGACGTAGCAGAGAACTATGTAATTGACATTCCTGATCCGCTCCGAAAACTTGCCGAGCAATTCTGGCCAGGTCCTTTGACTTTGCTTCTCCCGAGAAAAAATACTATTCCTGACATAGTTACTTCAGGTTTGGAACGAGTTGCAATTCGTGTACCTGATCATTCCTTGACTTTAGAATTACTCTCTCAGTTAGATTTCCCTCTAGCTGCGCCAAGTGCAAACCCTTTTGGATACATTAGTCCTACTTCCCCACAGCACGTGGATGCTCAGTTGGGAGAAAGGATTTCTTATATTTTGGATGGAGGAAAATGCAGGGTAGGCTTGGAGAGTACTATAGTAGGAATGGAAGAAAACGAAATTGTGGTTTATCGGCTTGGGGGGTTAGAAATTTCGGAAATTGAACGTATTGTGGGGGAAGTGACTGTGAAAAGTCATAGCTCCTCCAACCCTCAGTCTCCTGGCCTTTTAGAGAGCCACTACGCGCCTACGAAGCCTTTTATATTAGGTAACCTGGAAGAATTGATTGCTGAGCGCAAAAGGCAGGGAATTGACTTTGCTGTACTTTCTCTAGCTCAGGTCTTTCCTGCTATTCCAACTGGAAGCCAAATTGCTCTAAGTACCAAAGGAGATTTGAAAGAGGCGGCTACGAATCTCTTTGCTGCGATGCGAACGTTGGATGCGTCTAATGCTTCCGTGATTTTGGCAGAATTGATGCCTGAGGAAGGCTTGGGAAAAGCTATAAATGACCGCCTGAAGCGGGCTGCAACGAAAGGATAAAACTTCTTTCCGATACTTCTTCGCAAATTGATCACAGGGGAAAGTCGATTTTTGCCGTAATCTTTGATAAATTCACACCTGATTTTTATCTATTTAATTAATCAAAAGCTATTAACCTTACTATGAACTCTAGAATCAAAAATGTAGATAATCTTAGTTTTGAAGGCAAGAAAGCGCTCGTGAGAGTGGATTTCAATGTTCCTTTGGACGACCAACTGAATGTAACTGACGATACCCGTATTCAAGCTGCACTTCCAACGATCAATAAAATATTGAAGGATGGCGGATCTGTGATCTTGATGTCTCACTTGGGAAGACCAAAATCTGGACCTGAGGATAAATTCTCTTTAAAGCACATCGTAGTTGCTTTGGAAAAAGCATTGGACAGAAAAGTAAAATTTGCCCAGGACTGCATAGGACAAGAGCCGGAAATGCTTGCAGAAGGTTTGAAGCCTGGCGAAGTTTTGCTTTTGGAAAACCTAAGATTCCACAAGGAAGAAGAAAAAGGGGATAAGGATTTTGCTGAGAAGCTTTCCAGACTTGGCGATGTCTATGTGAATGATGCGTTCGGTACAGCACATAGAGCGCATGCATCTACGGCGGTTATTGCTCAATTCTTCAATGATAAAGTTTGTGGGTACTTAATGCTTTCTGAGTTGAAAAATGCAGACAAAGTATTGGGCAATCCTGAAAGACCATACACCGCGATCATGGGTGGAGCGAAAATCGCTGACAAGATTTTGATCATCGAGCAATTGCTGAACAAAGTAGATAACCTGATCATCGGTGGTGGTATGTCCTATACTTTTGCCAAAGCACAAGGTGGAACAATCGGTGATTCTTTGCTTGAAGCTGATAAAATGGATTTCGTTCTTGAGCTAATGGAAACAGCAAAAGCAAAAGGGGTTAATCTTATCCTTCCGGTTGATACAGTGATTTCTAAAGCTTTTGCAAATGATGCTGAGCAGGGAATGGCTAACAAAGGCGAAATTCCTGATGGATGGATGGGCTTGGATATAGGACCAAAATCCCGTGAATTGTTCTCTGAAGTAATCGCAAATTCAAAGACTATCCTTTGGAATGGGCCAATGGGCGTTTTCGAAATGGATTCGTTTGACAAAGGAACGAAGGCTGTCGCTGAGGCGGTAGTAGCTGCGACCAAAGCTGGCGCTTATTCCCTAATCGGTGGAGGTGACTCTGCAGCTGCGGTTAATAAGTTTGGATATGGAGATGATGTGTCCTTTGTGTCTACTGGTGGTGGAGCATTGCTAGAGCACATGGAAGGCAAAGTGCTTCCAGGTGTTGCGGCTTTGGAGCCTTAAAAATTTCAGACATTTATTTCAGACCTTCGGAGTTTTTTAAACTTCGAAGGTCTTTTTTTTTGACTTTTTAAACTGCAACGAATACATATTTTAGGATATTCAGAATTTCACTCAAATTCCAAATGGCGAATCATGAATGCTGAATTTCGAAGTGGGGGAGATGTTAGAACTCCACTTCCACCAACACTGGAAAGTGATCTGAAGGATATTTTTTTCCATAATTATCAGTCAGAATCCCATGACGAATCACTTTGATATCACCTTTTACAAACACGTGATCGATGATTCCATCAGGCATTTTCTCCCAGTCAAAACTTGTAAATGAGCCTGCTGGGCCATAAGATGGGATTTCAGAAATAAGTCTGGCATCTTGCCAGTCTGGATTTGAAGTGATAGTAGAATATGCTGCGTTATCAGGTTTTACATTGAAGTCTCCCATAAGAATTGCAGGTGCATTTTCTTTGTTGATCAAAGACACTTGTGCCATCACCAACTTGCTGCTTTCTTCCCGTGCCTGCTGACCGATGTGATCGTAGTGAATGTTGAAAACATAGAAGGTTTTTCCGCTCGTATCCTTGAATTTACCCCAAGTACAAATCCTATTCAGCGCAGCATCCCAGCCCTTACTTGGTTTCTCAGGGGTTGGTGAAAGCCAGAAAGTGCCCTGATCCAGCATTTCAAACTTCTTCGGATCGTAAAGAATAGCTGCATATTCACCTTTCTCAGTTCCATCATCGCGGCCCACCCCAATATATGAATAGCCAAGTTCTTTGGTCAGATCCATGAGTTGGTTATTTAATGCCTCTTGTACACCAACGAGCTCAATTTGGTGAAATTGAATCAAGCTTGCCACATGCGGAAGACGATCTTCCCAAAGGTTTCCTACATCGTTTGGATTGGCGTATCGGATGTTGAATGTGGCGAAATTGTGGGTTTGGGCGATGGAAATCGAATTAATTCCTAGGTTTAGAGTCAGCAACAAAAGGCTTGTTTTTAATAGACTTATCAGGGTTTTTGTCATGAATTCAGAACTTATTCTTGAAAAATGGTTTAAGTATTTAAAATTGAGTCATAATTTCATCAAATGAAATCGAACATCGAGAAAACTTTTCAAAGAAGAGTATTTCTTAATATGCAAGAGACCATCCCGAAATATTGGGACAGGCGTGTGGCCATTAAAAATCAAATTAAAAACACATGAAAACCCTTTATCCCAAAGACCTAAGTACCCTAGAATTTTACAGTTTGATGCAGGGCGCTGTGGCACCAAGACCGATTGCCTTCGTCAGTACTATCGATAAGGCCGGAAATGTTAACCTTAGCCCATTTAGCTTTTTTAATTTAGTTAGTTCCCAGCCTCCGATTTTGATATTTTCTCCTCTACGAAGAATGAGGGATAATACCACTAAGCATACCCTTGAAAACATTTTGGAAGTGCCTGAAGTAGTGATCCATATCGTTGATTTTGGTATGGTGGAGCAAATGTCGCTCGCCAGCACTGAGTATAAAAAGGGTGTGAATGAATTTGAAAAAGCAGGATTTACCCAAGTAGCTTCCAATGAAGTCAAGCCGCCTCGTATCAAAGAAGCCCGTGTTTCTTTTGAATGTAAAGTGAATGAGGTAAAGTCACTTGGAGAAAGTGGAGGTGCTGGAAGTATTGTAATCTGTGAAGTGCTTGCGGCTCATGTAAATGAGGCCATTTTCGATGATGCTGGAGCAATAGATCCAAACAAGTTAGATGCAGTAGCGCGTCTTGGTGGTAATTGGTACAGTCGAGCCAGTGGAGCTTCACTTTTTCAGATTCCTAAGCCATTGCGTACCCTCGGGATTGGAGTTGATCAACTGCCGGACGATGTTAGAAATAGTACCATCCTAAGTGGAAATAACCTAGGTAGACTTGGTAATGTTGAAGCTTTTCCAAGTGAAGCTGAAATAGCGGAGTTTGGAAAAAGCGATGAAATTGAGGAAATGAGACTTCGATTCAAATATGATCCAGATTCTCTTGTGGATCATTTACATCTTTTGGCCAAGGAGGCACTAGATGAGGATGATGTGGAGAGGGCTTGGTTGATCCTGTTGCAAAAGACATAAAAAAAGCGGCTTAAGCCGCTTTTTTTTATTTGATGATGAATTCCTGTGGCATTCTTACTTGAATGCCTTCGTAGGATTTCAATTTCTCTACTTGCTTGATGAGTTCATAGTTAGATCCCAACTTACTCTGAAGTATTTTGATTTGTACATTATTCCCTAAATCCTCCATGATTGTTTCAAACCATGGTTTTTTAGTTGGGTAATACACTACGTGATAATCATCTGCGGCTCCGATTCTGGCTGCAGCAAGATCAATCGTAGTATTCAATCCTCCAAGTACATCTACCAAACCTCTTTCTTTAGCTTGATTTCCTGTCCAAACTCTTCCTGAAGCAATTTCTTTCACGGCTTCTGTAGACATTCCTCTACCTTCAGAAACGCGGGAAATAAACGTTTCATATCCATCTTCTATGGTACGTTGGATGATGGATCGTTCTACTTCGGTCATCGGTCTGGTAGGGTTCATGAAATCTGAAAGCTCTCCCGTTTTTACAACATCTGTAGTAATTCCTAAATGCTTATTTAGCAGTTCTTGGGCGTTAAACATCATGCCGAAAATGCCGATTGATCCTGTAATAGTATTTGGCTGTGCCACAATAGTATCAGCCGGCGCGGAAATATAATAACCACCAGAAGCAGCAACTTCCCCCATAGAAACATATACTGGCTTGGATTTTTTAGCTTCTGCCATTTCTCTCCAGATCACTTCAGATGCTACTACTGAACCTCCTGGGGAGTTTACGCGAAGTACGATTGCCTTGATGTTGTCGTCTTTACGTGCTTTGCGAATTTCTTTTGCAAACTTTTCGGAGCTGATTACCCCATCAGCATCTCCACCTACGATTTCTCCTTCTGCGATGATTACAGCAATTCTATTGGAAGAAGTGATGTTTTTAAATTTCGCAGTTGCATTCAAGTCAGTTACGTTGATCGTTTTGATGTCATCGTCTTCATCGATACCAAGCTTTTCCTTCATCTTCGAAAGTACTTGGTCCATATAAAGTAATTCAGTTGCTAATCCGTAAGAAACTGCATCTTCAGGCTTTCGAACCAACATCATGTCGTTGATTTTCTTCAAGCTGTCGTAAGGTATTCCTCTAGACTCAGAGACGCCATGAAGTGCAAATTGATTCATGTCATCAAGGAAAGATAGAGTTTGTAGCCTGGCTTCAGGACTGCTTTTCTCTAGGATAAATGGCTCTACTGCAGATTTGAATTCACCTACCCGGAATATTTCCGGTTGAACTCCTATTTTTTCAAAAAGTCCTTTAAAGAAGATTCCTTCAGAGGAGAAGCCGTTGAAGTCAATACCGCCTAGAGGATTAAGGTAGATTTCATCGGCAACAGAAGCAATGTAATAACCACCTTCAGTATACGCTTCGTCATAAGCGACGATAAATTTACCTGAAGTTTTGAAGTCTACTAAAGCTTCACGAAGCTCAAGCAAGTTGGCTTGTCCAGCGATGATAAGACCAGTATTTAGGTAAATTCCTTTTATGTTATCATTGGTTTTTGCTTCGCCAATGGCTTTTTTAAGGTTAATAAGTCCTGCACTGAACTCCTGACCAAATGGATTTCCAAACATGGAAAGATCCAAATCATCCTCTGAGGTTCTTTCTACGATAGTTCTACCATTAAGGTCCAGGTGTAAAACAGTATTTTCACTTACAGTGACTTCTTTGTCTCCACTTGAAGAGGCGACGATGCCGATCAGCCCTAACATAAGAAGCACACTCAGTATGCTGAAAACAAAAAGACCGACTATTACCGCCAGTACATTTCCTAAGAATTTCATAAGCTAAATTATTTGAAGCCCAAAATAACCTAATTTGGGCCATGTATACAAAAGCAATTTTATGCGGAGAAAGTTTGAAAAAGCAGTATTAATATTAGGAGGGAATAAAGGAGATAGAAATGTGCTGCTAGCGTCGGCTGTAAAGGCTGTTTCGGAATTAGGGAAAGTGACAGCGAAGTCGAAGATTTACGAAACAGAAGCATGGGGTGGAGTAGCTAAAGGGCCTTTTTTGAATCAAATTGTTGAAATTGAAACGACATATTCACCGTTTGAAATCTTAAATTTTATTCAGAAAATCGAGATAGTTCTTGGAAGGAAAAGGGACGAACACTGGGGAGATCGGACGATGGATATTGATATTATTTATTTTGGCGGTCAAGTGATCGAAGCAGCGGAATTGGAAATTCCACATCCATATTTGTCCGAACGGAAGTTTGTACTCATCCCATTAGCTGAGATTTTACCTGATTTTATTCATCCTATTACGGGGAAAAGTAGTCTGCAGATGCTAAAGGAATGTAGAGATAAAAGTGAAGTGAAAGAGTTCTAAAGTTTTGAGTTCAAAGTAGCCGAGGCACTTTTCATGGGCAATAAATAATTGCTCATAAGTAGATAATCTGGGGTATGATATTCATAATCAGTCTTCTAGGAATTCCAAAATATCTCCAGGCTGACAATCTAGAGCCTGGCAAATGGCTTCCAAGGTACTAAAGCGGATAGCCTTCGCCTTGCCTGTTTTTAGAATTGAGAGGTTGGATAAGGTTAATCCTACTTTATCCGAAAGTTCATTTAATGACATTTTCCGCTTTGCCATCATGACGTCGAGGTTTACAATAATCGGCATAGTCTAGACAGTGAGTTCGTTTTCGGATTGTATTTCAATCCCTTTTTTTACCACTTGGACGGCAATGAAAAATAGTACAGACATGAAAATCCACACATCTCCCCCCTCCAAATGAAGCTTTTTCATATCAATAGCTGGAATACCCTGGGTAGTAAGCCAATGGTAGAAATTAGCTCCGCAATTTGAAAATAGGCCGATGGCAAATGCCAGATAGGTGAAATTCAACATGAATTTTTTCAGCTCAGAGGTGAAAGGCTGTGAAAATGAAAGGGTCTTATTGGAAAAAAGCTTAATAATTTGATGAAAAAGGAGAATTTTCAGTACTGCAACAATACTCATTACAAGCGTAAGAATTAGAAAATGTCCAGAGTCAAAATTATAAATAGCAGTGAAGTCCACTTTCTCCCAGAAATTTTTGGCTCCCTCAGGATTGATAAATAAGGTTATAAATGTGTTGACGATGATAGCGCCAGCTTCCACCATCAAAGCGATGTAAAAAATCCATGCCATGACGTGCAAGATTTTCAAAGTCTTATTCGCATTAAGTTTGGTTTCCATATTTATTTACGTTTGATTCGGTAAATAACAGTAAAAAATTATTGATAAACAATAAATAATTAGCGATCAAAGGAAATTTATTTTTCAATCCGTTGATAGTTTTACCGCCAAAGGCGATGTACACTAAAGTCATAAAAAAAGGTTCAAGCCTGTGAAAGCTTGAACCTTTGGTGTATATACTTTTAATCTACGACCCCTTATGCTATGGAATCGATGTGTTTGCAGTTAAAGACCTGAAACTTCAGCTTCAGGATGGATCTTTTTTACAAGGCCTTGAAGTACTTTTCCCGGACCGCATTCCACAAACTCGGTAGCGCCATCTGCAACCATGTTTTGGACAGATTGTGTCCATTTTACAGGAGCAGTGAGTTGTGCTATTAGATTGGCTTTAATTTCTGATATTTCAGTAACTGCCGTGGTGCTCACATTTTGGTAAACAGGGCAGCTAGGCGTATGGAAAGTGGTTGCTTCTATAGCTGTCTGCAATTTTTCACGAGCTGGCTCCATCAATGGAGAATGGAATGCTCCCCCTACAGGTAGTGGTAATGCACGCTTAGCTCCAGCTTCTTTCATCTTTTCGCATGCGATTTCGATGCCTTTATTCGAACCGGAAATCACTAATTGACCAGGACAGTTATAGTTTGCTGCTACGACTACTTCTTCGGAAATGCTCGCGCAGATTTCTTCTACTTTTTCATCGGCTAGACCCAAAATAGCAGCCATGGTCGATGGGTTGATTTCACAAGCTTCCTGCATGGCAAGGGCTCTTTGGTAAACCAATTTCAGCCCGTCTTCAAAAGCAAGTGTGCCATTGGCTACTAATGCTGAAAGTTCGCCCAAAGAATGACCTGCTACCATGTCAGGTGCAAAATCAGGAGTTGTTTTGGCTAAAATTACAGAATGAAGAAATACAGCAGGTTGAGTTACGTTAGTTTGCTTGAGTTCCTCAGCAGTTCCGTCGAACATAATGTCTGTAATGCGGAAACCCAAGATCTCATTTGCTCTTTCAAATAATTCTTTTGCTTCGGTACTTTCTTCATAAAGTGCTTTTCCCATTCCTGGGAATTGGGCGCCTTGGCCCGGAAAAACAAATGCCTTCATTAATTGGTGTTTTTTGTTCGGGGCAAATATAAGTCTTTTCCCAAATGTCGGTTTGCTAGTAAAGCCCGATATTACAACCCGGCAAAACCGGTTTGCTCAAGGTTTTCTTGGGACAGGAATTTAGCTTTTTCCTCAGGACTAGCCAGTCTACAGGTGTTTTTCTTGCCAAACCACCGATACCGGTTTGCTCCAATCCAATCGTAGATAGGGTCCCGAAGAAATTTGGGTATTAAAATAAGAGCATACAAAGCCGGCCAGAGTCCAGAGAGGTTTCTTGCGATTTTAAGCGCAGCAGTACTTTTGTAATAGATTTCCCCCTTTTCTAAAAGCACAATTGAGTCTAAATAATCTTCTCGAACCTCAAATTTGGAAAGTATTTGCCTACTCAAATCCTCCTGCAGTGCTCCTACCAAGAAGTGATCTTTATTATCGCGTTGGATTACAAAATCAATGGAAGTATTACATAAGTTGCATACTCCATCAAAGAAGATGATGGATTTGGCTGACATTATCGAAGAAGTTGAATCGTTCCTTTTAGAGTCTGCTCTTTTTTCGCAGGATCGAGAACGTCAAAAACTACATTGCCTGAATAATAATAGGTTCCAGCCGGCAACTCATTTCCATTTTTATCTGTGCCATCCCATCTGATATAAATGTCATTTTCATTGCTTTCCAGGCTATTATAGGAGAAAACTTCCACGCCCCAGCGATTGACTATCAAAATATCAACTCCCAAAACAAACCGTGGGCATTGCGTAAATGGATTGTCAAAAGCCATGAATGTTTCATTAAATCCATCTCCATTTGGAGTAAAGGCATTTGGTAGATTATAGCTTGGGCAGTTGTCTACGCAGACTATATTGCTAGGCTCAGATTCATTTCCTGATCGATCTACAGCAGTGATGTAATAACATCCTCTATAGTTCGGTAGATTAGAAATAGTAGTTTCTAGGTCTAAAGAAGATAATTCTGCCACTAATTCAAATTGACCAGATTCTCCGTCAGGCGTAAAGTAAAGTTTATACCCGCTCAGCTCATCATCACAATCTCCTGTGAAATCAGGTGCCCAGCTTAAATCATGCTTATAGGTAGCATTATTGCAAGGGACTTCTGCGAGATATTCAGTGCATTCAGGTCCTTCGAAAGTTAATACCGGTGGACATGGAAGGCGATTATCATCAGGCTTAGCACATGCTATTTGAGATTTGTTTTCAAGAGGATATACTAGTCCGGCTACATTATACGATCCTTTAGTAATAACGTAATAGCAGTATTCCAATTCTTTCTGAAGCGGAATTCCGTTGAAGCTACCATCATCTAAATAGCTGAAACCTTCAGATGTCACATCCACATCAGCTATTTTCACAAAAGTAGCATCATCCGCAGCCGCGGCATCTGTTCGATTTCTATATACCTCATGTCTGTACTCGCTTACAGCATTGTTCCAAGGGACAGTGAATTCCCAATTAACTTCAATTGCCTCATTGATTATGGTCAAATCCGTCCAAACGGATGAAGCTTTAGAAGAGGTGTCGATTTTTGTGTTTCTATCCAGAAGAACTACCTCGTAATTGTAAACCAGGTTTTGGGTATTTAATCCTGTATCGGTGAATAGCGTATCCGATGTAATTCCCAAAGAGACTTGTCCTGCATCTCCTGTGAATCCTGTGCTTCGCAAAAGCTCGTAACTATATGGCCCCGGGAATTGTACTTTGTCTATGTCATACGGAGGGGTCCATTTTACAAATATCTCGCCAGCAGTAGGGTCAGTTTCTTCTACACTGACATTGGTGATGATAGGTACATCCACATCGATTGTGACGCAAATCTCATCTGAGACTATGCTTTCGCCCAGCCTAGGTTCTGGGTAGGCTGCCACTAATCTATAGCAATAGGTGTTTCCAGGTGCCAAACCTTCTCCGCCGTTGGTATCAAGGAAGTCTAGCGTTTGCATCGTGGTAGTTCCTATTAGTTCATAACCCGCTCTTATTCCAGTTTCACAGCTATCTGGCAGATAAGGGTCAGAGTTTATCCTTCTCCAAATCTGCATCTCGTTGGCTGAGTTGGCACAGGCGTACGGATCCCAGTTCAACTCTACTTCTCTACCAGGCATTTGTTCTATTTCATCAAAAACTGGAGGCGGACCGACCACTTTGATACGCCACGTTTGAATGTCTACTAAGGCTGGACCAGAACTTGGATCGTCCGTGATTCTTACACGGACTTCATATTCCCTTGCTCGCACATGATTACAGACAGTTTGCCAGTCGAAATTAACTACTCCGGGAGTAGGCTGGAATTCACTCTCTGGGGAGTAAATCGCTGGAGAGGTGGTTATTTCTATAGGCTCTCCGAAGACTTCAATTTTGATTGGATCTCCATCAGGATCCTGGCCTTGAATAATTTCTTCTATTTTGGTCCCAGCTACCACGCACAGGTCGGGAGGTAAAATCAACTCAGGTCTTCTATTATTTGAGTTTTCGATGATGATCTGCATATCCCGTACTACACTTCCGATAAGCTCAAATTTTCCGTTGAGCTTTCTATATTCGTTAATCCTAAATGCCACATTAAATTGTCCCGCGGTACAGGAGCGTCCCAAATCAAATCTCCCGTTATTGGATCTAATCTTAAAAACGCTGGGGTAGTGCCATCTTCTTGATTGAAGCTGAACTCTGGAGAAGCTGGGCTTCTGTAGTTGTTAACTGGACGCTGAAATGCTTGCTTTGGAATATCCATTACATAAGCCAAGCTATCTCCATCTGGATCGTAAGCACCTGGATTGTGGATGTATCTCACATTCACTGCTCCATTATCCACTGGAGGAATTGTCAAAACAGGAGAATTATTTACCCCAATAAAGGGATCAATGGTGATGGTAGTTTCCACATAAAAAGGCGTATCCACCGAGTTATCCATATTTAATGTTTTGTCATTTCGGTTGAATTCCTGAAATCGAATGGTATAAGTTCCGGGACCTTGGAAGGTATGTGTTATTATAAATTCATTTTTTTCAATTTGATTCCCTAATGGCGTTACAATAGATATATCACTTTCCGTGTTTAATTCAGTGACTCTCCCATCTCCAAAATCAATTTCTCCAGGCCCAAAGATCACATTAGATCGAGTATCGGTGTATCCAACTACTGTGATTTTATAAGTCAAATTTTGAACAGACACCCGCTCAGCAATGATTTCTCCAGCTCTAATGTGTGTTGCCCAAGCTTCAGAAATTCCCGCAATTAGGAAGAGTAAAAAAAGTCCAAGGGTGATTTTCAGCTTCATAATGGTCAAGTTCATTTTTAAGGAGAAATAGAATGTACGAATTTATCCTGTTCTAAGGTTTTAACTTACTTTCTGTTCCTATACGAATTAAATAGAAGTAAGTAGAAAATCCCCGCAAAATCAAACATTAAATCTCTACATATAGTTATACATCCAGCAAATTCTTCAAAGGTTGAAGTCTATTTAGAACTGATTAAAATAAGAGAAGTGTTTTTGAATAGATTGTTTGCTAGTTGTTCCAAATGTAAATTTGGCACAATTAATCAAAGATTTCGTTTTAATCTAATCGCAAAAATTGTATGAGCTGGGTTACAAAAACCTTGAGTAGCACAATAGGCAGGAAACTGATCATGGCACTGACCGGACTTTTCCTGATCCTGTTTTTGACAGGTCACGTTTCGGGTAATTTACTGTTATTCAAGGGTGATGGGGGTGAGGCATTTAATATTTATGCCAAATTCATGACGACGAATCCCGCAGTAAAACTTCTTTCTTACTTGACCTATATTTCCATTATTGGTCATGTTATATTTTCTATATGGCTGTCCAAGAGAAATAAATCTGCACGTCCGATTGGCTATGGCGTATCCACTCCGCCATCCACTACAGTTTCTTCCCGCAACATGGGCATCTTGGGTACGATCATTCTGATCTTTATCGTGGTTCACATGCAAAGCTTTTGGGCTCAGATGCACTGGGGAGATCTTCCGGTGGTTACCTATGACGGAGAGCAATACAAAGATCTTTTCAGTATTGTGACCTTTGCATTTCAAAACGAGCTAATGGTAATCGGATACGTAGTAGCGATGGTTTTCTTGGCCTTCCACCTTTCTCATGGCTTTGCCAGTGCATTTCAGACCCTAGGTTTGAACCATGCGAAATATTCCCCAGCCATCTCGGTGATCGGAAAAATCTATTGCATCCTGGTGCCAATTCTTTTTGCCAGCATGCCAGTTTATATCTATTTCACACAGAGCTAATCTATAGTCCCCTATGATACTAGATTCAAAATCCCCAATCGGACCTTTAGCCGAAAAGTGGACTAAACATAAGTTTAACAGTAAGCTGGTAAACCCAGCAAACAAAAGAAAATACGAAGTAATCGTAGTAGGTACCGGTCTTGCTGGAGCCTCAGCGGCTGCTTCTTTGGCAGAACTTGGCTATAAAGTGAAAGCATTTTGCTTCCAGGATAGCCCGCGTCGTGCGCACTCTATCGCAGCACAAGGCGGGATCAATGCTGCCAAAAATTATCAAAATGACGGTGACTCGGTATTCAGACTATTTTACGATACCATCAAAGGTGGAGATTATCGTTCCCGTGAATCCAATGTGTACCGTCTTGCAGAAGTTTCTGTAAATATCATTGACCAGTGTGTGGCGCAGGGAGTTCCTTTCGCCAGAGAATATGGTGGATTGCTAGCCAACCGTTCATTTGGTGGAGCGCAGGTGTCCAGGACTTTCTATGCTAGGGGCCAAACGGGACAGCAGTTGCTTTTAGGCGCATATTCTGCATTGAGTCGTCAGGTAGCTAATGGTAAAGTGAAACTTTATCCTCGTACCGAAATGATGGACGTCGTGACTATCGATGGACATGCTAGAGGTATAGTGACCAGAAATCTGATTACTGGTAAAATCGAAACTCACGCAGCTCATGCGGTCTTGCTATGTACTGGTGGCTACGGAAACGTATTTTTCCTATCTACCAATGCGATGGGATCGAATGTAACGGCGGCTTGGAGAGCTCACAAAAAAGGAGCTTACTTCGCCAATCCTTGCTACACGCAGATTCACCCGACTTGTATCCCGGTATCCGGAGATCATCAGTCCAAGCTGACCTTGATGTCTGAATCACTGAGAAATGACGGTCGTGTATGGGTGCCAAAGACTGTAGAGCTGGCGCAAAAGCTTCGCAAAGGAGAAATCAAACCTAGAGATATCAAGGAGGAGGATAGGGATTACTACTTGGAGAGAAAGTATCCTTCATTTGGTAACTTGGTTCCTCGTGATGTAGCTTCCAGAAATGCGAAAGACGTCTGTGACGAAGGTCGCGGCGTAAATGAGACGGGTCAGGCAGTTTTCCTTGATTTCCGAGATGCTATCAATCGTGACAGCGAGGATGCGATCCGAGCCAGATACGGCAACTTGTTTGATATGTATCAGCAGATCACCGGTGAGAATCCTTACCAGACTCCAATGAAAATATATCCAGCGGTTCACTATACTATGGGTGGACTTTGGGTTGATTATAACCTATCTACTACCGTTCCTGGGCTTTATTCCCTAGGAGAGGCAAACTTCTCAGATCACGGAGCAAACAGACTGGGAGCTTCCGCTTTGATGCAAGGTCTGGCAGATGGATACTTTGTAGTGCCTTATACTATCGGTGATTATTTGGCTCAAATTGGACCAGCACCTGTGGATACCAATCATCCTGAATTTGCGAAAGCAGAAAAAGGCGTGAAAGATGCCATCCAAAAGCTATTGTCTATCAACGGTACTAAAACTGTAGATCACTTCCATAAAGCTCTAGGACATATCATGTGGGAATACTGCGGTATGGCTAGAAATGCAGAAGGATTGACTAAGGCTAAAGGGATGATTCAGGAGCTTAGAAAGGAATTCTGGGAAGATGTGAAAGTGTTAGGTGCAAATGAAGAATTGAACCAGACCTTGGAGAAAGCTAGCCGAGTTGCTGATTTCTTAGAGTTGGGAGAATCGATGTATTGATGACGCGCTCAATAGAAATGAGTCTTGTGGCGGTCACTTCAGAACAGAATCTCAAACCCCGGAAGGAGAAGCTCTTAGAGATGATGAGAACTATGCTTACGTAGCAGCTTGGGCATTCAAAGGTGAAAATACGCCTGAAGAATTAAATAAAGAACCATTGGTGTTCGAAAACGTGAAGTTGACTCAGAGATCCTACAAATAAATTCAAGACTTTAATTCATAACTATATTAGTATGAAACTGACATTAAAAATATGGAGACAGAAAAACGCCAGCGATAAAGGCGCATTTGTCACCTATCCTATAGATGGAATTTCCACTGACATGTCATTCCTAGAGATGATGGATGTTTTGAATGAGGAACTTGCTGTCAAAGGAGAAGATCCAGTGCACTTTGATCACGATTGCCGTGAAGGTATCTGTGGAATGTGCTCTTTATATATCAATGGTCATCCGCATGGCCCTAAGCAGACGACTACCTGTCAGCTTCACATGCGTTCCTTCTCTGATGGAGATACCATCACAATCGAGCCTTGGAGAGCTGCGGCATTCCCGGTGGTGAAGGATTTGGTGGTCGACCGTGGTTCTTTCGATAGAATCATCCAGGCGGGAGGCTATGTGTTTGTGAACACCGGTGGTGTTCCTGATGCGAATGAGATACCTATTCCAAAGAGAATCGCGGATGAGGCTTTCGATTCTGCTACTTGTATTGGATGTGGAGCCTGCGTGGCAGCCTGTAAGAATGCTTCTGCGATGCTATTCACATCTGCGAAAATCTCTCAGCTGGCAATGCTTCCTCAAGGTCAGGTGGAACGTATGTCCAGAGCAGAGAAGATGGTAGCTCAAATGGATGCCCAAGGTTTTGGAGCTTGTACCAACACAGGTGCTTGCGAAGCAGAATGTCCTAAAGGAATCAGCCTGACAAATATCGCTCGAATGAACAGAGAGTATTTCTCTGCTTCAGTGAAAAGCGAAAATGTCTAATTGAATTACGAATTCATAAAGAATAAAAAAGCCGGCGATAGTCGGCTTTTTTTGGTTTTGGGGACATTTGGTAATGTTTTCTATTTCGTATATCTGCTGTATAGAAATATATGCGCAACTGCTGAGTTTCTGAAGAAGCTGCCGTAGTTCTTTGGAATGGGAATAAATGAGAGGGTTGTCAGTCAGGTTTTTTTTTAAATTGAAGCAGAACTAGCTGAACGGACTTGACTTGAGTGCCAAAGAGTAATAATTAGCTTATTTTGGGGATAGAAATGACAGGTTAAGCACGAAGGTTTGATTAATCGCGGTGTCATTAGGATATATGAAAAATAAACGAAACTAGTTTCGTATAGCGACTCGTTATGGGCAAGCTTAAGAACGACAACATATGGACAAAATAAATTATGCTCTAGAGTCTTTTAAAAATATTCAAGACTTAATAAAATTTGCTGACCAAAAAGCAGGTGCAGTTTTAATTGTAATAGGATTAATTTTTACAGCTTTTGTCCAATACTTGGAAAAGTTAACCTTCTCAATTGCTAATGTGACAGTAATTGGAACGATTACTTTTCTTGCTGGACTTGCTACTTTAATTTGTATGATATTCGTTCTGTACTATTCAGTTTTCAAAATTCTGAAACCGAGATTTGCAAAGAACTACCTAGCAAGGAGAATTATCCACATTCTACTTTGAGCATATTAGTAAAGTTAATAAAGGACTTCACGAAAAATATGAAAATATAAGTGATGTAAATATGCTGAAAGACATTATTGACCAGCAGATTGAAGTTTCACATATCCTAAACGAGAAAAATGAAAATTTAGCAAAATCCTTTATTTGGCTCTTTGCAGCACTTTTCGCTTCAATGGTTTTTATAATTCTTTCAATTCAGTTGTAGATGGCACTTAAAGACGATATAAAATCAAAGGTAAAGGCAATCCTTGATGAAAGGCTTGTAGTAACAGAGGTAACTTATGTTCCTCGACTTGACGACCCTAAACTAACCTTTGGTAATACAGGCTTAAAATTTACAGGGTCTTCATTGTTTATTGATATTCGAGGTTCTACTTCCGTTTTGAACACTCATAATAAGCCGATTGTTGCCAAACTTCATATGGCTTTTTTTCACACCATAGTAAAAATTGCAAATAGCCATGGCGGTAATGTTAGAAGTTTTAATGGAGATAGTTCCTTAATATTTTTTCAAGGAAATCTAAAAGTGACACTTTCAACAGCAGTAAAATGTGCAATGCAAATAAAGTATATGATAGACAATTCGGAAGATGGAATAAATGAATTATTGAAAAAATATTCAAAGCTAAATTTTGGAATTGGCATTGACCACGGCAATATTCTTTGCACTAAAGTAGGTGTAGGTGGTGAACATAACAGAGATATATTTTGGATTGGCAATCCCGTTAACAAATCAACTGTATTGGGTGACAATAGTAAAGCACCTAACCATATTGCAATATCAAGTTATGTTTACAATAACCTTTTAGATTGGGCTAAATACCATACAAGAAAAAATGCTTGGGGTCAAGATGAAAAAGTGGATATGTGTGGACTCGTGGAATTTTTACATATAATGGGCAAAATGAATACTATTATTACACGAGTTATCATTGGACATTATAGAAAGCCAGCCCATAACAGCGTATATAACTTATGGCGGGGAAAATGGTAAATTCAAGCTTGGGGCTTTTAAGTAAGTTTGGTGCAAACCGACAAGAAAGTGCTTCGAAATCCGCCACAAGTCATATACGCAAACCGTTACCACCAATGCTAAGACGACAACGTAAAGAATGAAATACATAAAATACATAGTTATATTGACCTTGTTCGCATTAAGTTCCTGTGTGACAAACAGACTAATTTTTGAAAGCAAAGAGTTTAACGAATTTGGCAAACTTGACATTAAAACGGTAATACAATTAGAAAGACAAAAGCAGTCAAAAGACATTACACCTGACCATTTTATCGGAATTGGAGAAGGGATTTACCCCAACAAGAACAATTATATTTTAGCGACACCGAAAACTTTTGAAATCAAAGAGAAACCAAATTTCAAACTTGAAACCGAATATTTTTATGCCGTAAATGACAGTTTAGTAAAAGTAATTCTTTATCAATGGAACTACTTGCAAAAAACTGACACTGACTTTTTTGAAGAAGAAAACCATACAAAAAAATTCAAAGCATTTCAGACCAAGTTTAACAATTTGACTTCTAAACTGACAAAAGAATTTGGAGAACCTATCTCAAAAAATATTGAACAGGGAAAAATCAAGGACGAGACATTCAGAGATGACTTAAAATTTAAACGAGCGGACGGAATAAATGCGTATTTATTTATGTTTGGGAACGACAACAACGGATACAGACAAATAAGACTTGCAATTTATAAAGACTGAAAAACTATGAAAATAAGAAGCACTGGTGGTAACAGCACCTACCCCAAAAGGCGGGGTTTCGTATTCCAAAGACAGTTTTGTGGTTAATCAAACATTAGTTTTTCAAATCAAGTTTTGTGGTAAAAGTCCCGCCCTTCGGGTAGCTGCAAAACGTTGTGCAACATTTATTAAGAACCGAAATTATCCTTGAAAACGACAGAGACGAAATATGAAAATAATTGGCGAGAGATAGTCTTTAGAAAATTTAGAAATTAGGACTATTGGGGCAAACCAGATTATGAAAGCCATTTAGTCAAGACTTGTCACCAACTCAGGAAAAAGCCACTCAAGGATTTCTGAAATAGAGGACCTTAGAATAATGATTGGTCAAAATATTGGGCTGTAAGTTTCTGATACCTCTTTCTCTCGAGAAATTGAGACAGGACATACTGGCTGAAGGTGATTATTATGAAGGAGACTTATTAAAAGCTGTGTTGACCAGCGAAATAGAGTTTTGGAATCTTGAACCTAAGCTAACTAAAGAACTTGAAGCTATAATCTCGGACAATGAAGAATTACTCAATGAACGAGAACCTGACTTACTAAAATCCTACAAACAATGGAAAAAGAACTAATTGGGAAATGGGTCTTTAAGGATGGTAAAGTTGTCGCTGATTCAAATTGTGAATTGATCGAATCAATGATTAACAAAGACTTGACAGAAATTGAAATTAGTGAAGATGGATGGACAAAACGCTATCAGCATTTAAATGGCAGTGTTTGGGAATTAACTTATCCTGAAAGTCATTTACATGGCGGTGGACCTCCAAAACTGACCAGAATAAAAAAATAAAAACGTTGCACAACATCAGCTATAGCAAATGCGGGCTGACTGCTTAAAAATGAAGATTTTACAACTAAATAAATTTACGGTAGGCGGACAAGAAAGCAGTTTCAAAATCCCGCACTTGCCATAGCCAGGGCCGTTGGCGTGCATTTAAAATGAAGAAACTCATAGTCATACTATCAATAATCATTGTCGGACTAACTTCCTCATGGTATTTCGACATTTGGAACGAACCTGTTAAGACGATAGATGAACTAATCGGACGGAATTTTGACTATGCTCATAAAAAGTATTTTCAGACTGACCCCAACAGACAATACAAAGTGAACATAAATGACAACCTGAACGAATTTGATGGTGGAATTCTAAATAAAAAGGAAATCCTAACGGACTCTATCGTTCACGTATTTACATGGCACTACACCTCACACAAAAAAACAATTTGGGTCGGACGAACTGAAAAAATGGAAAGCCAGGTAATTGACGCCATTCGATACAGCAATAACGTTCAATTTTAAAGCGTAGAGAGTTGGGGATAATCATTCAAAATAAAAAACACTATTTGACACGGTTTCCTATATGGTTAGCCATAATTGTCTTTTGTGGATTATCACCAGCTATAATCGGACTTTTTGGTGGTTGGTTAACAGAAATTTCAACAGGAGAGCCGTGTCATGAAGGAAACTGTGCTTGGATGGCACTACCATGGTTGATACTTTTTACTTTACCAATCAGTGGGATAATTTTAGCTATATACTTAATGATCATAATTATTGATTCTATAACATTGATGAAAGGAAATAAAAAACGACACACCAACAAAGGCTAAGAAAACATGAGGGCAGAAGTGGTAAAATGAAATTTAGTATACAAAATAAACTTGGTTCTCGGTTGAAAGTGACGTGTTCCAAGACCCGCACGTTTCTTAGCCAAAACGTTAGCACCAATCGTGAGGACGATACAGCACGACCTAAAATTATAAAATGACAGACAAACCAATTCCAGCAAAAATTCTTTTAACCTTAGTTGACAGCAAATCGACAGGAGAAGAATTTATTGGTTTATCAGCCTCTCTTTATAGACAGAATTTGATTTTTCCAAAACCCCGTGAATTAAGAAGAGAAAAAAACATTTTAGAGTTGATTGTGATTTTTCGTGACAACTATTCGTTCAAGAACTGGAACAAGAATATAGAAGTAAAAGAGTTTTGGTATACTAAGTTTGTCAAGCTGCTGTCTGAGAAACCTAAGACACTCAAAGAACGAGACGTTATTATTGAAGTTGACAATGTGACGAATTGCGGGTGCGACAAGTCTGACTTTTACATTTTAAAAGGACGTTCATTACAGTTTATTGACGAATTGACTTGTAGCAACTGTTTTGGACAAATTTCATATTCCAGAATACCGCTTGAAATTCAACTTGAAGACTGGCAGACAAAACACGAAAGAATTTACTCCAGTTGGCTTGAAAGTGGACTTTTTGAAAAAGAAGCTTACAAAGAGCTAACGAATTATAAAAAAGGAAAACTAAACTTAGAAGGAGAAAAAATCAGAAAACAACTTTCAGACTATTTCAAACTTCCTGTTTACATAAGCTACTTTGTTGAGGAGCCTGACGACAATCATACTTGCTTAGTTTGTGGCCAAAAAGGTTTTGACTCTGGTCTGAAAAGACCTAACAGAATTTGTAAGACCTGTAACACAATATTTGATTATGGCGACAAATAGAAAAACAACTGGTGCTAACAGGCGTTTGGCAAAAAAGCGGGTTCAGTGCTTAAATAAAGCTTTGTGCTTCGTATCAAGTTCAGTGCTGGCAGACAGTTTAGTGCTGCGAAATCCGCTTCTTCGCCAAGCGCCCAACCGTTGGCAACAAGCTGAAAAATGAAACACGATATCAAGATATTATATGGAATTTTAATAATTGGAGTATTGGTTTCAGTATTTCATATTTTAAATGACCAAGGTGGTTCTGCTTTAGGCAACATAATAGATACTTTAACTATTACTTCAATAATTCTATTTCTGTCAACAATCCTTTTTATTTTTCTATCATTCAAAAAGCACATTCGAAAAATAAGTATTTGGTTTCTTCTAATTTTAAGTTGCCCACTTGCTCTAATGTCTATGACACATATGACAAAGGAACTTTCTTTAAGACTGATTGAAACTACCACACCAGATAAGTTTGCTTATAATGTAAAAGTTACGACTGATAAATATGAACGAGATAAAATCCAGCTGCAAAACTTAGTTGATAGTCTTATAAAAGTTAAGACCGTTCAAAGACCATCAGAGTTGACTTTGAAATATTTTGAAGGCAAAACTTATAATGATTCAATAGAAAGAGATTGGGCAATTGATTTGCCGATAGGACTTGAATATAAAGAATCAATTATCGACACTTTATTTTACTCCGAGAACGGAAATGAAATTGTCGCTGGATTACTTATAAACAAAGCGTTTAACAAGTATATAGACTATCCAAATGGCGGAATTGAGTATTTTGGAAAAGGCTTTGAATTTGACCAGAAAAATTGGAAACCATTTAAAATGCTTAAATATTCAGTTACAGGATATGACAATTATAAAGAGTGTTCGGAAAGATTGAGGTATTATTATTTCAAAAAAATCGGGACTTACGAGAATGAATTGAATATGAATGACACAAGGTTTTTAAATAAAATTAAATAAAAGCCAGTTGCCAACATCGGCGATAGCAAATGCGGTTTGACTGGCTAAAAATGCAGATATTGCAACTAAATAAAATTCAGTCTGGCTGACAAAAATTCGGTTTCAAAATCCCGCACTTGCTATAGCCCGAAACCGTTGTGCGTCATTAAAAGAAACGAAGAAAAAAGTATGATAAGACTGATTATTGATAAACTTGGAAGTGGACATAATGACCTCTTTTTGAAAATTGACTTGATTCCGAGTTTTTCGAGAACAGCCGATAGCTACTATTTATTTGACTTTTTGGAAATTGATAATTCAGAAATTGAAAAACAGAAAGTGAATTCCGATTCAATTTTGGCTTTTGGTGCAATAAAACTTATCGACTTTTGGAATGAAAGAATAAAATCAATTGAAAAAGGACAAGTAAAATTTGTTCCATTCGACCTTTGGGACGAATACATAGGCGGATTAAGAATTGAAAAAACAAAACTTGGATATAAAGTCAAACTTGTCTCGACTGACAAAATTCACGGATATGGAGTTGGCAAGTCAAATCTTGACAAGCAAATAGAGCAAACCAAATTAACTTTTAATGAAGATGAAAAAGCAGAATGGTTAATAAGTGAACAGGCACTATTTGACGGATTTGAATGGAGTAAGAACGAATTGAAAAAATAAAAAACGAACGCACAACAACGCATATAGCTTATGGCGGGTGAACGGCTATCAACAAGGTTTTCGCTTCGTACCAAGCTTTGGCTTCAGTGGACAGGAAAGTACTTCGTAACCGCCACAAGCCATATGCAAACCGTTATAGGGCATTTTAGAAAGACGACACAGTAAAACAGATGACATCAGAATTTGAAATTAGCGACATTAAAATTTTATCGACAGGAGCTGACGGTGGACATCATTACTTATCTACAATAGTTGACTATAAAGGAAGTAAACGAAATATGACTGTCATTTTTAAAAACAAGAGTGACGAAAAACGATTAGAACAGCTTAAGTCACTTAAAGTAAAAGGACATTTACGAGATGAAGGTTCTCAATTTCCATTGACTCTTTTGAAATCTGAATTGATATAATAAACAAAGAATGACAATCTCAGATTTACATAACAAGTTAAAAGAAAAAGGAATTGATGAAAACCAATATTTCCTTCACGGACTTTTCGGCTCTACAGACGACAATGACAAAATTGGCTTAACAATAAGACAAGGACAAAACGGACTTGAATATGAAACTTTTTATAAAGAGCGTGGCGAAAAACACTCAACAAGAGCTTTTACGAATGAAAATGAAGCTTGTGAACACATTTTTAAAAAGCTTATTGACGAACAAATATTTAACAGAATCCAAAAAATTGTTGGACTATCAGGAATGACAGTCAATGAAAGGCTTTGGCAAAGCGGACTAATGGACGAGTTTGATAGAACCAAAAAGAAAGACAAAACAAGTGCGAAGGAAATTTTAAGGTGGTTAAGAGTTGACGAACCTTCAATTCAAAAGATAGTAAAATGACGACCGAAAGAAGAAAAACGCCCTATAACAGCATATATAACTTATGGCGGGGAAAGTGGTAAATTCAAGCTTAGTGCTTTTAAGTAAGTTTGTTGCAAGCCGACAGGAAAGTGCTTCGAAAACCGCCACAAGTCATATTCGCAAACCGTTATGGGCAACCCTAAAAGCGACAACGACAGTGGACATGAGATATGAAATATTAGAATCTTTGCCGACCTACGGACCAATGTATATTCCTGTGACAGAAGATGGAGAACTATTCTATTCACAAGGACTTGCGGTGAGATTTTTTAGAGATGATAAAAGTGATTGGGTTGCTAATTTTAAATTGGGCTGGACAGGACTCAATGCCGTTTATGAGATCGACAAACCTTTAAAATTGTTAGTGATTGCTGGCGGAACTTGTTATTTAATGAACCCAAATGACTCTATTCCAATCCAAGTATTTGGAATGAGTTATCAAAATGTAATTAAAACGTTAGATAGCAGATTGATTCTACATGACTCGACAGAGATAATGGTAATCGAACCAAATGGAGATCATTGGGATTCCGGTCGAATTTCGTGGGACGGACTTAAAGATTTGAAACTCGAAGGTAATCTTGTCACTGGGTTTTCTTACGACCCTATGAATGATGCAGACGAATGGGTAGAATTTAATTACAATATTGACACAAAAGTCACGACTGGTGGCAGTATTAAACGATACGACAATTCGAAAAATAAATGGTGGAAAATATGGAAATGAGAAAAGGGCAGCCCATAACTTCAGCTACCCGTCAAGTGCGGCAGCAGTGGTTTTCGGCGGGCATCTTTCCGCTCGGGCTACTTTTCGGCTTGACAGGAAATCGCCCGCAGTCCGCCCCTGCGTGTAGCTTCCTACGTTACCGGCAAGCTTAGACAACGACACAGTGGACAACAAAATTGAAACATATTCGACCCTTTGGAATTTGGTTGACATTGACCAGACCGACCACAAACTGAAAGACATTGCAACTCTGTTTTTGAACGCAATGAATGACTGGCCGACACAAGACCAAAGCAAAATCGCTGACTTTGTTCAGGAAATCAAAGAGTATTTCGGTTCACCGCTGACCGTTGAGAAAATAGACGCAAGAAAATTCAACGGACAAAATGCTTGGCAGGTTGAATCGGGAAGTTCGATAGCTGAACTCATTGATACTTCGACAAGATTTTGCAATGAAAGTAACTTCGACAATATCTTAAAAAACATTCATGACTTCTACGAACAAGAGTTTAATAAGACAGACTTTATTGCAAAACTTACATATAGGACGACTGAACAAGGCGGTAGACAAACTCCTGCAAAAAGCGGTTACAGACCACAAGTAAAGTTTGACTTTACCGAAATGCAGACTTCAGGACAACAAACTTTTATTGATAAAGAAACACTATTCCCTGGTGACATCGTTGACGCAAAAATCAAAATATTATCTCCAGGCTTCTTTGCAGGTAGCTTGACGGAAGGAATGCATTTTGAATTTAGAGAAGGTGCGACAGTTATGGGGACAGGAGAAATAAAATACATAATAAACGACAAACTTGAGAAAGCCAGCCGGTAACACGGGTTTTGCGTTAGTGGGCGGACAGTGCGAATAGAAACATTTGAGCAATTAATAAACGTTGGTGCTGGCAGACAGTTAACGGATTCAAAAGCCCACCAACGCAAAGCCCGAAACCGTTCTCGCCAACCAAGAGAAAATAAAAACAGAGTAAAAAATGAAACGGGGGATAAGATTAATTTTAACAAATCTGGCAATTTTAGTTCTATGTACTGGATGCGACCCTGTTCATAATATTAAATTAGAAAATAGTACAGAGGAGGATGTCGAAATTTTAATAAGTAAAAATGTTTATCCTGACGAAAGAAATGAATTTGAAGAGATTGAGTATAAAGGCAGAATACTTGATGCCAAAAGAATAAAGCCAAATGATTTTATCAACATTGGAACTGTTGTCGCAAGATACCAGCCAAAGAGGGAAGATATAGACTTCTTGGAAATCAGGATGAATTCAGGTGATACAGTAACTTTAATAGGCAAAGGAGCAATTTTTAGCCAAATCCATGAATTCGAAAAATTAGATTGGAGAATTCAAATAAAATAAAAGAGAATGAAGGCTGGCGAGAACAATGCATACCCGTTCATTGTCAGCAAAAGCTGGCAATGACAGGTATGCGGGCCGTTAACGAAAATTGAAAAAAAACCTTGGAAAGCAACAATTTATATCACAAAACTTTGAAATACTTGTTTCTAGGCTTAGGAATAATAATGTTAATAACGTCCATTTTGTCTTGGTTCTTTCCGGAGTTATTCTGGGTAAATGGTGAGAAAATGGAACAAAGCATCGTTACCTCATTAGTTTTTGGAATGATAGGAATAGTTTGCTTTCTAATATTTATTGCTATAAAGGATAAATTGGTGATCGTAAAATTAGGAGGCCAAAATGTAACAATAAGAAATGGTGACAAGGAAAGAAAAATAAATTGGATGGAAGTGGAATCCCTTTCTCTCATACAGTTTGTTTACCCTCCTTTGTATAAATTGAAAGTTAAAGGGGATAATAAAGTCTATTGGTTCAATACTGAAAATCAATTCATAAATGCAGGTGGATTTACTAGTGATACAAGTGAAATGGGGGACTTAATAAAGAAAAAGAAAAGAGAGTTAGGGATTTAATTTTACAAATCATTTGACCATCAATCCATTAATACCGTAAATTCAAGAAAAAAAACATGGCAAACCTTACTATAAATAATAAGACTTTGGAAAAGTATTTTGGTATGTTGCGAGGTCTAGATAATCTTTCCAAGAAAAAGCTGATCATAAAATTGACTGAATCTCTTGAAATAAAGGAAGAGAAAGTTGACTTGAAAACTCTTTTTGGAGCATGGGAAGACAACAAAGATTCTGATGAAATCATCAAAGAAATGAGAGAATCAAGAGTTGAAAAAGCAGAAGATCTTGGTTTCGAATGAAATATATTTTAGACTCAAATATCTGCATCCATTTTTTAAGAGGAAAGTTTGGGATGATAGAAAAGTTTCAGGAGTTAGGAACGGAAAATTTTGCTATTTCTGAAATTACATTTGCTGAACTAGTGTTTGGAGCTGAAAATAGCACTAATCCCAAGAAGAATCTTGAGTTAATTGAAGTTTTTACCAATCAACTTCTGATCCTCCCTATTTTCAGTGCCATTTACCTTTATGGAAAAGAGAAAGCCCGATTAAGGTCAATAGGACTGATGATAAGCGATTTTGATCTATTAATCGGTTGTACTGCAGTGGATAAAGAGCTAATCATGGTGACCGAAAATCAAAAGGAATTTGAAAGAATATCTGGAATTCAACTAGAAAACTGGGTAAATAGATAAGATAAACTTTCGCTAACATCACCTTGGATACAGCGGGTGGTTCAGAGTAAATAGAAAGTTTAGTATCTTTAAAAGTTTAGGTGTATGCTGGAAGAGAACGGTTCCAAATGCCCGCCGTCTCCAAGCTGAATCACGTTATAAGCCATTTTAATGACAACCATCGATACCAAAAGACATATCGAAATTAACGAAGGCTATCAAGGTATAAACTTGACAGAATTTGCTATTGGGGTTGACGAACTTATTAGCAACGACCAAATTGTTGACAACTTCATTCGTTCAAAACAATTCTCATTTGACAGTTTGCGTGACTGCGTAAAAGCTGAACCAGACAAGGGTTATTTGAGACAAGCTTTTGACGTTGACAAAATAAAAATCACAGACTATAGAAAAACAGACAAACAAGGAGTATCAAAATTTCTTTTTGACTTTATAAATGAACCAGACTGGGGTGACGATAGAAACGAATTTGCTAAACTGCTCGACGGGTATTTTGAAATTCACAACGAGTTTGGGGACAACGAGTTTTATATTTTATCAAAGGACTGGTTCAACAAAGAAGATGAAAGAGTAATTGAACCCGAAAGTTGGGTTTATACCTATTACTTTTTGATTATTTCGGTAGACAGGAAATCAAACTTATTGACATTGACAGAATGGACATACGATTAACAAAATGACAGAAAAAACGGCTTATAACAGCACATTTGCAATAGGCGGGGTTTCGTGCTCCGCAGACAGTTTAGTGGTAGCCGAAAGTTTTGTGCTCCGCATAAAGTTCAGTGGTAAAAATCCCGCCCATCGCAAATCTGCAAACCCTTATAGGGCATTTTGAAATGACGACACCGAAGAACATATTATTTTGGACATTAACAATATTTGGAACTTTGTTTTTCGGTCTACTTGCTTTTATATCATATAGTGAGTGGTGGACAGTAAAATAGTAAAAGAGACTAGTGGGTATCCTTGGGGATCCATTAACGAAAACCCTTGGTATTTTGAAAACCCCGACTTATACTCTATAGTAATGTTGACAGAAGGTATGGCTTTTACAGTAGCATTGATAATTTTAACAACTCAGATAATTAAAACAAATAAGGAAGGAATTATTTACGCAATTATGTTTGGTTTAGGGCTGTTCATAATAATGATTGTTAATGGAACAATAAAATGAAATAACTTAAGATGTATTTTGAAATTCAAGATTTTTGAAAAATCAACTGTTTGTAAAAAATGAAAACATGGATAAATATTCAGGTAGAATTAATAAAGTTCTCCTTTTGATACTTGGGCTTTGTTCGTTTTCATTGTTTCTATATCTTCATAATGCTCCTGAATTAAAAGGATATATCAAAAAAGTTGATTCTAATAATACAACGATGGGATTTAAGCTGACCGTGATTTATGGTTCAGCTAAATTGGTTTCATTAATATTAGGCCTTTCAATTACATCGATTGTCATTATAAAAAGTATTAAAAAGAGGAAAATCAAGCAAAACGCCCTATAACATTACCTTGGAATACCGCGGGCGGTTTTGAGAAAATAGAAAGTTTCGTATCTGTAGTAAGTTAGGAGTAGGCTGGAATGGAGCGACTCCGAATACCCGCCGTTTCCAAGCCAAACCGTTGGCACACATTTCAAATCGAAACCCCACAATCAAAAACTAAAGAAAAAAGTAACCCAATTAATCGGAGTAATTTTTCTTTTCGTTGGAGGATATTTTGCTGTTAAAGCAGGATATCATCTTTTGAATTACGAATTAACTTGGGGACTTAAATCTGGAGCATTTGGATATGTAAGACCATATTGGGAAATAGTTGTTGAGTTTCTGTTTTGGCTTACAGTAACTATTGGTGGTTTAGGGTTTTTAACTTCAAAAAAGTTTGGGTTAAAAATTGGAAGTTATTCACTCATTCTTCCAGTACTAACTTCCTTAGTATTTTTGATTGGTAGAATTTCCAAAAAGCTCGATTATTCGAATATCATAATGGTTAATAATGAAAGCCTAAAAATGTCCTTAAGAGAACAATGGGAATACATTTATTCTGAACCAATTTATTCCGCAGTTCTAGTTTTGGTTCTAATCACAATAATGATTGTATCAAAGCACCAGTTAAAGGTTGAAAATGGGCATAATAATTCATCCAAGGAAAAAATAAATTTAATGATTTTTACTTTTCTAATTTTTGCATCATGTGCAGAAAAAAGGTTTGAAATAATTCAATATCAAAATGGCCATCAAATATTGAAAGTGAATTCTACAAATAGAAATGGAGAAGCAATGGAGCCTGTTTTAATGAAAGCGGTCTCACCTGACACGGTTGAAATTGGAGAACTAATTGATGTTAAGGTCTTTTTATCGCAACCTAATTTTAAAATAGTAGATGCCAGTTTTGATTGTGAAGTTTCAGATATGTCATTAGCTGATACTACGAACAATAAAATAATTGGATGCTCAAAAGGTTTACTTGTAGAGAATGATACCGTAAGAATTCAGTTTAATGTTGGAGGTGATTTTGGGGAGAAAGAATTTCCAGAAATAGTAATCCTCTCTAAAGGCGATGATAATGTTTACAGATATCATAAAGGGACATTTAACTACTTTGTGAAAAGGTAAACGTGTGCCAACATCACCTTGGATACAGCGGGCGGAACTGATTAACTATGAAAATCATTATCTTTAAGAAGCGAGAAGTAAGTTTGAATAATACGGATCCGAATGCCCGCCGTCTCCAAGCTGAACCCCGTTGTAGGTTATTGTAAAACGACTCGATGAGAAAACTCTGTATGGTTATATTGACTTTATTTTCTCTTGGTTGCTCAACGACAACTAAGCTAAATAAGGAAATTGACAAAAGTCAAAGACAATCCATTAAGATTTCGCCATTTAAAACAGCGACAGGAATGACAAATGAATTGAAAATTCAAAAACAATATAGAGCTCAATATGAAAATGAACTGAGTGAAATAATAAATAAAAACCCGCGAGACACCTTAATATTGACCGAGAACTATGACTACATCTGTTTCGGCTGTCCAGCATATTTAATTCAAATTTATTCTGGAGACTCTATAGTAACTTACCAAAAACAAATAACTGAAAACATATATCAGAGGACATCTGAGTCTTTTTTAAAAAATTCCATGGCACCTATGACTTATAAGTATTCAGACATTATTGAATTGAAAAGCCAGATACAGAAAGGTGAAAACTGGAACTCAAACCCTGAAAAACATGGAACTGACGAATGCTTTGACGGAGGACACACATTTTATACCGTCTTTTATCCAAAAGTAGAAATTGAGTCTATGTACATGAGATGCTGGACACCTGAGGAATTTAAAAAATAGAAAAATAACAAACCCACAACAACGCATATAGCTTATGTCGGTGTCGGGTGGACTTTTACTTGCAACTTTTGCACTTGTAGCAAGCTTGGTTTCGGGCGGACAGTTACGTGCTTCGAATGCCCTACGTTTGATACCCGAACCGTTGGCGCCAATTGAATAAAGACTTGAAAGACAACCCGAAATATAGACCCACAAACCAATTACAAAAGGACTGTTTACGACTATTCAGAAAATGGTTTCCCGACTTGAAGAACAGAATTGAGTTTAGAGAGCCTTTAATGCATCCTGACAACTTTTGTTTCTCAGTCTCACCCGACAATTCTGAATTTGGAGATGTAGTTTTTGACATTAACGACCAAGAAATCACCATATTCACCGACTTTGATCATCATCACTATGAGACCTATATTTATGATGATAAAGATGAAGACACAAAAAGACAAAAAGCTATACAACTTGCCTTGACAAGCATTAAAGAGCTAATAAGCGGGGAAATAGTCATCGGACTAGAAAAGAAAGGAGAGAAAATAATTAAAGCATTCAGGTATTATAAAGACAATCCAGAAGATAAAATGAGTGCTGTAATAAGCTTGGACAATGAAGGTGAAAAACTCGAATCTAACCAAAATGTGCCGACTGAGCGAGTTACAGTTAACTGGAACGGAATATTAAAAAAAGAAGAACTTCTGGCGCCAAAAATACATATTAGCAAGCGGGCGGATAGTGATAAACAAAACTATAATACTTTTAAAAAACTTTGGTCTAAGCTGACAGGTAAGTAACTTATGAAGCCCATCTGCTCATAGCCAAACGTTACTAGCAATTTTCCTGACTTCCAATCCGCATTAAAATCATCTGGATCCTCACCTTTACGATGAATCCAGCCAATTAACTCTAACAAGTAGCTTTCATCAAAGAAATATACAAGTTGAAATTCATTTAGCGCCAGACTTAGTGGTTCAACAGCGACAGACCCGAAAATTACTCGGAGCATAGTTGGCATTTCGCGAGGCTGTATAGTATTGGCTGAGCATTCGCGCAACTAGTAGGTTTGGCTTGTACATTCAGTATTTTAGCGAAAACATAAATGGATTTCAATAGTAGTATAAATGAAACTATCAAAAATAACATCTGCCATTCTTCTCTTAGTGATATGTGGTTTTGCCTCTTGTACTAACAAAAGCAGTATAGTTGATGACGCTAGCGCGAGTGCTAAGTCAGCAGATATTGTGATTTACGGAGGAACTTCTGCGGGCCTATCTGCTGCCATTCAAGCGGCAAGAATGGGGAAGTCTGTCATACTTATTGAACCGAGTACTCGTTTAGGCGGGCTTACCACTGGCGGTCTTGGACAGACTGATATTGGGAATAAGCAGGTAGTTGGGGGAATAGCACGGGAATTTTACAGAAATATAAAATCTCATTACCAGGATTCCACCAACTGGGTGTGGCAAGCTAGA
Source organism: Algoriphagus sp. 10J20-15 (assembly GCF_055809615.1). Classification (NCBI taxonomy): domain Bacteria; kingdom Pseudomonadati; phylum Bacteroidota; class Cytophagia; order Cytophagales; family Cyclobacteriaceae; genus Algoriphagus; species Algoriphagus sp. 10J20-15. The sequence goes on from NZ_JBVVUG010000047.1 coordinate 75,787, forward strand.
TCTGACTATGTAGATGGGGGGCAAACTCGCTCAGGCAAGGATGAAGATGCGATGTGGACTTTTGAGCCTTCCGCAGCGCTGAAAGTTTATCATAATATGCTTGAAAATCTGGCTATTACCATCATCTATAAGCAGCGGCTTGATAGAGCTACAGGCGTTGCCAAAGTCGAAGGGGAAATTACTTCCATTACTATGGAATCGGGAGAAACCTACAAAGGGAAAGTTTTTATAGATGCGACCTATGAAGGGGATCTTTTGGCAAGTGCGGGCGTGTCTTATACGGTAGGCAGAGAGGCTAATTCTAAATATGGAGAAACGTTGAATGGTGTACAAGCCAACGATAAGAGTGAAACGCTCCTGGGATCAGTTTCAAATAATAGTGTTTACCATAACTTCATCAAGGGTGTAGATCCTTACATAGTCAAAGGAGATCCTAAGAGTGGCCTCCTTCCTTTTATTACCGGAGGTGGACCTGGAATAGATTGAGAAGGAGATAATCGCATTCAGGCTTATTGCTTCCGAATGACGCTGACTGACCATCCAGACAATCGAATACCATTTGCCAAACCTGAGAATTACAAGGAGCTGGATTATGAATTACTTTTTCGTAATTATGAAGCGGCAGATGGTCCTATAGAAGGGATGTATTCGTATGGTGATCCCTTGGTACCTTGGATAAATTCAGCAATGCCCAACCGAAAAACTGACACGAACAATCAAAAGGGGTTTTCAACGGATTTTATAGGTCAAAACTGGGACTATCCCGAAGCTTCCTATGAAGAACGTGAAGAAATTGTAGAGCGCCATCGACACTATCAGCAAGGTCTCATGTGGACTTTAGCTTATCATCCCCGTATTCCAGCTAAAGTAAGAGAGAAGGTGTCCCAGTGGGGAACTTGCAAAGATGAATATGAGCGTGAAGACGGCTGGCAGCAACAGCTGTACATTAGGGAAGCTAGACGCATGATCAGTGACTATGTAATGACTCAAAAAAACTGCGAAGGAATGGAGGTGGTGAGTGATCCAATTGGAATGGCAGCCTATGGGATGGATTCCCATCATGTGAAGCGTTATGTGAATTCCGATGGGTTTGTATCCAATGAGGGCAATGTAGAGGCTCATGTAAAGGCTCCTTTTCCAATTAGTTATCGCTCTATTGTTCCGAAAAAAGAGGAATGTACTAACCTACTGGTTCCAGTCTCCCTTAGTGCATCGCATATTGCATTTGGATCAATTCGTATGGAGCCTGTTTTTATGGTTCTTGGTCAAAGTTCGGCAGTAATTGCCAGTATGGCGGTTGATGAAATTAAGCCGGTTCAAAATATAGATTATACCAAGATTAGAGAGGAATTGATCCGTTTAGGTCAAATTTTGGAATGATAAATACTGAAAGTTGAACACGCTTTTCGGTTCCTGTTAAGTCCCTAAACATGCCACAGTATATTTGGACATTAGGGAATCGCCTTGGTACTATCGCTTTAATTGACATGGAGTAATTCTCTGCTTCTGTGAAAAGAGAAAATGTCTAATTGAAAAATGAGTTGATAAAGAATGAAAAAAGCCGGTGAGAGTCGGCTTTTTCGGTTTGGCGATTTTAAGTTGGCTGTACGTTTTTTTATACTATTCCAATTCGTAATTGCACTGAAAGATCAAAACACCTCTTAAAACCAATTAAAATTTTGAATGTGAGCCTTTATGCTTAACTTTGAAAAATTATATTTTAAGAAGATTTTGTCACAAATACAAATTAGATATGAGTTATATAGATCTGGGGATCTTTGTCGCCTACATGCTGGCTATGCTGGGAGTGGGGTATTTTTACATGAAGAAGAACTCAGGTCAGGAGGATTACTATGTGGGCGGAAGGAATATCGGCCATTGGCATATCGGGCTTTCGGTTGTAGCGACTGACGTAGGAGGAGGTTTCTCCATTGGGCTTGGTGGCTTGGGATTTGTGATGGGAATGTCTGGTTCCTGGATGCTTTTTACAGGACTTTTGGGCGCTTGGCTCGCAGCAGTAGTATTGATTCCACGAGTAAAGTCCGACCCAGCATTTGCTAAGTTTTTTACCTTTCCACAGATCATCGGTCATCTATACAATTCCACCACCGCCAAAGTTGCAGCCGTAATCTGCTTTCTCGGATATCTTGGTTTTACTTCCTCACAATTATTGGCAGGTGCCAAGCTCGCTTCAGGAACTTTCGAAGAGCTTGATCTTTCCTATGCGCTTTTGATCATGGGTGCAGTTGCGGTTGTGTATACCGTGATGGGTGGACTGAAGGCTGTTATTTATACCGATACGATACAATGGATTGTTTTGATGGCAGGTTTGATGTTTATCGGAATCCCTATTTCTTACAATTATGTAGGTGGCTGGGATGGTATTCAGAGCACTTTGCCCCAGGAGTTTTTCTCATTTACTAATTTGACTTGGCAGGATCTTGCGAATTGGGGGATCACGATTATCCCGATTTGGTTTGTGGGTATGACGCTTTATCAGCGGATTTTTGCCGCGCGTGATGTAAAGTCTGCAAAGAAGGCTTGGTTTATCGCCGGACTATTTGAATGGCCTATTATGGCACTTTTAGGGGTTTCTTTGGGTTTACTATCCAGAGTAGCCGTAGAGCAGGGTGCATTGGAGGGGTTTACCACCGCGATGGATCCGGAAATGGGGCTTCCGGTTTTGCTGAGCCAGATCTTACCAGCTGGTATTTTAGGATTGATGATGTCAGCCTATTTTTCAGCAGTGCTTTCTACGGCAGATTCCTGTCTGATGGCAGCCTCGGGAAACCTGACTACCGACATTCTTGGAAAATATTACACTTCAAAATCTCTTAAAGAAGAGATGAAAATCTCCCAGTTGCTCACTTTGGCAATTGGAATAGTAGCAATTATTATTGCTTGGCAGATGACGGAAGTTTTGAGTTTGATGCTATATTCCTATGCTTTTATGGTTTCTGGGCTTTTAGTGCCGGTGCTGGCAGGTTTGTTTTTCAATCAGACCAGTGCAAAAGCAGCCACTGCATCTATGATTACGGGAGGTTCCTTGACTGCAGGTTTGATTATAACCGAAGTGGCACTTCCTTTTGGCTTAGATTCCAATTTATTTGGGCTCACGCTCTCTTTGCTGACGTTTTTGTCAGTGATTTATTTCGAAAAAAATAACAGTTCAAAGTTAAAATCTATATGATCAAACTAGAAACTCTATCTACTATTGATAATGCGACTTATTTACAAAAAAATGAGATCGCAGATTTCCTTTTTGTCCACCTCGGTCAATATGGTGATCCAAAGGAAGATATTATGAAGTGTCTGGACTATGCCTTAGACCAAAGTCTACATGCCGGTGGTTTTGTAGTAATGGCGAGGGAGAATGATAAAATCCTAGGTGCACTTATCATGAATAAAACAGGTATGTCGGGTTATATTCCTGAAAATATCCTGGTTTATATTGCCGTAGATGCAGCCCAAAGAGGTAAAGGAATAGGCGGAAAAATCATGGATATGGCTATTAAAATGGCTAATGGCTCTATCGCTTTGCACGTGGAACCAGACAATCCTGCGAAGAAATTGTATGAAAGAATCGGCTTTACAAACAAGTACCTTGAAATGAGGTTGACTAAGTGAAATGGCTTACCTGACATTAAATAGAGCTAAGCTCAAAGAGAACTTTGAGTTTCTCAAAAAGACCTTTGCAAAAAGCGACATCTCCTGGGGTGTCGTATCCAAATTGCTTTGTGGTAACAAACTTTTTCTCCAGGAACTAATAGATCTTGGTGTAAAGGAGGTTCACGATAGCAGGATAGGTAATCTGGAAATTGCCAAAGGACTAGATCCCAATCTACAGACTGTTTACATCAAGCCTGTATCCAAAAGATACGTGCGTAAAATGGTTCAGTTTGCTGACGTCAGTTTGAATAGTGAGTTGGAAACTATCCGTTGGATCAGTCAGGAAGCCGTGAAGCAGGATAAGAAACACAAGATTATCATCATGGTGGAGACGGGAGATCTTCGCGAAGGAGTAATGGGTGAGCGATTAGTGGAATTTTATTCCCAAATCTTCCACCTTCCAAACATTGAAATCATAGGCTTAGGGACGAATTTGAATTGCCTAAATGGGGTAATGCCATCCACCGATAAGCTCATACAGCTGTCACTCTACAAGCAGATTATTGAGCTAAAATTCAACAAGAAAATACCTTGGGTTTCTGCTGGTACATCAGTCACCATTCCATTGATGCTGACTCACCAATTACCGAAAGGAATCAATCATTTCAGGGTAGGAGAGACCTTATATTTTGGTCTTGATTTGTTTGAGGAAAAAGTCATCGAGGGAATGAACGGGGATGTTTTTGAACTGCATGCGGAAATCATTGAAATGCAGGAAAAGCCGCTTTTACCCGTTGGTAATCTGGCAGCTAACCCACAAGGAGAGACTGCTGAGATAGATGAAACGCTGTATGGACAAAGTTCTTTTAGAGCAATCATCGATATAGGTTTGCTGGATGTAGATCCAAAATACCTAATTCCTGCTGATGGGAATTACGAGATTTTGGGAGGTAGTTCTGATATGTTAATTATCAATTTGGGCGAAAACCCGCAGGGGTATAAAGTTGGTGATACCTTGAATTTCGATATGAAGTATATGGGTGCACTTAGCCTGCTAAATTCGGATTACATAGACAAGAAAGTTATCTAGAAATTGGTTCTGAAAAATCATTTGGCATGGTCGTGGGAATACAGTTGGGAAAACCAACCAGTATTTGACTATGAAAAAGTAGTGTTATTTATCGCCCTTGGACTAGGAATGGTCCAACTTTCTCAAGCACAATCCTCAGAAAAGCAGGTGGATTTGGAGTTCGAGGTGGAGCCAGCCTTTTCAATTTTAGCGGGGATGATGTTTCCGAAAATGATTACACCAATCGTGTAGGGTTCCATGTAGGTGGATACACAATGTTATTTATGACGGATCGTCTAGCTCTTGAGCCAGGTGTGTATTACTCTGTGAAAGGAACTCAAAATGATGACTTTGCAGATAGTCGCGCAATTTTAGGCTATGTGGATGTTCCGGTTCTATTTAGATTATATCCTGCGGAAGGATTTAATATTTTCGCAGGTCCTCAGATTTCATTTTTGCTTAATTCAAAATTTGAGGGTGATTTCTTTGGGAACACGATTTCCTATGACTCTGATGCGATCAAAGAAACAGACTTTGGAGTAGCGATGGGTGTAGGATATAATCTACCCAAAGGATTTAATGTACAGGCATCTTATGATTTGGGGTTAACTCCGATTTTCAAGGATAGTGATGCAGATGTGTACAACAGAGGATTCAAATTATCCGCTGGCTATACTTTCTAAGGAATAATTTAGTAATGTAAAATGCCTCCGACTTTAAATCGGAGGCATTTTTTTTGGTGATTTTTAACCGAAAAGATCAAAAAGGGGACGTAGAGTTCGCAGCTTTGGAATAGGAAATGTTCAGTGCGGTCGGTGTGAGAGAAGTGCTACTTCTCCTCCGTCCGATTTGCCGTCGATGAATTTTCTGTCTTATACTAAGAAGATAGAAAAGCATTTAAAAATTTTTATAGTCAACGGGTTCCCTGCATCTGCCATAGTTTATCGGGCTTCCTTCATCCCATTCATCCAATCCTTGATCAGCTGAACACCTTCTTTGTGGACAGTCGTTCTACCAAGTTCAGGCATTGCGATCCCAACTTCCGTGGAATTCATACGATGGGTAATAATGGATTCATCTGCCTTGCCTGGAACGATGTCAAAATCAAATGTTCCTGCGCCATTGCCCGCAGCAACGGGGATTTTATTAATTCCAAGTTTTCTTGGATCCGTTTGATCGTAAGTAAGAAAAAGCCCAGAGGTACTGGCAGGGCCTTCTGCGCTGTGACAATGTGAGCAATTAATATCCAAATATGCCATTGCCCTGTCATTCAGAGGAAGGTTTTTGTCCTCGTAATTGATCATGGCAGGATGAGCGTTCTTCCCCTCAAAACCTTCTAGTTTTCCCAGTTCTGTCCAATGAGCGAGTTGATTTGACTCTCCTGAAGTGTATTCCATCTCATTATTTAGATGCTGAACTTTTACGCCAATTGGAGCCAGAGTCTCATTCTTATTGTGGCATGTTTTACACTGGTTCTTGTTAGGAACGATGTAATTGATTACCTGGTCTTTCCCTGTAGCATCGGTGAATGAAACCTCCATTTGTCCTCCTACTACTTTTAGGATTGCTTCCGTCTGACTTTCATTCCAGATGTATGGATAGGCTACCCAACCATTCTTTTCATTGATAAGTAACCTGGTCTTTACAATAATTCTTCGGATACCTTCAGGTTTTCTGAAGTCTACTGGATAATAAAAATTCTTGATTAAAATGGTGCCTTTTGGAAAATCAAACTCATTTGAGGTCAAAGTGGCTTTTTCTCCCTCCGGAAAGAAAATATAGCGACTTTTGAGTGCGTAGTCAGTAAAAAGCGAAGAGGCAGGTTTGTAAGGAAGCACGTCTTTTATTGGAGATAACTCATTTAACTCTCCTGTAAAGAATCCGTAGGTCGAAAGCCTTCCATAGGGGTAATTCCCATCTGCCAATTCTTTTTCGGGCACAGGATCTTCGTTATTGATTTTGGGCTCGGTTTTGCAGGCAACCATGAAAATCGTGATCGCTAGGAAAAGGTGGACTCCCCAGAAAATGGAACTACTTCTCATTACATTTCAGCTAAAGAGGCAACATTGGTTTTTACTGGAGCAGAGCAATTTTGAAATGGGGTCACATCTGCAAAAGCTTTGATATTATGCGTCTCCTTCGCTAAGATCAAACCTAGTGAAAAGAAGGTCATTCATATTTTTCTCTGACAGACATATGTTCATAGGATTGGTGGAGATATCCTTGCTGATCGACTCATCCCAAATGCCATCGTAAATAATGTCCTGTGTTTTGGCTTTGCCATGGGCATTATAGATACTAATCAACTGCCCAAGTTCCCTGCTTAGATCTGGGAAACCTTTTGTACGGTCATATTCATTGTCATGAATGTAAATGTCGCTGGTAAAAGGTGACCAGTTTGGGGCTTCGCTTGGGAAACCAGTGATTTGATAGCTGGCAATAGCCACCCCCGTAGTCTTGTTGCGAAGGATGCGGTTATTGTATATTTCCACTTCTTTTGCTGCCAAAAGAATAACGCCAGATCCGGGAGGAATCATCGTTACGGTATTGCCATTTGCTCCTTCACCAGTGGCAGTCGCAAAGTTTTCATGGTTGTTTTCGATGATGTCGTTGTCGTAGATTTTTGTTTTAACTCCATCTGCTTTTGGCAAGCCTGGAAGGTTGAAAACCAGAATTCCGCCAGCATTATCACGTGCTACATTTCCAAAAACCTCTGCATTGTCACAGTTTTCGATTTCTATTCCAGCCACATTTCCGAAGGCAAGAGAGTTCTTTACAACGATATTTTCAGACTGACCTACATAGATTCCTGCATCCCGGGAGTGAGAAGCGATTACCTCGTCTATCATCACGTTCTTGCATTGCACTGGATAGATCGCGTATGTACCGTTTTTGGACTTATCGCCGTTTGTCCAAGTGACGTTGATCCGACGAAAAGTAATTCCATCTGTATGCTGCACTTTGACTCCATCACCAGGCGCATCCTCTACTGTGAGATCTTGGATTGTGATATTATTTCCAACTAGCTTGATGCCTTCACCTCCCGTAGTAAGGTTTTTAAAGGAGAGAACTGTTTCCATCAGCCCAGCTCCTTTGATTGTGATATTTGACTTATTGTCAATAATCAGCTGAGTATTTAACTCATAGAATCCGCAGGGATCTCAATCGTCGCCCCATCCTCAGCCATGATAAAATCTTCAATGACTTTTTCCGTTTGCTCCTGAGTCATTCTAGGAAGTTCAGAACTGTCAAAAGTCTGTTCATTAGAAGAGCTGCTGCAGCTAAATCCAATAATAGTAATGCTAACAAGTGCGAGGTATCCAAGTAGTTTCATGGGACGTTAATTGATTGAAATAATTCCTTCAAAGCTAAGGACATGGGGAAGCTTATGCCTTGACTTTTGTCAAAAAATAGAATTATGACTTGTTAATAATCAATAAAGCAATCAAATAATGCTTGTGCCACAGGAATTGACCATGATTATTCGTTTATCGAAGCACTGCTTTAGTAATCTGAGAACTACTGTTAAATGCGTAAGCTTTGTATGAATTTTTGGTAGTTCTAAAATTCTTCGTCAATCAATTCCTTATTACAAGCTGCACCAGCCATGGTTCCAGATGATACCGCAAATGCCACTGATCTGAACATGTTGGTATTGTCTCCACAAGCAAAAACTCCTGGAACAGTCGTTTTTTGAAGCTGGTCTACTTCCAAATATCCATTGCTTTTCAGGTCACAGCCAAGGGATGCAAGGATTGAAGAATTTTGTTCAAAATCGGGTTTGGCATATAATGCTTTCACGGAAACTAAGCTCCCATCTGCCAATTTGATACATTGAATTTGCCCTTCCTGATGCTGGATTTCTTCAATTTCGGTATCGAGGATTTTGACATTTTTGGACTCAAGTGAAGATTTTTGTTCTTTGGTGAGCGTAGATTTTCCGTTGGTGAACAATGTCAAATCTTTGGTCCAATTGGTTATCATTTTACCAAACTCAAAACCGAATTCTCCATTTGCCAAAATACCCGTGCATTGGTTTCTAACTTCATATCCATGGCAGTATGGACAATGGATGACAGAAATGCCCCAACATGCTTCTAAACCTGGGATTGGCGGAAGAATGTCTTTTATTCCACTAGCGAAAATCAGCTTTTTACCTTCAAATAGTTCTCCTTTTCCGGTTTTGATTTCAAAACCTGAATGAGTCTTTTTTCCCTCGACTGCCATTCCATCAAGAAAAGTTACGGTATCATATTTTGCTACCTGATCTTTACCTATAATTGAGATTTCGGCGGAGTACTTCCATCCTGTGTTAAAAAATTATGGGAGTGAGGAGTTTGGCGATTGCACGGTTTGCCCGCGTCGATGACCAAAACTTTTCGGAGAGATCTGCCTAGTGTCATAGCAGCAGAAAGACCTGAATAACTTCCACCTATAATTATTACATCGAATGTGCTCATTCCGCTTGAAAAGTTGTTGTATGGGCAAAGGTAAAAAAAGCTTTCATTTATGCAATAATGTTGCATAAATTAAAGCTTAAAATTTATTTATAAAACCCTGTCTTTCTTATGGATTCGTTGACCAGAACTCCACGTTTTTCACCAAAGCTCTTTTTGGAAGTTTCAAATGTGAAATGAGCAAATCTGCGAAATCTTCGGGTTGCAATACCTTGTCCGGATTCCCATCTGTCAGGTTATTGTCCATAGCTAGGTCAGTAGCTATGGTACTTGGGCTCATGCTGAATACACGGATGTCTGATTTTCTGACTTCCATCATCAATGATTCTGTCAATCCGTTCAACCCAAATTTGGAAGCACTGTATGCACTTGTCATCGCATTTCCTTTTTGCCCAGCAGTAGAGGATACGTTAACTATATCACCGGATTTTCTCTCAAGCATTCCTGGAAGAACTTCGTGGATCACATAATAAACCCCGAATAGATTCACCTTAACGATATTTTCCCATTCGCTTACTTCCAGATCTAGGAATTTCCCAAACTTGCCAGTTCCGGCGTTATTCACCAAAATATCAGGAACTCCAACTTCTGAGATCAGTGATGCAATAGCGGTTTTGATGCTAGAAAAATCTGACTGATCAGCGACAGCAATCGCAACTTTCAATGAGGAGTCGATTGAGGCGACTTCTTCCTTAACCTGTAATAAATCTGATTCTGTCACTGGATAATATCGCCAGATGAACTCCTTCATTTGCCAGCGCCAAAGCAATTGCTTTTCCTAATCCTTTTCCTGCGCCAGTGATCAGCGCTACTTTTCCTTGTAGTGATTGCATGGTTTTGTGTTAATCAATATAAGATACAAAAACAGCTGGCAGGGATTTGAGTTCAGCGGGAGGGATATTTCTTTTTACAATCTTAAAATGTTCGAGTTATTTCTTCTCAAACATCTCTTCCGTATAATCCAGCAATTCCGTCCCACCAATTTTGCCATGCCCTGGAATCACAATAATAATTTCCGGAAAAGTTGATTTAACTTTTAGCACTGTGGCTGACCATTTGCCGACGTTAGCATCTTCTAAATTGCCATTTCCGGCTCCTAGCGCTTTGATCATACAGCCTCCGAAAAGCACCTTGTCGGAAGGAACATAGGACACAAAATTGTCTTTGGTGTGCCCTTCCCCCAGAAATTGATTTATCACGTTAATTTTTCCAGCTTGAAGATTAAGTCTCTTTTTGAAACCAATTTGAGGAAGCGGATATCCTGCATTTTTTGCCAATGCTATGGTTTGGTCAGAGGCATAGGATGGGATTTTTCTGGAGTGAAACTCGTCCAGCCCTCCCAAGCAATCCCAATGGAAATGTGTAGCAACTACTCCCTTGACTACTGTTTTCTGATCGTTTTCAAGCCAGTTAATCAATTCTAAACTTGCTTCCTCATTGGCTGGCGTGTCAAAAACCAGTGCTTCCCCTTCATTGATAACGATCATCCCATTGCAGGCCACTTTTCCAAAATCATCGGTATTTAGGTAGCTAATATGAACAAAGGTGTTTGGGCTGATCTGTTCGATTTGTAGAGTCTCGGATTTGTAGACAAAAGAGTTTTCTTGGGCAAAAAGAACTGAGATCCGGAAAAACAATAGGAAGAAAAAGACAAAGGATTTCATTGATTGAAAGCAATAAGTGAAAGTAAATGACATGTTTATTCAAAACAAAATCCCAGCCTATTTTCATAAACTGGGATTGGTAGAGCCTATTTCATTAAATATTATTTTCTCAGCGTTTCCAAATAACTAACCAAGTCCACCAGTTCAGTTTCTGATAGTGGAAATTTAGGCATCAGTGATTCTTCCAACTGGGTGACACTCTCGATATCCACCAGCTTGTAAATCTTCTGCTCGGCTGATCCTACCAATTTCACTACTAGATCATTTTCTGTTTTAGAATTGATGATGCAGGTAAACTCTGTTCCGTCTTTCATTTTAACAAGTTGAGTTTCATATCCAAAACCCATTCCTTCGGATGGATTGATGATGGCATTAAATAGCCCTTCTTTGGATAATTTATCTCCAATTTCGGATAGGCCTGGTCCAAAATCAATTCCTTTGTCGGCAATTTTATGACAGGCCAGACAATAAGTGTCTGCAATGAGCAGTCCTTTTTCTACGTCTCCTTGTTGAGCTAGAAGCTTCGGCAAATCAACCGTTGCGTTTGAAGATGATTCTCCAAATTTCTCATTGGCTTCGGCCCGGATAGTTCCATTCCAAGAAGATAGAAGGATTTTCTGCGCTATAGGAAGCACATCAGCTGGGATCTTATCCGCTTTTGCCAATTCTAATAAATACGGCTCAGAATTATACCCTTTTGCAGCTTCCATCGCAGCAGTCCTCATATCCAAAGAGTGAGATTCATTGAGATAAACTTCGGCCAAGAGTTTTGCCATTTCCTCATTATCTATTACTCCAAATTTCTCAATCGAAGCCACCGCTTTTTTTTCAGAAGGATTAGCAAAGTACTTCTCTATTTCTCCCATTCCATACAAGGCAGCAAAACTATTTGCCGCCATTTGGGAATGCTGACTATTCTCAGACTGGTAGATTAGCTTTTCCAACCTGACTTTTTGATCTCTCAACTGATATTTGCTTACGATATCTAAAAAATCCCGGTCATCTGCGATACTTCCGGCAGTATTTTTTGCAAGAGTGAGAATCTCTCGATCTGGCGAAGCTGGGTCAAAAGTAATCTGTCTAAGGATAATGAGTTGATCCTCTTCAGGAGCATTTGCTAAGAGTGATTTAAGGGTTTTGTTTTTGGCCTCAGTTGACTGAAAATCAAGTGATCGATAAAAAGATTGATTGTTACGGCCAAAAACAAAACCCTTAAATCACTCTTAGCAAATGCTCCTGAAGAGGATCAACTAGTTATCCTTAGACAGATTTCTTTTTGACCCAGCTTCGCCAGAATGAAAAGTGGCTCCTTGCGAAAAAAATACTCCGGAGGTCTCGCAGATGACCGGGATTTTTTAGATATCGTAAGCAAATATCAGTTGGATCAAAAAGTCAGGTTGCAAAAACTTAATGTACCCAGTCTGAGAATAGTCAGCATTTCCAATGAGCAGCAGAAATAGTTTTGCTGCCTTGTATGGAATGGGAGAAATAGAGAAGTACTTTGCTAATCCTTCTGAAAAAAAAGCGGTGGGCTTCGATTGAGAATTTGGAGTAATAGATAATGAGGAAATGGCAAAACTCTTGGCCAAGTTTATCTCAATGAATCTCACTCTTTGGATATGAGGACTGCTGCGATGGAAGCTGCAAAAGGGTATAATTCTGGCCATTATTTATTAGAATTGGCAAAAGCGGATAAGATCCCAGCTGATGTGCTTCCTATAGCGCAGAAAATCCTTCTATCTTCTTGGAATGGAATTATCCGCAGCCAATGAGAAATTTGGAGAATCATCTTCAAACGCAACGGTTGATTTGCCGAAGCTTCTAGCTCAACAAGGAGACGTAGAAAAAGGACTGCTCATTGCAGACACTTATTGTCTGGCCTGTCATAAAATTGCCGACAAAGGAATTGATTGACAGGCCTATCCAAAGGAGATAAATTATCCAAAGAAGGGCTATTTAATGCCATCATCAATCCATCCGAAGGAATGGGTTTTGGATATGAAACTCAACTTGTTTAAAATGAAAGACGGAACAGAGTTTACCTGCATCATCAATTCTAGAAACAGAAAATGATCTAGTAGTGGAAATTGGTAGGATCAGCCGAGCAGAAGATTTACAAGCTGGTGAATCAAGAGTGTCACCCAGTTGGAAGAATCACTGATGCCTAAATTTCCAGTTCTATTGAAAAAACTGAACTGGTGGACTTGGTTAGTTATTTGGAAACGCTGAGAAAATAATATTTAATGAAATAGGCTCTACCAATCCCAGTTTATGAAAATAGGCTGGGATTTTGTTTTGAATAAACATGTCATTTACTTTCACTTATTGCTTTCAAATCAATGAAATCCTTTGTCTTTTTCTTCCTATTGTTTTTCCGGATCTCGCTTTTGCCCAAGAAAACTCTTTTGTCTACAAATCCGAGACTCTACAAATCGAACAGATCAAACACCTTTGTTCATATTAGCTACCTAAATACCGATGATTTTGGAGAAGTTGCCTGCAATGGGATGATCGTTATCAATGAAGACACTGGTTTTTGACACGCCAGCCAATGAGCATTTTTAGAATTGATTAACTGGCTTGAAAACGATCAGAAAACAGCAGTCAAGGAGATGAGTCTACACATTTCCATTGGGATTGCTTGGGAAGACAACAAGTTTCACTCCAGAAAAATCCCATCCTATGCCTCTGCAACCATAGCATTGGCAAAAAATGCAGGATATCCGCTTCCTGCAATTCATTTCAAAGAGACAAAGTTAACGTGATAAATCAATTTCTCAGGGGAAGGGCACACCAAAAACAATTTTGTGTCCTATGTTCCTTCCGACAAGGTGCTTTTCGGAGGCTGTAGATCAAAGCGCTAGGAGCCGGAAATGGCAATTTAGAAGAATGCTAACGTCGGCAAATGGTCAGCCACAGTGCTAAAAGTTAAATCAACTTTTCCGGAAATTATTATTGTAATTTCCAGGGCATGGCAAAATTGGTAGGAATTGCTGGATTATACGGAAGAGATGTTTAGAAGGAGATAACTCGAACATTTAGGTTCCTAAAAAGAAATATCCCTCCCGCTGAACTCGAATCCTGCACTGTTTTCTGTCTTATATTGATTAACACAAAACCATGCAATCACTACAAGGAAAAGATGACGCTGATCAGCTGGCGCAGGAAAAGGATTAGGAAAAGCAATTGTTTTGGCGCTGGCAAATGAAGGAGTTCATCTGATTATCCAGAGCATCAGAAACACAGGTTAAGGAAGAAGTCGCCTCAATCGACTCCTCATTGAAAGTTGCGATTGCTGTCGCTGATCGGTCAGATTTTTCTAGCATCAAACCATCTGCATCACTGATCTCAGAATTAGAAGTCCCTGATATTTTGGTGAATAACGCCGGAACTGGCAAGTTTGGGAAATTCCTAGATTCCAAATATCGTTAACTTATTTCGGGGTTTATTATGTGATCCACGAAGTTCTTTTTAGGAATGCTTAAATCCGGTGATATAGTTAACGTATCCTCTACTGCTGGGCAAAAAGGAAATGCGATGACAAGTGCATACATGCTTCCAAATTTGGGTTGAACGGATTGACAGAATCATTGATGATGGAAGTCAGAAAATCAGACATCCGTGTATTCAGCATCAGCCCAAGTACCATAGCTACTGACCTAGTTATGGACAATAACCTGACAGATGGGAATCCGGACAAGGTATTGCAACCCGAAGATTTCGCGGATTTTCTCATTTCACATTTGAAACTTCCAAAAAGAGCTTTGGTGAAAAACGTGGAGTTCTGGTCAACGAATCCATAAGAAAGACAGGGTTTTATAAATAAATTTTAAGCTTTAATTTATGCAACATTATTGCATAAATGAAAGCTTTTTTACCTTACCATCAACAACTTTTCAAGCGGAATGTAATAATTATAGTTATTCAGGTCTTTCTGCTGCAGATGACACTAGGCAGATCTCTCCGAAAAGTTTTGGTCATCGACGCGGGCAAACCGTGCAATCGCCAAACTCCTCACTCCCATAATTTTTTAACACAGGATGGAAGTACTCCCGCCGAAATCTCAATTATAGGTAAAGATCAGGTAGCAAAATATGATACCGTAACTTTTCTTGATGGAATGGCAGTCGAGGGAAAAAACTCCGTTCAGGTTTTGAAATCAAAACCGGAAAAGGAGAACTATTTGAAGGTAAAAAGCTGATTTTCGCTAGTGGAATAAAAGAGGACCCGCCAATCCCAGGTTTAGAAGCATGTTGGGGCATTTTCTGTCATCCATTGCTCCTGCTGCCATGGATAT
>NZ_JBVVUG010000048.1:0-239591 GCF_055809615.1 Algoriphagus sp. 10J20-15
GCACCTATACCCGAGTGAGTAACCTGCTTTCTTCTTTTACCTGTGGCAAAAAACAGTACATCACCAGGCTTGATCTCATTAGTCCGGATACTCTTACCCATTTTACTTTGATCCGTTGAGATTCTCGGCATCGTAATTCCCACAGAATAAAACGAATGATAAACCAAGGCTGAACAATCTATTCCAGCACGAGTGGTTCCTCCATAACGATAAGGTGTTCCTGTATAACTTCTAGCAGTCTGAATGACAGTATTGAATGGCTCGCTGGCAACTTTCTTTTTGGATGCGCGAGAAGTACCGAGCATCAATCCCAAAACGAGAAAAAAAGCGGTAAAACGGAATTGTTTGAGCAGCATAGTGGTTTTTGTTCTCTCAAGTATAAGACGAAGCCAATCAGGAATCAACCTTTTTTGATCAAAAAGGAATTCATTTTAGTAACTTAACGAGTGCAATTGAAGATTATGAGTAAAGAAGAATTCACCAACCTCCCTTTCCACAAAAAAATAAATACCCTCTACACCGAGGGTACATTTGTGGTCGGTATACGCTATTACAAGCATAAGGTGAATCTTTATCTTCTCGAAAACGAATACATCGAAGTTTTCTATAATCACAAACAGGATAAAATTGATAAAATTGACTTTTTGCCACGAGATCATACTCGAATGAAGTTCTATTTGGATCAGATAAAGTTAGCATGATATTTCCCGCAGATTAAAACCAATTTGCATAGAATAATTTCCCGCAGATTGACGCAGAAAAAACACGCTGAGTTGCGCAAATTTTTGATGTTGTACTATAGATTATCTCGGATTGAATTTGAGGTTATTTTCGGGAAAACAAACTGCATCAAATAAGCCTCTCGATGATTTACAGAGCTTTTTTAGGAGCAGAGATTCTTTTGATAGTTCAAGATCCTCGACAATCTGCGTTAATTATCTGCGTAGATCTGCGGGAAATATCAACAATCATCTCCGGGAAATATGAACTAAATTCGACTGATATTCAGTAAATTAGACACACTTTTTAAATCAGACAAAATGACTGAAAACGATATTTCTTATAGAATACGAGGATGTATTTTTAAAGTATACAACCGCCTAGGGCCAGGATTAATGGAATCTGCTTATGAACTCGCTTTAACTCATGAATTAGAAAAAGACGGGCTAAATGTAAGACGTCAAGTAGGTCTTCCGTTAGTTTATGATACGATTAAGTTAGATGTTGGCTATAGGATTGACTTAATAGTTGAAAATAAGGTCATAGTCGAAATTAAATCAATTGAAAACCTTTTGGAGGTACACCATAAGCAAATCATTACTTATCTAAGACTATCAGGATTAAAACTCGGACTATTGGTTAATTTCAATGTGGAAGATATTACTGAAGGAATTATCAGGAAAGTCAATAACCTTTAGGTTTCCCGCAAATCTACGCAGAAAAAAACGCTGAGTTGCGCAGATTTTTGATTGACATAATTGTTTTTTGTTTTAAAGATCCGCGACAATCTGCGTTAGTTATCTGCGAACATCTGCGGGAAATAGCCCCGAAAGTTAGTAGGATAGGAAGTAGCTTTGCGGGAAATTCCCAAAAATTCGAGTAATTCGTATCATTAATTTTTATACCCATGAAGAGAAAAATTGCCCTGGTTACAGGTGGATATACCGGAGAATCTGTCATTTCTTTAAAAAGTGCTGCTGTGGTAGAAAAAACCATTGACCGCAATCTTTACGACGTTTACAAAATCCTGATTTATCCTGGAGATTGGCATTTTCTGTCTGCCTCAGGAGAAAAAATTCCAGTGGACTTAAACGACTTCAGTATAAGAATCGGTGATGACAAAATCACCTTTGACGGAGTGTTCAACATTCTTCATGGCTCTCCGGGAGAAGATGGAAAGCTTGCGGGCTATTTCGACATGATCGGTATTCCATACACTACTTGTGATCAGCTGAGCTCTGCCATTACAATGAACAAGGGCTATACAAAAGCAATTGTAGACGACATCGAGGAGCTGCACATTGCCAAATCACTTCAGCTTTTTGAAAACTCAGCTAAAAACCTAAAGCGGGTACAAGATGAGCTGACTTTGCCTCTTTTTATCAAACCAAATAATGGAGGAAGCTCTATCGGTATGAGTAAGGTAAAAGCGCTGGGAAGAATTGCCTGAGGCTTTGGATAAGGCTTTTGCGGAAGATAAACAGGTGCTGGTAGAAGAGTTTGTCTCAGGGCGGGAATTTTCTATTGGCTGCTATAAAGGTAAAGGAGAAATCACCGTGCTTCCCGCCACGGAGATCGTGAGCAGCAAAGAATTCTTCGATTATGAAGGCCAAATACGTGGCAGGAGTGACAGAAGAAATCACCCCAGGAAGAATGTCTGATGAAGAAGTTGCCAGTGTAAATCGGATTATTGCAAAGATCTATGAAAAGTTAAACTGCAAAGGCGCGATCCGAGTAGATTACTTCCTTCAACACGAAACAGGCAAATTTTACTTCATCGAAGTAAATACAGTTCCTGGCCAAACTGAAACCAGTTTGATTTCCCAGCAAGTGAAAGCCATCGGCATGGAGGTGAGGGATTTTTATACTGAGTTGATTGAGGAGATGTTTATTATTTAAGACATAAGTATTTAGACATAAGTAGCTAGATTGACACTTCCTCCCATCTCAGAATCTTGTATTGAGAATTCTAAAAAACTTGCTACTAAAAATAAAGGCTTCCGATTTATAACCGGAAGCCTTTATTTTTATAGTCCAAATGCAGATTTAATCTTATCCACGTAATCAAGCTTTTCCCAAGTGAATAACTCCACATCGAGCTTGATCTCATCTCTATATGGAGATACAAACACCTTGGTTACCACTTCATTTTTTCTACCCATGTGGCCATAAGCAGCCGTTTCTTCATAGATAGGATTTCTCAGTTTCAATCGTTGCTCGATAGCATACGGACGCATATCGAAGATTTCTTCAATTTTCTTCGCGATAGCCCCGTCATTCAGATCAACTTTGGCAGTGCCATATGTATTGATATAAATACCCATAGGCTTGGCAACTCCAATCGCATAAGAAACCTGCACCAACACCTCATCAGCAAGACCAGCAGCAACCATGTTTTTTGCAATATGCCTAGTAGCATAAGCTGCAGAACGGTCAACTTTTGAAGGATCCTTGCCAGAGAAAGCCCCTCCACCGTGTGCACCTTTGCCTCCATAAGTATCTACGATGATTTTTCTACCTGTCAAACCTGTGTCACCATGCGGTCCACCTATTACAAACTTACCGGTAGGATTGATGTGATATTTTATTTCTGAAGTGAAAAGCTTTTGTATTTCCGGTTTTAGCTTAGCAATTACTCTTGGTATCAAAATATTGATGATATCGGATTTGATCTTAGCGAGCATTTTCCCTTCCTCATCAAAATCATCATGCTGAGTAGAAACCACTATTGCTTCTATACGCTGAGGCACATTGTCGTCAGAATATTCTATAGTTACCTGAGCTTTGGAGTCAGGGCGGATATAGGTGATATCTTTATTCTCTCTTCTCAAATCTGCCAATTCGCGAAGGATCATGTGTGATAGATCCAAAGCCAAAGGCATGTAGTTTTCAGTTTCATTGGTGGCATAACCAAACATCATTCCCTGATCACCTGCACCTTGCTCTTCCGGACTCTGACGAACTACACCTTGATTTATCTCTGAAGATTGCTCATGAATTGCTGAAAGCACTCCACAAGAGTTTCCTTCAAACATGTACTCACTCTTTGTGTAACCGATTCTGTTAATCACGTCACGGGCTATTTTCTGAACGTCAAGGTAAATGTCAGAATTCACCTCACCAGCTAGGAACACCTGACCTGTCGTCACAAGAGTTTCACAGGCTACTTTGGAATTTGGGTCGAAGGCTAAAAAATTGTCAATTAACGCGTCAGAGATTTGATCTGCGATTTTATCTGGATGCCCCTCAGAAACAGACTCTGAGGTAAATAGATATGCCATAAATATAAGTTGGTAATGCGTATTTTAAAGGAAGCCCAAAAATACAGTAACTGGAGGAAATAAAAAACTTAGGGTTCTAGGGATTAATGAATATTGTTTTCGATGGTTTAGCTCTTCTTTACAAACCCCTCAGTAATCTGATTCATCGCTTTGACTTTGTATTCAAAGTCTCCTTTGAGAGTTTCACGGTAAGCATTTAAATTATTAAGTAAATCATCCAATTCCTCTGGAAGTACATCTTCCAATAATTGGCGAAGTCGCTTTGCTGCCGTTGGGGATTTACCATTGGTGCTAATGGCTATTTTCAAGTTTCCTTTAGTGACAATTCCGCCCAAGTAGAAATCACATAATTCCGGAGTATCAGCTACATTCACCAACAAAAAGCGTTCTTTCGCTTCGTTACGAATCTGTCGATTTACAGATTTATCATCAGTGGCAGCAATCACAATATGCTTTCCGCCAAGATATTTCTCATGATAAACATCCTCTATCAAAGTCACAGAATCGGTAGTCGAAGCTAGATCAAGAAAGGGTTGCGAAAATTCCCTAGAAACAGCAGTCACCTGAGCATTGGGACTAGATTTCAATAAGAACTCCAACTTTTCCGTACCCACATTTCCTCCTCCGATCAGGAGCACGTTGAGTTCGTGAACTTTGAGAAATATGGGGTATAATTGGTTCATGTGATTTAGGATAACCTTTGAGGTGTCATTTCGAGCGAGGGACGAGTGAGAAATCTCCTCGAAGGTTTAATACCTTTAAGACACCGTACACTATTTTATTAACAAAACCTTCGAGGTTTTAAAAACCTCAAAGGTTATACTTCACCGCTTCTCGGTATACTTCAGCTAATTTAATGCTTTCTCGCACTACTTCTCCGATGATAATAATCGCAGGAGCTTCTACTTTGTTTTCAAAAGCTTTTTCCTCTATATCATGAATAAAACCAGCAGTGATTTTTTCATCTATGGTTGTGCCGCTTTGGATGATTGCTATTGGCAAATCTCGTTGGCCAAACTCCCGATAAACCGATACGATGTCAGCCAATTTCTTGGTTCCCATCAGCACCACAACAGTTGCTGTAGATTGCGCTGCGAGTGCCAAATCTTTGGAAAGTTCTCCCGCTGAAGTTGTGCCAGTTACTACCCAGAAGCTTTCTGAAACTCCTCGTTTGGTCACTGGAATTCCCGCCGAAGCTGGAACAGCAATAGCCGAGGTAATCCCGGGAATCATTTCAGTTGGGACGCCAAATGCTTCTATGTATTCAATTTCTTCTGATCCGCGTCCGAAAACAAATGGATCTCCACCTTTCAGACGAACTACATGTCCATGCTTTTTGGCTAAACTGACACATAGTTGATTGGTATCTTGTTGTGGGAAAGAATGTTTCCCAACTCTTTTTCCCACAAATACCTTTAATGCGGAATCAGGTGCATGATCAAGTAATACTGGATCTATCAATGCATCATATAACACCACATCAGCCTTATTCAGTGCCAAAACAGCCTTTAGCGTGATCAATTCAGGATCTCCAGGACCAGCTCCGACCAGCGTTACTTTCGGTTGAATTACGGTGTTCATGCAGTCACCTCTTCCTCACGGTAGCTTTTCAGCAATCCGTAAATTTCCAATGCCTGAGCAGCATAAGCATTTGCAAACTCTTCAGTTGGCTCATTCTGATTGATCTGGTAAACTTTTTCAGAGAATGATCCTCCCAAATCAATTTTACCAGATTCTACAAATACCTCATCAAATTGCTTGATGATATTCGCATAGGAATTAGTACTTACACTTTCGCTGAGCAAGATCGCCTTTGCAGCATTGATCAAGCCTGCGTAATGATGGTAAATACTATCAGACCAGCGTCCTTCTTCCAGGCATTTTTGAGCGATATCGATTTTTTCTTTCGCTTCCAAAAGCAGAGTAGCAACCAAGTCAAGTACCACTCCGGCACATTCACCCACACCCACTGCAATTTTATATTCTTCAGTATTTCCCCAGTCCACATAATCGGCTGGAGTCACCGTAGATGCATCACCTAGTTCCTTCAATAATTCATAGAAATAGATCTGACCTTTCTCGTCATAGTAGCTCAGGAAATCCAGACCATTTGCATTTGCTTCGAAATCATCCAGTAAGATTCTCAATGCCTGAGGACCTCTTTTACTTGGAATTTTCGTCACTTTATCTGCAAAGCGTCCATTTCCATCACCCATATTTCCACCTCCAAGCAGTACTTGAAGCGCAGGAATTACAACTTTTCCGGATTTCATGGACATACCCTGAAAACCAATATGAGCCATATTATGCTGGCCACAGGCATTCATACAGCCTGAGATCTTAATCACTAAATCTTGATTTTTCAGATATTGAGGATATTCAGCAAGTATTACTTTTTCCAATTCTGCTGCAATACCAGTTGAGCTAGCGATGCCAAGGTTACAAGTATCTGTACCTGGGCAAGCGGTAATATCTCCCAAAGAATTATATCCAGCAGATGCCAAACCAATTTCCTTCAACTCTTTGTAGAAATATGGAACCAAATCCTCACGAACATCACGGATCAGGAAGTTTTGACGAAGAGTAAATCGTACCTCAGCACTTGCGTATTTCTCTACCAAATCAGCCAGTTTTCTTGCCTGATCTGTATAGAAATCTCCAAGAGGAACTCTAACGCCGACAGATACAAAGCCTTTTTGCTTTTGCGGCAAAATATTCGTGAGCTTGAAATGCTCAAAGTCCAACCCAAGCTCCTCTTCTACAGTTGCAGAAGGGGCATCAGGAAGAATTTGGGCAGCATCATATGCTTCAAAAGCTATAGGATATGACTTAAATGGAAGTGCTTTTTTCTCATTTTCAACCAGTTCCAAAAATGCTTCCAACCCAATATCCTTGATCAGGAATTTCATTCTGGCTTTCATTCTTTTTGCCCGCTCACCATGGCGATCAAAGATTCTGATCACAGCTTCTGCAAACGGAATAATCTGATCTGCTTCCACAAACTCAGAGAATACATCCGCATGACGAGGCTGAGATCCAAGACCTCCACCGAGCATCACTTTGAACCCTCGAACTTCTTTGCCGTCAATCTCTTTCACTTTTGGGATAAAGCCCAAATCGTGCAGGTAACTCAATCCAGTATCTTCATCAGAAGAGGAAAAAGAAATTTTGAATTTCCTTCCCATTTCCTGAGAAATTGGGTTTCTTAAAAAGTATTTGAAAGTCGCATCAGCATAAGGCGTTACATCAAATGGCTCATTTGGATCGATTCCGGCTGTTTCCGAAGCAGTGACATTTCTGACCGTGTTTCCACATGCCTCACGAATAGTCACATCATCCCGCTCCAATTCAGCCCAAAGCTCAGGAGTCCTATCCAAGCTCACGTAGTGAATCTGGATATCTTGTCGAGTGGTGATGTGTAAACGTCCAGTAGAATATTCATCGGATACTTTGCAGATTCTGCGTAACTGATCGGAAGAAACACGACCATAAGGCAGTTTGATCCGGATCATCTGCACACCTGGCTGTCGCTGGCCGTAGATGCCTCGCGCCAGACGAAGGCTACGGAATTTTTCCTCGTCTATATTACCACCATTGAAAAGCGCAATTTTCTTTTCTAAATCGATGATATCTTGTTCTACTATATTGTTTTCAAGTTCTGTTCTGAAACTCTGCATGGCTTAATAGGTTTTTGAGGTTTGGAGTTGAAAAGTGGTAAGGTTAGAAAGTTGATCAGCTTAATGGCCTACTATCCAAATTTTCATTTTTCAGTCTATTCAATGAATCCAACCGAAACAGTATCGTATTCTGCTTCATCAATCAGAATAAAGCTTCCATTTGATTTATTTGACTTATAGGTATCAAAATGGATCGGCTTATTTAAGCGGAAATGAACCCGCCCGATGTCATTCAACTTAAGCGAATGCGCATCTTCTCCCCCAGAAAAATCCGTGTGAATTCTGGATTCTATCTGATCGACTTTCGCCATCACACGATTCACTCCGTGTTGCAAAATGTATTTTTTACCTACTGTTAGGGCCTTACTATTTACTTGGCAAATCGTAGCTGTAATTTGCTTTTCGCTACGTGGAACTGCTGAGCTTTTCACCAACATATCTCCTCGGCTCAAATCAACTTCATCTTCCAATGTTACTGCAATAGAGCTACCTGGAGCTGCTTCTTGGATTTCCTGATCGAAGTAGTGAATACTTTTGATTTTGGAAGTATTCAATGAAGGCAAAAGCGTTACTTCATCACCTACTTTCAGATTTCCTCCGTAAAGCATTCCTGAGAAACCTCTGAAGTCATGCCAAGCCTCAGTTTTTGGACGGATCACATACTGAACAGGAAATCTAGCTACGGTACTTTCTTCGAGATCTTTGGTCTCCAGCACTTCCAAATGATCTAATAAAGTGTTTCCTACATACCATGGCATTTCTGAAGATTTCCTGGCAATATTCTCTCCTTTCAAAGCAGATACAGGGATGAAGTTAATTTGATCTTCACTGAAATCTGACTTTGCTACCAACACATCAAAATCCGCCTTGATCTTCAAAAACACTTCCTCATCATAATCCACCAGATCCATTTTATTAACCGCTACCACCACATGGCTGATGCGTAATAAATTGGCTATGAAAAAGTGGCGATAAGTCTGCTCAATCACACCTTTTCTTGCATCGATCAAGATGATCGCTACCTGAGAAGTGGAAGCTCCCGTCACCATGTTTCTGGTGTATTCCACGTGGCCTGGAGTATCTGCTACGATAAAGTTGGTCTTAGCTGTATTGAAATAAATATGAGCTACATCAATCGTAATGCCCTGCTCCCGCTCAGCGACCAATCCGTCGGTAGCCAAAGAGAAATCAAGGTAATCGTATCCTCGCTGCTTAGAGCTGCGCTCGATTGCTTCGATTTTATCTGTAGTCAATGATTTAGTATCGTATAGTAATCGTCCGATCAGCGTGCTCTTGCCATCATCCACAGAACCTGCAGTAGCGATTTTTATAAGTTTTCTATTTTCAGACATGTTGTTCAGTTTTTTATTTTGCTGTTGTCCTGCTTCTCCAGAAGCTGGACTCGATTTTAATGCTGCTTTTGGAAAAGTAGCATAACGTGTGAGCCGAGTCTACTTGGTACTTTGTACTTGAGACCTTGTACTTTTTCTAAAAGTATCCGACTTTCTTCCTCGTCTCCATAGCTGCTTCGGATCGCTTATCATCGATTCTGGCACCCCGCTCGGAGATGGAAGAATCTCTGATTTCACCGACAACATCATCCAGCGACACAGCTTCTGAAAGAACTGCGGCAGTACAGGTCATGTCACCTACAGTTCTGAATCGCACCATTTTCACCATCACTTCTTCGTGGTCCTCACGAAACACATGCTCATTGGCAGTCCAGATCAACCCATCACGAAGGAATACCTCACGCTCATGTGCAAAGTAGATCGATGGAATCTCAATATTTTCAGTTTTGATATATTCCCAAACGTCCAGTTCCGTCCAGTTGGAAATCGGGAAACAACGCACGTTCTGCCCATTATGGATTTTACCATTTAGCATGTCAAAAAGCTCTGGACGTTGATTTTTCTCATCCCACTGACCAAAGTCATCTCTTACCGAGAATACTCTTTCTTTTGCCCTGGCTTTTTCCTCATCTCTTCTCGCTCCACCGATACAAGCATCGAATTTGAATTCTTCGATGGCATCCAAAAGCGTGGTAGTCTGAAGGGAATTTCTACTGGAATATCTTCCTCTTTCCTCACGAACTTTCCCCTGATCGATTGCGTCCTGTACATTTCGTACGATAAGCTCCAATCCTAATTCTTCCACTAGCCTATCCCGGAATTCTATAGTCTCAGGAAAATTATGCCCCGTATCTACGTGCAACAAAGGGAAAGGAATTTTAGCTGGATAAAAGGCTTTTTGGGCCAGTCTCACTAGTGTAATAGAGTCCTTTCCTCCGGAAAAAAGCAAAACCGGACGCTCAAATTGCGCTGCCACTTCACGGATGATGTGGATCGATTCTGCTTCTTTCGGATTAGGTATTAATAGGTTGTTCATGATATTTATGATTTATGAATTACGATTTACGAGGTGAAATCGTACCTCAAACTATATCTTCTATTTAGCTTTTCTATTTAATTGTCTTCGACTTCGCTAAGACTGACTACCTCTGCCTAAGTCTTGAATCTTATATCTAAAATCTTGAGTTTTACTTAGCATGCAAGCCACACTCTTTTTTCGAATCTTCCCACCACCAGCGGCCTGCTCGGGCATCTTCACCTTCCATAATCGCGCGAGTACATGGCGCGCAACCTATGCTGATGAAACCTTTGTCGTGCAGCGGATTATAAGGGATATTCTTTTCGCTGATGTAGGCAATCATATCATCAAAAGTCCAATCCAAAAGCGGGTTGAATTTTAGGATTTGGTTTACCTCATCCCACTCGACGCGCTTCATGTCTGATCTATTGGCTGATTGCTCAGCGCGAAGCCCGGTCACCCACACTTCATTTCCAGCAAGAGCTCTTCTTAGTGGCTCCACTTTGCGCACAAAGCAGCAGGATTTTCTATTTTCAACAGAGTCATAAAACCCGTTTATTCCAATCTCACTTACCAAGTTCTCCACAGAGGAAGTAGTTGGATAGTAAACTTTTATATTCTGCTTGTATTTAGCTTCTGTTCTGGAAAGTAGGTCTAGGGTTTCTGGAAAAAGCCTACCAGTATCCAAAGAAAAGATAGAAATAGGCAAATGAGCATCAGCAATCAATTGAGTGATTACCTGATCCTCCTGACCTAGGGAAGTGGAAAAAGTCACTTTACCCGGAAAAAGATCAGCTATCAAAGCCAATCCTTCCTGCGCGCTCAACTGAGACAGCTGAGCTTCCAGTTCATGCATATTTTTTTTCAGTGTCATTCGCTTGTGCTTTTGGAGTGCTTTCCCATGCTCTCTCGTGGAAATAATACAGGATGATCTTGGAGAAGACTTCTACCGAACCGATAGAAATGGCCATTACTAATTCGCCTGTGACGAAATAGGATATGATCATGGTATCAATGGTCCCGACAATTCTCCAAGAAATAGACTTAAGCAAGCTCTTGGCGTTGCTGTCCCTTCCGGACTTGCTAGTGAATAGCTTTTTGAGTGGCTGGTCTAAAATCATACAGGTTTATTACGAGCGTAAAGCACAAAAGTATATAAACCCTATAAAATATATAGGGTTTATGGTAAAAAAATTTTACTCCTCGTTCAAAATATCCTCTAAGGTTTTGTTCTCCAGTATTTTAAGAGTCTCGTCTCTCACTTGAATCATCACCCGATTTATCCCACAAACTGCCTCATTTTTGCACTCATCGCATGGTTCGTAGTAGTTTAAACTCACACAAGGAAGTAAAGCAATTGGGCCATCCAATAAGCGGATCACCCGCGAAAGCGGAATATCTTTGGGTTCCTTGATTAAGTAATAGCCTCCGCCTTTTCCTTTTTTACTTCCGAGCATTCCTGCTTTTTTGAGTTCCAAAAGGATATTCTCCAAAAACTTATGGGAAATCCCATGCTCTTCGGCAATCTCCTGAATAAGAACTGTCTTCTCATCTTTGTGTCTTCCAAGATAAGTCAGGGCATGTAGGGCGTATTTGGTCTTTTTAGAAAGCATAGATCAAAAATACTCTTTTTCGTGGAATACCCTAGTACCGTACTAGGCTTTAATAAATATGGCAAAAAAAACGGGTATGAAACCATACCCGTTTTAATATTTATAAATAATAGCTTGTTCTTAAAGCAATTCCACACTTCTCTTTACAAAAGCAGTAACCATTTTATAAAAATCTCCCTAGGATCAAAGCTAAGAATAAGATAACTAGAGAAATGGAAAGAAATGAAACCTTCTTTTTTTCCTTTTTTCTTTCATACAGCTGAATTGACGAAAGAATCAATCCAATTATAAAAAGTATCAACTTAAAATTTTCCCAATTCATATACTCAATCATAACCAACCCATACAGTCTGAAAAGTCATATACAGCCAAGGTAGTTCCAATAACCCCCAGACTCCTATCAACCACCTTCCGGATTGCCTTTCTGATTGCTGCCTTTTTCATTTTTTTGTTTGCTCCACCTTCCAGAACAGCGAAAACAGCGGATATGCCTACTGCATCAGCTAAGCAACCTCCAATTGTATCTGATTGAGCAAGTGCAGAACTTATTCCAAATAAACTGGAATAGTATATATCAGATTCATCTAAAAAATAAATCAACCTATTTTGAGCCAATTCTTCTTCCAGAAGAACAATTACTTGTGCTGTCAATGAAATATCAGGTGAATCGAGGCTACCAAATTCTTCAATGATCTCTTGGTCAGAAAATCCGTAATAGTACAAAATATTAGTTGCCACAGGTCTGATTTCTCCTTCTAATACCATAGCAAGCTCTTCTTGATTCAAACGGGAAACATTACTTACATTATTTGACGCCATAATTTCATTGTGTGCTACACTAATGCTTCTTTTAAAAGTATCAAACAATTCTAACCTTTTTCTTTCATCCATTGACGACTCAAATTCTACTTCTTCTGAGATCGAACAAGATTGAATAAAAGAAAATGATAGAATGAAGGTCACGTAAATTCCACAAATAACAAATGTTTTTCTTAGTTCGTTTAACATAGACTCATTGATTAAAAATTACAAAGATTGATTAAAAAGTCCTCAGCGCCTTAAACCTGAACTAAACATACCCCCCCATTTATAAAACCAAATTTTAGTTTAAAAATATTTTAGAGTTTTAGTTAACCAGCTGATAATCAGCAATTTTATTTTTAGTTCACAGTATAATGATATTCATAACCTATTATAGTTCAATTAATTAACAAAAACACAAAACCGGTTTTAAACTGCATAGTTTTAAGTTTGAAAAATCAATACAACAAAAAATCCCCGAGCTTCTCGGGGATTTTTAGATAATCAAACTCTCCAAGGGTTCAAAACCTTTGGAGATTTGCCGGTATCTATTATAACAATTCCACACTTCTCTTTACAAAGGCAGTCAGGTCTTTACCTGTAAGCAAGCCTTGGGAAAGCAATGCCAGATCAAATGACTGTTTAGCAATCTTGATCTTTTCTTCTTCGGTTTCTGCTTTCAGGACTTTGTCCACTGCAGGGTGATTTCCGTTGATGGCTACTTTGTAGGCATCAGGAAGGGAACCGTAGAAGCCCATTCCTCCGCCTCCAGTTGCAGCCATGTCTTTCATTCTGCGCATGAATTCTTCCATGGTGATCGTCACTGGAAGTTCCTCAGGACTCAAGCCTTCCACTTCTACTGTATAGGTCTTGTTGTTGATTGCTTTGTCAAAGATTTCCTTCACTTCCTTGCTCTGATCTTCAGTTAGCAAGTTGGCGTAAGTTTCATCCTTCTGGATCAGCTTCTCAGCCACATCAGCATCCACACGCTTGAGTTGCGTTTTCTCCAGTTTGGATTCTAAGTTTTGGATAAAGTGACTGTCAATCGGTGAATCCATCACCAAGACATCGTAGTCTTTCTTATTGGCAGATTGGATAAATCCATCCTGCTTTTCCAAATCAGTTGCATACAAAATGACCGTTTGCTCATTCTTGTCTGTTTGATTTGGCTTTATTTTAGACTGGTATTCTTCGATAGTGAAGAATTCGCCATTTGTATTTTTAAGTAATGCGAAGTCTTTCCCTTTCTCGTAAAATTTCTCCTCAGAGATCATTCCGTATTTCACGAAAAGTCCGATATCCCCCCATTTTTGCTCGTAAGCCGTTCTGTCTTTTTTATAAAGCTCAGCAAGCTTATCCGCTACTTTCTTCGTGATGTACGAGTTGATTTTTTTCACGTTGCTATCCGCCTGCAAGAAGCTTCGGGATACGTTCAGTGGAATATCCGGAGAGTCAATCACCCCATGAAGCAACATCAGGAACTCAGGAACGATGTCTTTCACTTCGTCTGTGATAAACACTTGACGGCTGAATAATTTGATCTTGTTTCGCTGAAGTTCGAATTCGTTTTTCACTTTCGGGAAATACAACACCCCCGTCAAGTTGAATGGATAATCCACATTCAGGTGAATCCAGAAAAGTGGATCCTCGGACATTGGATACAGCTCCTTGTAAAATTTAAGGTAATCCTCATCAGTCAGATCACTTGGAGACTTAGTCCAGATCGGAGCAG
The DNA here is from genome assembly GCF_055809615.1 of Algoriphagus sp. 10J20-15. NCBI lineage: Bacteria > Pseudomonadati > Bacteroidota > Cytophagia > Cytophagales > Cyclobacteriaceae > Algoriphagus > Algoriphagus sp. 10J20-15. The sequence goes on from NZ_JBVVUG010000048.1 coordinate 14,195, forward strand.
TAGTATTAATAAAGTTGTCAACTTCTACTGACTTCCATTTCTTCTCGCCTTTGTCATCCACTCCATCTTCTACAGATTCGGTTTTAGTACCAAATTTGATCGGAACAGGAAGGAACTTCGCGTACTTGTCCAAAATTCCCTGAAGCTTCCATTTGTCCAGGAATTCCTCAGAATCTTTATTGATATGAAGGATAATAGTCGTCCCGCGCTCTTTTCTCTTTCCTTTGGAAATTTCGAAAGAGGTAGAACCATCACAAGTCCACTTAGCAGCTTCTGCTCCTTCTTGGTATGAAAGTGTATCAATTTCTACAGTATCAGCGACCATAAATGCCGAATAGAAACCTAAACCAAACTTACCGATGATCTCATTGGCATCTTTAGCGTCTTTGAATTTCTCGACAAATTCCTCTGCTCCGGAGAATGCCACCTGGTTGATATACTTTTTAATCTCCTCAGCAGTCATCCCAAGACCATGGTCAGAGATGGTAATGGTTTTCTTTTTCTCATCGAAACTTACTTCCACCGTAGTGTCACCAAGTTCGCCTGTGTACTGACCTAATGTCGCTAAACGCTTAATTTTTTGAGTCGCATCGACAGCGTTAGAAACGAGTTCTCTTAGAAAAATCTCGTTATCAGAATAGAGAAACTTCTTGATAATCGGGAAAATGTTCTCGGTATGGATCGAGATCGTGCCTTTTTCCTGCATGGCTATAAATTAGTTTAGTTAAACACAATGTTTGTCGGGCTCAGAATTGCAACTGTTGTTCCAAAGGAGAATTGATGTCAATTTGGCAGAAACGAAAGTCAGAAATCAAAAGTGAAAAATCTGAAATTTCACGATTTTAGATTTCTCACTTCATACTTCTGACTTACCTTTGGGCGATGTGGAAAGAAATCTCAGTTCTGATTAGCAAGGAAGTCACCTTAGAGTGGCGACAGAAATTCGCGCTGAATGGGATTTTGCTTTATGTGGTTTCGGCAGTTTTTATCACGTATTTAAGTGTAGGAGCTAGAGAGGGGAATATTTCAGAACCCACTTGGAATGCCTTGTATTGGATCATTATTCTGTTTTCTGCTGTGAATGCAGTTGCCAAAAGCTTTGTCCAGGAGCATCAAGGTCGCCAACTCTATTACTATATGATTGCTTCTCCTGAATCAATCATCCTTTCTAAAATAATCTATAATACCGGTCTAACTCTCATACTAGCACTTCTGGGCTATGGAGTTTTTTCAGTGATCTTGGGAAATCCAGTTCAGGACCAAGGCTTATTTATCCTGAATTTAGTTTTGGGTGCTTTAGGCTTTTCAGCAAGTTTGACGATGGTTAGTGGAATTGCTTCCAAAGCAGGGAATAATGCAACGCTAATGGCGATTCTTAGTTTTCCAGTAATTATCCCGATTTTGCTTATGGCCATCCGCATTTCCAAAAATGCGATGGACGGATTAGATTGGAGTGTAAGTATGGATTATCTTTTTACACTTTTAGCGATCAATGCGATAGTTGCCGTGACAGGATATATTCTGTTTCCTTATTTGTGGAGATCGTAGTCTTCGCTATTGGAAATTCATCATTCATTATTTAAAATTTCAAAAAATCGACTTCAACCCAAGATAAGCCACAAAAGGCTCAAAGTCTTTGTCGTTGTGTAAGAGTTCAATTTCAGATTTGATGCAAAAGCAGCAATGACAGAATCGATTGTTTTGCGGATTGTAACTCCTCTTTTCCTCAATAGCCTAAAATTCTCAGCGCTTGCAATCGCTATATCTTTTCCTCCTAAATTGAAGAAATGTAAATCTTCAAAAAAGGCTTTTGCTTCCCTAAAGTTTTGTCAGCGGAGAAACCCTGAAGGACTTCCATCATAATCAAATCACCTGTACAGATAATTTCCGTCCCAAGTGACTTATGCAAAAAATCAGTTTGTGCATTCTCTTGCCCGTTGAAGTAATCTATCCAAACAGAAGAATCCACCAAAATCATGAATCGATTCTCATTTTATCCAAATCACCTTCCCACTTCATTTTTCCGCGAAACTCTTTGATTCGTTTCTGCTTTTTCAACCTAAGAATTAACCGCAAACCTTCTTCTACAGTGGCCTTTTTTGTAGTCAAACCAGAAGCCTTCATGGCCTCATCCATTAACTTTTCATCTATTTCAATATTCGTTCTCATAATGTGTACGATTTCACTAAATATACACATAAAAATAATTTTACTGTCAAGCATTAATTCTTTCCAGAGAAAGTCTGAGATAAATAAGAATGCTTGAAGTTCTGTAGATCTCGTAAATCGTAAATCTAATATCCTAAATCCCCTCAAAAGACTTCACAAAAAGCACCGTTTTCAGGAACTTATGACTTATTTTTGCGCTTGAATTAGCAAAAATGCCCTATGCGCCAATCCTGGTGGAAAATTCTTGCAATCGCCCTGCTGCTGTACACGCTAATCGCAGGCTTGCTGATGGAAGCACCTCGACTTCCTATCCTCAACGAAACAATCCGTGCTCTTCACTTCCACGTGACCATGTGGTTTGGAATGATCCTGATGCTGGTGATCTCAGTGTACTACAGCATCAAGTATCTCCGAACTAATGACATTAGAAATGATGATTTGGCTGTAGAATTCACCAACTCAGCAATTCTTTTTGGAGTTTTGGGAATAGTAACCGGAATGCTCTGGGCAAAATTTACCTGGGGAGATTACTGGAGTAGCGATCCCAAGCAAAATGCTGCGGCCATTGGGATACTAATGTATTTCGCATATTTAGTGTTAAGAAATTCTCTTTCTGATTCTCAGCAGAGAGCTAGAATCGGAGCCATCTATAACATTTTCGCATTCGCTGCTTTTATTCCCCTTATCTTCGTATTGCCAAGACTAACAGACAGTTTGCACCCAGGAAATGGTGGAAACCCCGGCTTCAATGCGTATGATTTGGATTCCAAACTTCGTGTAGTGTTTTATCCGGCGATTATTGGTTGGACACTTTTAGGTAGCTGGATCGCAACTGTACGCGTCAGAATGCGTAGGGTGGAAAGGACAATTGAAGACAGAATGATTAATTCCTGATTGATGAAATCGAGCATGATGGCAACAACACAAGAAGGAATGTTAATAAACCATGCGAGATTCCATGTGGCCAATTCAAATCAATAATAAACACATGAAAAAATTATTAACTATAGCTCTTTTGGTTTTCAGTCTTTCTGCTTTGGCACAAGAGAAAATTCCTGTCACAGAAGCTGACTACTCAAATAATTCAGTGGAAATGGCAGACGTCATGCGCTCCAACGGCAAAATTTATGTTCTTGTGGGTGTGATAGTGATCATCTTCGCAGGAATCACTGTTTATCTAATCAGCACTGACCGCAAGATCAGTAAGCTTGAAAAAAATCTTCATTCCTAAAATTCAATAAAGATGAAAACAGGACATATAATAGGATTAGGAATTATTGCAGTTGCCATTGTAATCATCATGACTTCTATAGGTGATGCAAGTAGCTACGAAAGCTTCACCACTGCCAAAGAAATGAAGCAGGACGGAAACGACAAAGCTATCCATGTCGTAGGTCAGCTGAAAAAAGACGCGAGTGGAGAAGTCACTGGATTAAATGTAAGAGAAGACAAGGTTTCTTTCACTTTCATGTTGGTTGACAACGAAGGAGTGGAGCAGGAAGTGTTTTACAATGAGCCAGTACCTGCGGATTTTACCCGTTCAGAATCTGTGGTAGTAATTGGTTCTTATAAGAATGATGAAATCTTTATTGCCGATAAGATCCTAATGAAATGCCCTTCCAAATACCAAGAAACTGAAGTTCAGTCGGCAGGAATGTGAGTTAAGCTCAGTTAGAATAACAAATCCATGATCAATACCTTTATCGGTAATCTTGGCCACTTCATGACCATAGTGGCCTTTGTCAGTGCACTGACTACCGCATACGCTTACATTCAGTATTTCCAAGCTAACGAACTAGAGAAAGCCAGTTGGAGAAGATTCAGCAGAATCAGCTTTGGAGTTCACGGCATCTCTGCTGTGATGATTGCTTTTTCACTTTTTGAGATCATCTACAATCACCGATTTGAGTATTTTTATGCGTATTCCCACAGTTCTGAAGCGCTCCCAGTTCACTACATGATTTCCAGCTTCTGGGAGGGTCAAGAGGGTGCTTTTATTCTTTGGATCTTTTGGAATGTAGTCTTAGGAACCATCCTTATTTTCACTAATAAATTCTGGGAAGCTCCTGTAATGGTGGTTTTTGCACTAGTTCAGGCATTCTTGGTTTCCATGATTTTAGGTGTGGTGATTGGTGATTTGAAAATCGGTAGTTCTCCTTTCATTCTCTTGAGAGATGCTACTCAGGCGCCGATTTTCCAGATGAATCCTGATTTCGTACCAGAAGATGGAACAGGCTTAAATCCGCTTTTACAAAATATCTGGATGGTGATTCACCCGCCAACCTTATTCTTAGGATATGCTTCTACTTTGGTTCCCTTCGCCTTTTTGATGGGTGGATTGGTGACCAAAAAATACTCTGAATGGATTCGTCCAGCGTTGCCTTGGGCGATTTTCTCTGCTATGATCCTTGGTATGGGTATCATCATGGGCGCTTACTGGGCCTATGTGACGCTAAACTTTGGAGGATATTGGAATTGGGATCCTGTAGAAAATGCCGTGTATGTACCATGGCTAATCTTAGTGGCATCCATTCACACGATGATCACCTATAAGAAAAGCGCAACTGCGCTGAAGACTTCCATTGTCTTGGTGATCATGACTTTCATTTTGGTACTTTATGCCACTTTCCTAGTGAGATCAGGTGTATTGGGAGATGCTTCAGTTCACTCATTCACCGACCTTGGGCTTTCTGGTCAGTTACTAATTTATATGCTATTTTTCCTTGTGGTAGCAGTGGTTCTTTGCGTGATTCATTGGAAAAATATTCCTACTTCAGAAAAAGAAGCCTCTGTTTACTCCCGTGAATTCTGGGTGTTTATCGGTGCTACTACTCTGTCCTTGATGGCATTCCAAGTGATCCTTCCTACCTCTATTCCAGCTTGGAATGCGATGGTTGAAAGCTTTGGAGGCATATCCAATATGGCTCCTCCAGCCGATCAGATTGAGTTTTATACCAAATTCCAACTTTGGTTTGCCGTGGCTCTAGCTATGCTTACCGCTGTTGGTCAGTTTTTCTGGTGGCAAAAAATGGATAAAAAAGCACTAAAAGACGCGCTTTTGACTCCTTACATCATTTCGGTTTTACTTTCGGCAGCGATTATAGTCTTGGCGAAAGTTTTTGATTGGCAATACATGATCATCGTACTTGCCGGTACATTTACGATCACCGCCAATTCGGTGATTTTAGCCAAAATCCTAAAGAAATCAACTTTCAAACTAGCAGGTGGTTCTTTGGCACATATTGGTTTGGGTATGATTCTAATAGGTATCATGTTTAGCTCTGGGTATTCAGATACCATTTCCATCAATATGTCCGGCCTCACTTATAGCAATAGCTGGGAAGACGAACTGAACAAGGAGCATGTGTTGCTTTGGATCAATAAACCAACTCAGATGAAGGACTATACGGTGATTTACCGTGGTCGTCAGAAGAAGGTAAAAGGTATCTCAGAATATGTTCCTGCCAAGATTTTGGAACCAACAGGTAAAGTAAATGAAGCCCTCGCTTTGGAGGATTATAAAGATTACTTCAAGAAAGGCGATAAAGTAGATATCGTCTTGGAAGAAAATGACTACTTCCAGATCGAATATTATCAAAACGAAGTACTGAAGTTTTCGCTTAGCCCAATGTCTCAGTTCAATGAAGGCATGGGGGGATTGATTTCTTCTCCAGCGTCTTAGGATCTTTATAGACAAGGATCTTTATACGTATGTGGCTGCCATGAATGATTCTGAGGATCCGGATTGGAAAGAAGATGAGATTTATGAAGTCGCTCCAGGCGAGCAGTTCCACATCGCAGATTATGTTACCTACTTTGACGGAGCTGATGTCCTGAAGGAATTGGATGGCTATGTGCTGCAAGAAGGCGACGTAGCAGTACGAGCGAATCTTCGAATTCTTGATTACGACGTAGAGAAATCGATTCAGCCAACATTCATTATCAGAAACAACCAAGTTGGGAAGCTACCAGTAGTGGATAATGAGCTTGGGATCAAAGTAAGTCTTGAAAACATCTTGCCTGAGGAAAATAAGTTTGTCTTCAAGGTCAATCAATATCAAAAAGACTATGTGGTAATGAAGGCTATAGTGAAGCCTTATATCAATATCCTTTGGATAGGAACAATCATTATGCTTGCTGGATTCACCGTAGCTATCTTCAGAAGATTTGATGAGTTTAAAAAGATGCGGGATAAAGGAATGGAAGTTTAAAGGCTGAAACCATAAAAAAACGAAGCCCGGCGAGATTAATCGTCGGGCTTCGTTGTTCTAGGCTAACTAGAAAAGTACTACTGTGCTTCTGCGCTTTGAATCATTTCCAAAAGCTCGTCAAGGTATTCTCTGGAATTAGACAATCTAGGCACTTTATGTTGACCTCCGAGTTTACCTCGTTTCCGCATCCACTTCTCAAATAAGCCATGTGGAGCATGATGGATGATTGGTTCTATCAATGCCAGGCCTTTATGGCGCTTGGCATCGTAGTCAGAATTTATTTCTCGTAAATGCTCATCTACTAATCTGTTAAACTCATTTGGATCAGCAGGTTCTTTTTGAAATTCCACAACCCATTCATGAGCCCCCTTTGATCCAGAACCATCAAAATAAACTGGAGCAGCTGTGAAATTAGAAATCATAGCATCTGTATGCTCAGCGGCGAATTGGATCGCTTTTTCGGCATTTTCCACAATCACTTCCTCGCCAAATGCATTAATGAAATGACGTGTCCGTCCTGAAATTCTAAATCGATAAGGTGAGGTGGAAGTGAATTTCACCGTATCACCAATTTTATATCGCCAAAGTCCACCGTTAGTAGTTATCACTAAAGCATAATTCTTACCAACTTCTACTTGAGACAAAGGAATCACTTCTGGATTTTCATTATCCCACTCTTCCATGGAAATAAATTCATAGAAAATCCCATAATCCAACAACAGTAATAACTCATCAGAATCTTTCTGATCCTGAATCCCAAAAAAACCTTCCGAAGCATTATAGGTTTCCATATAACGCATCTTTTCTGAAGGAATAAGCTCCTTGAAAAGACTTCTATATGGCCCAAAAGCAACCGCACCGTGGAAGAAAATCTCAAGATTTGGCCAAACTTCTGTAATGTTCTTGGCTTTCTTGAGCTCCAAGACTTTTTGCAAAAGAACAATAGTCCAAGTAGGAACTCCAGCCATGCACGTCACATCTTCATCCATGGTTTCGCGAGCCATTTTTTCAATCTTGGCTTCCCATTCTCCCATCAAAGCAGTTTCCTTGGATGGAGTTCGGACAAAATACGACCAAAATGGTAGGTTCTCCATGATCACCGCAGAGATGTCTCCAGCTCTTGCAGTTCCTTGAGGATTCAGTGGGTTGTTATCAAGAGTTCCACCTATGGTTAATGTCTTTCCGGCAAACATTCTGGAGTCAGGGTAATTGGCCATGTAAAGCGCCACCATGTCCTTTCCTCCTTTATAATGACATTCTTCAGGCTTTCATGTGTCACTGGAATGTACTTGCTACGACTTGCAGTTGTTCCCGAGGACTTAGCAAACCATTCTATTTCCCGATTCCATATCACATTATCCTTTCCTTCCATCGTCTTATCGATGAATGGCTTGAAGCTATCGTAGTTTCTTATAGGTACTCTGCGTGCAAAATCTGCATAGGACTTTATCTCCGAAAATCGATGCTCAACTCCAAAATCTGTATTTTTTCCAGCTTCCAAAAGCTCCTTAAAAATTGCCTCCTGAACAGCAATTGGATTGTGCTTGAAATTTTCGATTTGACCAAGACGACTCCTAAAAATCCAGGTCATAAAGGAATTCAGAACCGCCATTAATTAAAAACTTTTCGTTTCAACTCGAAATTAGATCCTAAATACACTTTTCTCACTTGCTCATCGGCGGCAAGTTCTTCCGCCGTTCCAGCCTTTAGCAACTTACCTTCAAACATTAAGTATGCTCTATCAGTGATGGACAAAGTCTCATTCACATTGTGATCAGTGATCAAAATACCAATATTTTTGGTTTTTAGCTTTGCAACGATAGTCTGGATTTCCTCCACAGCAATGGGATCCACACCTGCAAAAGGCTCATCCAACAGCACAAATTTCGGGTCAACAGCCAATGCTCTCGCAATTTCAGTTCTTCGTCTTTCACCGCCCGAAAGTACCATTCCCAAATTTTTGCGAACGTGTGTTAAGCTGAATTCCTCCAGAAGGCTCTCTACTTTTTCTTTGCGTTGTTGCTTTGGCATTTTGGTCATTTCCAAGACAGCCATGATATTTTCTTCTACCGAAAGTTTACGAAAAACCGATGCTTCCTGAGCCAAATATCCTATTCCCTGCTTTGCTCTGCGGTACATAGGAAGACTGGTGATATCATCATTTTCGAGAAAAATTTTGCCTTCATTCGGCTGAATCAAGCCTACAATCATGTAAAATGAAGTAGTTTTTCCAGCACCATTAGGTCCTAAAAGTCCTACAATTTCACCTTGACTAACTTCCACAGAAATGTCATTCACCACCCGGCGACCTTTATATATTTTTACTAAATGTTCGGCACGAAGAATCATATCAATCAAATTTGATGTCTTTCACGTAGAGTTGCAAACTGCTCTTATCGCGAAATACATTTTCTCTCATTTCAGCAACTATATCAAATCGCATTTTTCCGCGAAGCATATTTACGGTGGTCAAGTCAGGATCTTTGGTCCGATCTGCCATTCCAAATCCCAGACAAACCGGTGTAGTCACCTGCCCATCCTGTACTATTTTGAACCTCAGATGCTTATCCTTTAAGACTGTCACATCTTCCGCGTAAACATTTGAGATTCGGAAAATTGGCTCTGTATTTCCTGGACCAAATGGCGCCATTTGCTTCAAGATATTATAAAACTTGTAATTAATCTGATCTAAAAGCAATTCATCGTCAACTTCTATCACTGGCTTGCGATGAACTTCCTCGATTCTACTCTTCACCACCGCCTCAAATTTCTCCTGAAATGCTGGTACATTTTCCACCGGAAGTGTCAATCCTGCCGCATACATATGCCCTCCAAATTGGTCAAGCAAATCAGCACATTCTTCTATTGCTTCGTAAATATTAAAGTCCACAACCGATCTGGCGCTTCCTGTAGCTTTGCCATTTGACTCCGTCAAAATAATAGTAGGTCGATAATACTTTTCAATACAACGACTAGCTACTATTCCAATTACGCCTTTGTGCCAATCATCTTTGAAGAGTACGGTAGAATTCCATTCTACCAATTCCTCCCGGGAAGCAATCATTTCAAAAGCTTCCTTAGTAATATTTTCGTCAAAATTCCTTCGGGTTGCATTCACTTCATCCACGACTTTGGCTCGCTCCATGGCGCCTTCTAAGTCTGAAGAAATGAGTAATTCCACCGAAGCTTTTGCGTGCTCGAGTCGTCCGGAAGCGTTAATTCTCGGACCGATTTTGAAAACCACATCAGAAATCCCAATGTCCTTTTCCAAATTACTACTAAGCATTAATGCCTTCAATCCTGGACGTGGGGTATTATTCAATCGATCCAGGCCGTAATAGGCAAGAATTCTGTTTTCTCCTGTAATAGGAACGATATCGGCAGCGATACTCACCGCAACCAAATCCAAATAGGCGTCCAACTGGGAACTTTCCATACCACGCTTCATGGCAATAGCTTGAATCAGTTTGAAACCAACGCCTGCACCACTCAATTCCTTATATGGGTAATCACAATCCTTACGCTTGGCATCCAAAACTGCCACTGCCGCGGGAAGCTCCTCGCCAGGCGTATGGTGATCACAAATGATAAAATCAACACCTAATTTAGTAGCCAAAGCCACCTTTTCAATTGCCTTGATCCCGCAATCGAGCGCGATAATCAACTTAATATCATTATCTGCAGCGAAACGAACGCCCTTCTCAGAAATACCGTAACCCTCTTTGTAACGATCTGGAATATAAAATACCACATCAGGGTAGAAGGTTTTCAAAAATCCATACATCAGCGCAACTGCAGTCGTGCCATCTACATCATAGTCACCATAGACCATGATCTTTTGCTCCTTAGCAATAGCTTCCTGAATTCTATCCACAGCCTCCCTCATATCCTTCATCAGAAAAGGATCGTGAAGCATCACTAAGGAAGGGCGGAAGTAACTCTTCGCCTGCTCAAAACTCTCCACCCCTCGGTTTATCAGCATATTGGCCAATGTCGGATTGACATTGATCTCCTTGCTCAGCTGATCTATTGCTGGTTGTGAGGTTTTGGGCTTTTGTTTCCAGAGGTACTCCATGAAGCTAATTTAGTAAACTAAGTTTCTTGTGATTTTATAATTAAAAGTACTGGTTCTATAATCGGCTATGGCAGCCTAAAAGTTTACTTGAAAGCAAAAAATACTAGCTTTTTGCTTTTTTATATTTTCCCCAAAAATATACCGGGAAAATAAGTGCTTTAAGCTTCCAGTCGTTTTTCTCAGTCAAAGTTAAGCTGGAATCCGCATGCACAGCACGATACATTTTTCCTGCAAAAAGACAATGTCCAATTAGCAAGACAAAAACGACGGCGTAAATAATCAGTTCGGTCATTTGGGGAAAAGGGTTGTAAAGTTTTAAAGTGGTAAAGTGTGTCAAATACTAAGGTTAATTAAGACTTTTACCCTTTATTTAAGATTTTAGATTTACGATTTACGGCGGCAAAGAAGAGTTGAAGAATGGGATAATCTAAACCATACAACTCACAAATGTTACAACTTACTTTTTTTACTTCCCACGTCGGTCTGCTGTCTTCAAGCGTTCTTCTGTAAAATCAACGCGGCCCAGTTATCCTTGCTTTGCTGTGAAATTACCTCCAAGCCAAGTGGCTTTGCGCAAGCATCCAAATCATCAATATCCTCTGTGTAAAACCCACTGAGTAACAAAAACCCTTCTGGCTTCAACAAACCAGCATAAATCCCCATTTCATCAAGTAATACATTCTTATTGATGTTAGCTAGAACTATGTCGAATTCACCCTGCGGATTTACTTCTCTGATCGTCCCCAACTCCATTCGGGTGGTTAATCCATTCAAGTCAAAATTCTCATTTCCATTATCCACACACCAATCATCGATATCAAAAGCTTCGATTTCACTAGCTCCGAGTAAATGCGCCATTACGGCAAGGATTCCTGTACCGGAACCTACATCCAATACACGCTTTCCTTGGTGGTCTATCTGACCTTGATGACGAAGCATCTGGAAAGTAGTCGCATGATGACCTGTCCCAAAAGACATTTTGGGATTGATTACAATCTCGTGTTTGAACTCAGGCTTGCTTGGGTGAAAAGACGCTCTCACGTAAACCAGATCATCAACGGCAATGGGATCGTAATTCTTTTCCCATTCCTCATTCCAGTTGACCTTCGGCATCACTCCTTCTTCCAAAGTGATTTCAGCATCCACTTTATATTGGGCGATCACTTCATCGAAAGCTGTCCGATCAAAATCTGACTCTAGTGTATAAGCATCGATTCCCTCCTCAGTTTCGAGGAAGGAATCAAAGCCTATCATGGATAGTTCGGCGATAAGGATTTCCCGGAATTGCTCCAGGCACTTGATTTTAAACTCCAGGTAATCCATTTTTTCTTAGAATGATTTGATAATATCTACGAAGTCACGGGACTTCAACGATGCTCCACCGATCAATCCTCCATCTACATCAGGCTTTGCGAAAAGCTCCTGTGCATTCTTTGGATTACAGCTACCTCCATAAAGGATGGAAGTGTTTTCAGCGATGTCTTTTCCGTATTTAGAAGCGATGTGTCTTCTCAAGGCCGCATGCATGTCCTGAGCTTCCTCAGAGCTTGCTGTTTTGCCCGTACCAATTGCCCAGATCGGCTCATACGCAATAACGATCTTGGAGAAATCCTCAGGGCTCAAGTCAAAAAGACCTTCTGTCAATTGGAATTTCACATTTGGCTCATGGGTACCTGCAGTTCTGATTTCAAGAGATTCCCCACAGCAAAAGATTGGAGTCAAGCCATTGGCAAGCGCAAGCTTTACCTTGGTAGCAAGCATTTCATTGCTTTCTTTGAAATATTCACGGCGCTCGCTATGACCAATGATCACATATTGTGCTCCAAAAGAAGCTAGGATCTTTGCAGAAACTTCACCTGTGAATGCTCCAGCTTCCTTATCAGAACAGTTCTGAGCTCCGATGAAAACACCTTTTGCTTGGCCTATAAGTTTTTTGACTGGGAAAATCTGTGGAAAAGGAGGGTTAAGCACAGCGATAGCTTCGCCGGAATGCTCGTCCTTCATCATGTTTAATATTTCGGAAGTAAGGGTCTGACCTTCTTCGAAAGTCATGTTCATTTTCCAGTTGCCGGCTACGATTTTCTTACGCATAATGAGTTTTGAAAATTTAATAAGGTTTGATAAAAAAGGGATTCGCTATAATTTGGTTTAAAATTACGGAAAATGTCCAGTTGGGGAAAATATAAGCCAAATGAGTCAGGAAAAAACTTCCTGGTCGCAGGAAGAAGCTTTTGAAAAGCTAACAACTTTCTGTGCCTATCAGGAGCGTTGTCCATGGGAGGTTCGGCGGAAACTTGATGAAAAAGGTATCAAAGATGAACCTGCGGAGAAAATAATTGCGGATTTGATAGCAGAAGAATTTGTGAATGAGGAGCGTTATGCGAGATCTTTTGCACGTGGCAAATTCAGGCTGAAAATAATGGGGCAGGAACCGAATTCGTATGGAGTTGAAAATGCGCGAAATCTCAGAAGACCTTATCCGAAAAGGCATGACTGAAATCGATCCTGAAGAGTATTATGACACACTTTTATCCCAGACAGAAAAAAAGTGGGAAACCACACGAGAACCTGAGACTTACAAGAAGAAATTTAAAGTCACCCAGTATTTGATGAGCAAGGGCTTTGAGATGGATTTGGTGAAGGAAGCGATTGAGAGTTTGATTAGTGATCAGTCGCAGTGATCAGTCGCAGTTTTGTTGTCCGCAGGTTTGGCGCAAGTCTATATACCTGCCTGCAGGCAGGCAGGCTTGCGCCTATTTCATTGCAGTCTTCAGACTGCCGCTGATTATCTAAACTGATAGAAGTCTGAAGACTTCATTATTTTAGGTCCAAGTCATGAGACTTGAACCATTGTGAGATTGCCACGTCGTCATACATCCTCCTCGCAATGAAGTAAAAACTATTTACTTCCCCCTGTTCTGTGACTGAGACTGAAAACTGCCTACTACTCTTCTATCATCTCACTGATAATCTTCGCAGAAAGCAAGCAAAGTGGAATACCTCCGCCCGGATGCACAGATCCTCCGCAGAAGTATAAATTTTTTATCGAAGAAGAATAATTCGCATGGCGAAGGAAAGCCGCAAACTTGTTATTGGAGCTATTACCATAAAGTGCACCTTGAGCTGAGGATGTTTTCGATTCAATTGTCCTTGGATCAAGGATTTCCTCCACTTCGAATCAGCGATCTCCACATCAGTTCTCAGGAGTACGATTAAGTTTGTGCAGAATGTTTCTTTTGGCCTCTTCAATCATTTTTTATCCCAATCCTGACCTTGGTTATTAGGAACATTGATCATGGTAAACCAATTCGATGCATCCCGCTGGAGCATCGTCGGTATTATATGCGTAGAAGTGATATTCACATAGATCGTGGGATCGTCGTAGATCGTACCGCGTTTGAAAATATGCTCGAATTCCAAGGAGTAATTATCCGTAAAGAAAATATTATGCAGATCCAACTCAGGAAAATCCCGCTTTATTCCCCAATAGAAAATAAGAGCAGAACTAGATTTTGGTTGCTTGAGTAAAAGCTTAGGTTGCTTCTCTTCTTTCAGAATGGTCTTATAGGCATTGACCATATCCATATTATTCACCACCAGATCCGCGAACTCATCCTTCCCTTTTACCCTAATACCTTTTTGCCTCGCCATTTTCTACCCAGATCTTTTCCACTTTATGGCCAAAATGATATTTCACTCCAAGTTCTAATGAAAGCTTATAAAGACTTTGCGTGATATCATGCATGCCTTTTTTTGGGAAAAATGCCCCAATATTACATTCCAAGTGAGGAATAATATTCAGCGTCGCCGGTGTCTCAAAAGGATTTGACCCGTTATAAGTAGCATATCGATTGAATAGCTGCACCAATTTCGGATGAGAAAATTGCTTTCTATTCGCCTCATTCATAGTAAGAAAATCCCCAACTTTCCCATCTTCATATAGGATTTCAATGCTTGGGGATTAGTCCAGGTATCCAATTTATGAAGCGAGCGGTTCATAAATAGTGGAGCTAAACTGTCGTAAATAAAGGCTGATTGTCTGAGTGAATCACGAATGCTTGATGCTGGCTCTCCAAGCTTGGTTTGCACTTCCTCAGCAAATTGTTCCAGATCAGCATAAGCTTTCAAGCTTGTTCCGTCTTCCCAAAAGTATTGGCAGGTTACATCCAATTTTTCATATGCAAAGTAATCTTCAGGCCGCCTGCCTGCCAACAGAAAGAGCTCATCCACTTGCTCAGGAAGTGTAAAAAGTGAAGGCCCAGCATCGAATCTATAGCCCTCTATTTCAATTTCAGAAAGCTTTCCGCCAGGATACGAGTTAGCTTCAAACACTTCAACGTGGTAGCCTTTTATCGCTAATCTTATTGAAGCTGCAATACCAGCTATTCCCGAACCTATGATGAGTGCTTTCTTAGTCATGAAACTCTATTCAAACCCTAAACTAGGAATTTTTAAAAAAGTTAGGCCGATTGTAGCGGGCGAGCTATCAGTTCCGTATGAATAATATACCTAACTGCTTTTTTATGAAAAACTTACTACTGCTTTCTCTTTTAGGATTAATTTTCTTTTCCTGTGAAAAAATAGACGAGCCGGAGATCTTAGGAACCTATACCTACATTCCTGAAGGATGTAATCCAGCCGATAATCCTGAATTAGGTTGCGCGAGCACCCTGACACTTTCTCCTGATGGAATTGCAGATATCCTTCCAAGTGGGGACATTATCTTTAGAACCACTTTTAAAATAAAGAGGAGAAAAAATCATTGTAGCCAAAGCCGATGAGGTGATAGACCAATTCGTATTTCGATATATAGATAACTCCACACTTAAAAATGAGCGGGATGGTGCTTTGTGGGTAAAGCGAAATATATAAGTTCACCACTCTGCAATTTTCGGAATTTGAATCTCCTTAAAAACGAAGTATAAATCACATTATTAAATTATATTACATCTTTCACTTGTATTTATTGATTTCTGCTCTTATATTTGTTCATAAATTAAAATGGAATGGAAAACAATAAGCCATTACGGATATTTGAAGTATCAAGCAGAATCGGTATTCTAATTCAGGATTTAATTAAGGCTCTTAGAGAATCCGGAGTTGAAGCTTATAATTCGCCAAACTTTATCCTAGATAGTTCACATATCGACATAATATCTGATTTTTATGTAAGATCAGTCAAAGATTCATTTAGCTACACCAAAAAAAATAGACATACCTTCTCCCCTAACCGAGAGGATCTTCATAAAAAATTCTATTCGCGATTCATACCCGAATTCTCACCTTTTAGTCATTTTGACAATGGCTTTGATTATGAGAGTTGGGATAAAGTTATTAATGAAATTACCCTTGAAAGGGTTTTAGAATTTGAATTAGATGAAACTCTAATTAGAAGCCATTTTTATATATCCGTTTATCAGGAATATTCTCCAGTGTATAAGAAATATTTTAATACGAGTAAACTTTTAAGATTAAGACTAAGGTTAAAATCAATAGGCAAAATATTTGATTTGAATAAAAGAGATCAAATTTCTGCATTAATCAACTTTGGAAATTACCACACTTTTTCTTCGGAAGAAGACCATAAACATGAAGCTTTCCCTTTTAACAGCTTCTCATTTATGGTAAAATCTATACGAGAAGCTAAAATTATTTCTGCAATAAATTTTAGTTTCAATTATGAAAAAACATCAAAAATTAATACGAAAAATACAATCCTGTAATTTATCTAAAGAAGATAAAAAACAATTACTAGATATACTTAATGACGAAAATTCAAATTATGACGACTTTTTGAAAGTATTTATATCAATTCTCAAATTAGGACACGAATTCTCAAAATTTCTAGATTTCGGTCCGTAAATCTTAAATATATGAACATCGGGGCTGCTATAAAGCAAGTTAGAAAGGAAAAAGGTCTTGGTCAAAAGGATGTTGCTGAAAAATGTAATATCTCTGTAAACGCCTTAAGTCAGATAGAAACAAATCTATCTTTCCCTCAAAAAGGGACACTTCAGAAAATCAGTGATGTACTTAATGTTCCAGTTTCTTATCTTCTTTTCCTTTCAATAAGTGATGAAGACGTACCAGAGTCTAAAAGAGAGGCTTTTAATTATTTAAATTCTGCAGTAAAATCTATCCTCTTAGACTCACTTGAAGAAAAAGTTTAAAATATAAAAAACCTCTGAGATTACTCTCAGAGGTTTTTTTATGCCTTTTCGATTTTTATAACTTTTCGAATACTCTTCTAAAGCTAGTTGCCTCAGCAATTCTGCCATGAAGCTCAGAAATAGGAACTCGTTCCTGCTCAGTAGTATCTCGGTGACGAATAGTAACCGTATTGTCTTCTAAAGTCTGATGATCCACAGCGATACAGAATGGTGTACCTATCAAATCCTGACGCGCATAGCGCTTACCGATAGAAGCAGCATCTTCATAGATGATATTGAAATCGTATTTCAATAGTTCTACGATTTCTTTTCCTTTTTCTGGCAAGCCGTCTTTCTTCGTAATTGGAAGTACAGCCGCCTTCACTGGTGCGATAGCTGGATGAAGCTTTAAATAAGTTCTGCTTTTCTCTTCTTTATTTTCCTCCGTATAGGCATTACAAAGTGTCAATAAGAATAATCTGTCTGCTCCTATAGAAGTCTCGATCACATAAGGAATGTAATTCTGATTCACCTCAGGATCAAAGTATTGCTGCTTCTTTCTGGAGAACTCCTGGTGTGATTTCAAATCAAAATCAGTTCTGGAGTGAATACCTTCCACTTCTTTGAATCCAAATGGGAAATCAAACTCGATATCCATCGCTGCATTAGCATAGTGAGCCAACTTCTCGTGATCATGCTTTCTCAACTTTTCGGTAGGAGTTCCAAGTGCCAAATGCCACTTCATACGCATATCAGCCCATTTTTGGTACCATTCCAACTCAGTGCCAGGACGGACGAAGAATTGCATCTCCATCTGCTCAAACTCACGCATACGGAAGATAAACTGGCGGGCTACGATTTCATTTCTGAAAGCTTTTCCGATCTGAGCAATTCCAAAAGGAACCTTCATCCTTGCCGTTTTCTGCACATTCAGGAAGTTCACAAAAATACCTTGAGCCGTCTCAGGTCTTAGATAAATCGTAGTAGAATCTTCAGCAACGGAACCAACCTGCGTAGAGAACATCAGGTTGAACTGACGAACATCTGTCCAGTTGGAAGTACCGCTGATGGGGCATTTGATGCCTTCATTGATGATAAGATCTCTTACTCCATCTAAATCCTCAGCCTCAAGTAATCTTGCCAATGCGCCTGTTAATGCATTTGCTTTTTCTATATCGCCAGCTCTTTCGAAAACTGCAGCATGCTCTTCCACCAAAACATCCGCACGGTAGCGCTTCTTGGAGTCCTTGTTGTCAATCATAGGATCGTTGAATGAATCTACGTGACCGGAAGCTTTCCAAGTGGTAGGGTGCATAAAAATCGCTGCATCGATCCCTACGATATTATCCTGAACTCTTGTCATGGTTTCCCACCACAGCCTCTTCAGGTTATTTTTTAATTCAACCCCATAAGCACCATAATCATAAACAGCCTGAAGGCCGTCGTAGATTTCAGAACTAGGGTAAACAAATCCATACTCTTTGGCATGGGAAATAATATCTTTCAATTGCGCGTTTTCCGCAGGAGTTTCTGTTTTTGCCATAGGCGCAAAAATAGGGAAAATGAATGAATTCACGTAGAAAAATGAAAGTCTTGAGGGTTTGGAAGAATATGCTGTAACTAAAAAACTATAGATATCGTGTAACTCTGAAACCTAAACTAAATCCTTTACCAATGAAAAGATTCTTACTTGGCTTACTCGTATTTCAACTCTTCACTTTTGCAGCTAATGCCCAGATCCAAAAAGGAAGTATTATGCTGGGAGGAAGCATGAATTATAGTAGCGGCAATACAGAAGATTATTATTATCAAACTCAAAATACAAATAACAGGAGGTATAAGGAATTTAGAATTGAACCTAAAATAGGTTACTCAATTGCTGAAAACTGGATAGTTGGGGTATCATTTTTGGCAAATACTTATAAGTCAAAAATCGAGATCAATAACTCAAACCCTCTAAGGAGTAGTGAAACTATTAATTATATTTTTGGAGGTTCTGTTTTTGCAAAGAAGTATCTCTCTCTATCGGATAAATTTTCTGCTTTCGGTGGAATTGATTTTGGTCCAAATTGGTCTAAGAATGAGAATTCTCAGACTGATGGTAATTCAGAGCCTACATCTATTACTAATACACAATTTCGTTTTACTGGTAGTCTATCTACTGGTTTAGCATTTTTCCCAAAAAACTGGCTAGCAATTGAGCTATCAACAAATTTCTTTGCATATACTCATATTAGTGCTCTTGAAACAGAGGATTATTCCACTTCAGGACCGACAAATTCTTGGAGATTTAATCTTGATGCAACCACTCTAAACCTTGGCATCTCTTTTTTCCTAAACAATAAGTAATATCCCTTAAAAACTTAAAAAAGGTCAACCCTTCTCGGGCCGACTCTTTTTTTGGTTGGTTGGTGGTTATGTGTGTTATCTAAAGGTATATTTTACTCCTACTCCTCCTCTTAGATAAGTATCGTTATGGTTTGCTATAACCGGAGCTGCTTCTATCAAAAAGCCTAGGTTTTTGGTATTAAACGGTTTGATCAATACGCCTACAGGGATAGCAACATAGATATCATTGTGATCGTCATGATGCTTGTGGTGATGGTCTCCCGGCAATGCACGGCCTGCCCCTACATAGGCATTGACTCCGCTTTTTCGAACGAAGTCATAGCCGCCCATCAATTCCAGTCCGATATCATGGCCGATTCCAAGTCTAGCTTCTTCCGAAGAATTCTTTATCTGGATCGGTACCAACTGTAATAAATGTATCTGAAGTCTGAAAATTAAGACCTACTGAAACTTGGGCTTGTGAAATCGAGATAAATGCAAAAACTGTGAATACTAATAAGAATACTTTTTTCATGGTGTATTAGATTATTTCTATTCCCCTACCCCATAAAAGAGCCAAACTTAATTCCTTACCAATTCCCTTCTTCCTTTGTAATTGTACGTTTATCTCTTTGAGCTTAAAAAAGAGGCCTCAATTATCTTCAAAACGCTGATAGCCTGAGGTATTTTGATAAATAAATCAGAACCTTTCAGAATAGCATCAGCTACATTTTGGTAAAGAATTCTATAATCTCCCGGAATTGTTTCGTAAAGTTTAATTTCCTCACTGAGGAATAATTTCCCCCACTTCTCCTCAGTTTCCACACCCCAGTCAGGCCCTTCCGGTTTTTTACCTAGCTTAAATTCTGCCTCTTGCACGTCCAAACCGAACTTTTGATAGGAACCATTTTTCCCTAAAAGTAAAAACTTAGGAGTCGGCGCATTCACCAAAGCTCCAGCAGTTACTCTCGCTTTGAGCGAACCATAATCCATCGTAATATCAAAGTAATCGTCAGCAACGGCACCTTTTCTTTGCTTTCTTATATCAGCCTGAATCCAGTTTGGCAAACCAAAAAGCAATACAACTTGATCGATCAAATGCGCACCTAAATCATAGGTTATTCCATTTTCAGGAACTTCTTTCTCTCTCCAATTTTCCGAAACATCAGGGCGAAAACGATCAAAATGTGATTCCAAATAGACTAAATCCCCAAGATCTCCTTCTCGAACTAACTTCTGCAAGGTCATGAAGTCTCCATCGTAGCGACGGTTATGAAAGACTGAGCAAATCAACCCTTTTTCGTCTGCCTTCTTATTTAAAGCCTCGGCTTCGTGGGAATAGATTGTCACGGGTTTATCCACCACCACATGCTTTCCAGCATCCAAACATTGCATGGCCATTGGAAAATGAAACTCATTCGGAGTAGTAATCACAGTTAAATCCGCGACGTCAGCATCAAGCAATTCCTCAAGACTTCTATACGTAGTCACACCTGAATACAATTCCTCACATCGATTGGTGCGTCGCTCAACTGATGCTACGAGATCAAGGTCTGGGCACACATCAATAAGTGGTGCATGCATTTTTTCAGCTACAGAGCCGAAGCCAACGATAGCTGTCCTTATAGAATTACTCATAATTAAATATTCATTTCATGTGCCTTATTCACCAGCTCGATTCTCGAGCTAACCTGCAGCTTCAAGTGGATGTTTTTGCGATGGGTCTCTATAGTTTGCTTGCTCAAATTGAGCATTTGAGCAATTTCTTTATTTTGAATACCATCTTTGATCAGATGAATTATTTCTGTTTCGCGACGCGAAAGTTTATAGCGGGAGCGGAATGCATCAAAATATGCACCTTGTAGAGCCTGTTTTTTTACTCGGTCAAAATTCAATACATGGCGACCTTCATAAACTTCACGAATAGTAAAAATTAACTCATCCGGATCAGCATCTTTTAGTATAAAGGCATCAGCCCTCTGATCGATGCATTTTTTGTAAATCTTCTCCTCATCGTACATCGAAAGGACAATCACCTTTAGATGGGGTAAGTTTTCTTTGCAATATTCCAAAACTCCAAAGCCATCCATGATTGGCATATTCAGATCGGTAAGAACCACATCTACCTCATTATCTTGCAGATAATTGCATAGCTCCTTGCCATTGGGGAATATATCGGTAACTAAAAGATCATCCTCTTCTTCGAGAATTCCTTCAATTCCTTTTGCAAATAATTTGTGGTCATCAGCCAGGGCAATCCTGATCATTGGTAGGGGAGATTAGTACTTCAGGGTAATTCAACTTCAAATTATATCCTAAAATCTAATTTGGCAAGGTTAAAGTGATTTCTGTTCCTTTCCCAATAACAGAATTCAGTTCAAATTGCCCCCCAATAGTCTCCATTCTTTTCCTGAGATTGAACATTCCACTGCCCTGCGAGTCTCGGGAAGTATCAAAGCCTTTTCCATCGTCTTTGATTAAGATATGCTTACTATTCCCATTTTCATAGATGCTAACGTGAATTTTATCAGGAGATGCATGTTTGATCGCATTATTGAGAGATTCTTGGATTACTCGAATTAACACAAGTTTGTGGTCTTTGGGTAAATCCAATAGTTCCAAATCAGCCTCTAGAGACGCTTCACAGAAGCCTGTATTTTGAATCCTCTCCAATTGCTGGGCTATGAATTCATTGATACTAAGCGTTTCTACCCAATCAAGATTCAGTTGTTTGGATAATCCACGCACTTCTTGAATAGCCTGACTAAGGATTTCTTTCCCTTCTTCCCGTTTGTTTTCTTTGAGAGAACCAAAGTTCAGCTTAGCAAGAGAAAGTAATTGACCTATGTTGTCATGCAGCTCTCTACCTATATATGTTAAAGTTTCCTGTTGGATTTCATTTTCAATATTTAATAAGGTTTTTTCATGCTCAGATTTGATTTGATCCATTTTTTGACGGTTTTGTACCTGCCGCTGTCTGTGGATAAAAACCATGGAAATAACGAAAGTGGACATGATCCCACCCAGAAATAAGGTGGCAAAAATGATAACGTAAATCTGGTCTTCAGTTGGATTCATAAGATGGTTCTTTTTCAAATTGTATTGGCAAAAAAGGAGAGGCAATAGTCAGTGTCAAAACTCCCAGATTCATTAAGGTCATAAAATTGCCAATATTCTGGAGGAATTTACCTAACACAGGGTTGACAAAATATAGGTATAACAAAGTAACGGAGGAGATATATGACAAAGAAAATGTGAACATAATAAATGTCATCTGGCAAAAGGAGATCAGTTTCAATGGATTGCTTTCCAAATATTGCTCTTGGGTGATAATTCCAATGAAATAAAGGCCACATCCAATTAAAATCATATTTGCACCTAAAGCAAATATGATGGGTTGATGTAGATACAGCAATTCCATGCCTGTAAGCTGAAGAAATAAGGCAACGGCTAAGAAGGCATACATCATCCAGGTAATATATCTCTTTTGGGAAGGAGCCAACCTTATCCTGATCAGTCCTAAAAAAAGCAATGCACCAATCTGCCTTTCTGTAACATTATAAAGCCATAGATTAAACCGTGGAAATTCAATGTTTCCTAAAAAGGCATTAACTGATTTTTTAAACTCAAAGTTATAGTTTGTATAAGCACCTAGGTTCTCATAAAAAACTGTAAACGCCAAAATAATAAATGGAAACCAAAACTTAATGTTGGTTTTCTGACTCTTGGGTAGCTTGATAAAAAAAATCAATCCCACCATCACTAATAGGTTTGAGGAGATGGTGAACCAGTGGTTAAATGCCTCCAACAATCTACTGTCCATAAGTCAATGCTGGATTAAATGGTCTTAAATTTTTGCCAAATACCACTTAAAACAACTCAAGTTTCAACCCTAAAATAATCATGAAATTAAATCGGATTTTCGACTAGGCACATAGAATGGTTCTCTGTCAAATACCTTATTAAGAAATGGAGAAATAATTATCAACAAGAGCATTGCTCTAACAGAAATCCCTAAAACTCTATCAATATTTGCCATGTTAATTGCTAACTCTCTGCTAATGCCAAAAATATAGATCCGAGCCACGGAGTTTATATATATCAAGGAATAAGTGAATAAGAGTATGGTAGTTTGCCAAAAAGAGATTAATCTAAGCGGATGGGAATCTAAATAGTGATCATTGGTGATCATTCCTATAAAATATAATCCACAGCTAACCAAAACTATATTAGCAGCCAAAGCTGCAATAAAAGGCTGATCTAAATACAATGGTTCGACGCCTGTCAGTTGAAAAACTACAGCTGTGATCAAAAATATAGAAATCATCCAATTGATGTATTTTTTCTTGGAAGGTTCAATCCATATTTTAATTAAAAACAGGAACAGAACTGTAGTGATTTGTTTATTGGAAATGTTGTATAACCAAATATTATACATGGGATTTTCGGTGTTTCCTAAGAATTCATTTACAGCTTTTTTAAACTCGAAATTGGAATTGACATATCCTCCTAAGGCCTCATAAATAACAGAAAAGCCCAAAATCACTAAAGGAAGCCAATAGAGACTATTGGCCTTTTTCTCCTTCGGCAGTTTCAAGAAGAAATAGATTCCAATTAAAAGCAGGACATCCACCGTAATTGTATAGTAATTTACATAAGCATGCCAAAATTTACTTTCCATACTTAGGAATCAGTTGGTTCTGGATCACAATATGGAGGGCATAATACACCATTGTTTTGATAATCCTCTTCGGGATTTTCCAAGGTAATTTGATCTTCGTTTAGGTTAGCCGCTCTCATTACTACAGTTAAAGCACCCGTTAATTGTTCCACTTCGTTTGGGTGATATTTAGCTGCTACTTCTTCTGTATATTCAGTGATATAAAACTGAATACCTCCTTTTTTAGGATCTTTATCAGCTTTTGCCAATAAACCCTCTAGAGTTTCTCTGTTGAAAAAAATCCAATTTGTTTGGTCGATTTTATCCTTGCCTTTTTTGTCCTTGGCTGGCTTTCCCTTCTTCACTTCCTTACTATACTTTAACTTCATACTTTCGAAGTCTTCTTTTGAAATTTTCATGTAAAATTACGTTTGTAAAAATTTTAGATAATTAAAAGCTGTAGAAATAATTCCCCAAAAGATAAGGATTTTATCTCCTATAAGACAATAAAAAAGGAGCGAGTACACTACCCGCTCCTTTAAAAAAACGCTGCTATTCTGGAGAATTAAGCAAGCTTTTTAGCTTCTTTTCGAAGCAGTTTCATTTTCGAATTTCTCTTTTCATCAAATCCACTACAATTGGCGTAGCGATGTAGATAGAAGAATAAGTACCTACCAATACACCAATAAATAATGCAAATGAGAATCCTCTCAACACTTCACCACCAAATATCAACAAGACAATCACTACGATCAACGTAGTAAATGAAGTAATCAAGGTACGGCCTAAGGTTTGATTGATTGCGTCATTGAAGAACTTTTACCAATTTATGTGTTCCTCTGCTTTCGATATTCTCACGAATACGGTCAAATACAATCACGGTATCGTTAATAGAATAACCAATCACTGTCAATACCGCTGCAATAAACACCTGATCAATCTCAAATGTAGCTCCAAAAGCACTCGCAATAGCAAAGGCTGCAATCACAAATAAGGTATCGTGAATCAAGGCAATGATAGACGCCAAGGAGAATTGCCACTTACGGAATCTTCAGCAAGATGTATAGGAATATCGCAATCAATGCTACAACCATAGCTTCAACGGAAGATGCTTTAATATCATCCGCTACTGTAGCACCTACTTTGGAAGAACCTGTGATGGCAAATTGACCTGAAGCTAAAGCTTCAGCATCTTCAGTAAATGATAGTCCAGTAACTGAGGCAATTCCTTCTTTCACTTTACTTTCAACTTCTAGGTTAGATTCAGCATCATCTTCGTTTACCAAATAGGAAGTTGTCACTTTCAAGACGTTGTTTGAACCGTAAGTTTTCACTTCTACCGATCCGTCAAACTCCCTATCCAAACCTGATTTTAAATCTGAAGCTGCCATTGGCTCATCAAATGCAACGATATAAGAACGTCCGCCTGTGAAATCAACCCCGAATTTCAAGCCATTCACAGCAGCTATTCCCAATCCAATCACAATGATGGAAGAGGAAATAAGGTAAGCAACTTTTCTTTTACCCAAGAAATCAAGATTCAATGAGCTCAATGAATTTTTTGCAAATGGAGTCGCAAAACTGATGGAGCTCTTATCGCCTTTCTTACTCATCCAAGATACAATCACTCGAGTGATAAATACAGCAGAGAAGAAGGAGGAAGCAATACCAATCATCAATACGATTGCAAAACCTTTTACTGGGCCTTGGCCTAATGCATAAAGAATAGCACCTGTAAGGAAAGTCGTTACGTTTGAATCGAGAATCGCTGAGAAAGCTTTGTTGTAACCTGCATTGATCGCAGCGATCAAGCCAACGCCATTTCGAAGCTCCTCTTTGATACGTTCAAAAATCAATACGTTCGCATCAATGGACATACCTATCGTCAATACGATACCTGCTATACCTGGCAAGGTCAAGGCAGTTCCTAACTAGCAGGATACCTAAGATAAAGAAGATGTTGAACACCAATGCTGCGATAGCTACCAAGCCACCTTTTGAATAATAAGCCATCATGAATAACACCACAATACTTAATCCTGCCACCATGGAGATCAAACCTTGGTTCAATGCTTCTTTACCCAAGGTTGGACCGATGATGCTTTCTTCTACGATTTGCGTAGGAGCTGGAAGAGAACCTGATTTTAGGATGTTTGCCAAATCCTGAGCCTCTTGTAGGGTGAAGTTGCCGGAAATTTCAGATTGTCCTGAAGGAATTTCGCCATTTACTACCGGAGCGGTGTAAACATAGTCATCTAATACCACGGCAATTCGTCTTCCGATATTCTCAGAAGTTAATTTTCTCCATTTTCTAGCACCATCTGCATTCATCTGCATGGACACTGCAGGTCTGGAAGTCTGATCCAAAGCCTGACGAGCATCAGTCACTACATCACCTTCAAGGGGTGCTTCGTCCCAGTTCCTCTTTCAGCTTTAATTGCAAAAAGCTCCAACGTTTCAGTACCATCTTCTGCCTCGAAAGGCTTAACTGCCCACAGGAGCTTAATATCTCTTGGTAATAGGTTTTTGTCATCCGCATTTTTGATGATACGGTTGATTGCCATCGTATCACGAAGCTCATATGCTAGTCCGTAATTAGGCTTAAGTAAGCTGAAGAGAGGAGAAACACTGTTATCACCAGATCTAGACGGATCGATCTCTGCCAATTGCTTTTCTAAGGCATTTCTTAGAGAATCCTCACCCGTCAGATTTTCTGTAGATACAGTGTCTGCAGCTGCAGGTTCTGCTGATTGATTGGCAGCTACCCAGGCACTATTCACAGCTTCTAGCGCTGCACCGATTTCATTTGTTTCAGCTACTTCCCAAAACTGTAGCTTTGCTACGCCTTGAAGCAAGTTTCTTACTCTTTCCTGATTATCAAACACCTGGTAATTCGATCTGGATACGACCAGATCCTTGAATTCTCTGAATGTTTGGTTGAGAAGTACCGAATCTATCAATACGAGTTCTAAGGATGTTGAATGAACGCTCGATTGCGTTTTCAATCTCGTTATCGATGATCTCCAAAATTTCAGAATCAGAAGACTCCAAAGAAATTCGGCCTCCTTATTGGCTGCAGTAGCGAAGATTCCGCTCAATTTTTGACCTGGGCTATCCTTCTGAAAAGCTGCATAGAATAGATCCACATATTTTGCAGTCGAAGTCTTAGCTTCTTCACGAGCTTCTTCTACAGATTTGTTGAAAGCCGCATCCTTAGGATTACCAGCAAGTCCTTTTACGATTTCCACCGGGGAAACTGCCAAAGTAACGTGCATACCGCCTTGAAGGTCAAGACCTAATCCTAGTTCGGTTTCCTTTACTTTCTTCGGAAAGCCTGATCGGCTCCCCTTAAGAAGCTGTAAACCGGAGCTCTCCAGATAGAATCAAGATAGCTTTGTCTTTTAGAAAAATCCACGTTGCCAGATGCGTCAGTCGCATATTCCTGAGCCCCTTTTTGGATATTGTTTGATACAAATGTGAATGACAGATAGTACAAGCATAATGCTGTAACAATCACTGTCAAAAACACAATGACACCTTTGTTTTGCATGAGAAATTGAAATTATTAATTGATTGTAAATACAGATTTATAGCTTAACCTATAAAAAGGTAAGCGTTTGGATGATTCGGGATGTACTTGGAATCAGGGTCCTTTGGTGGATATTATTCGCTCAAAAAGTATTTCTACGAGCTGGTTTGCTTGAAAGACTGAGGTGGACTCGGTGATGAATGTACCTCCATCAAATCTTACGATATCCTGAATTAGGTAAAGTAAGCTGTGAGATACATGAACTACAAATGGGACCACGGCATCCACCGCCACATTTAAAAAAGTTTGCTCCTGATCATTTGAGGAAGCTTTGTCTTGTTTTTCGACTTTGACTACAGCAACATTTTCAGGTACATATTCTACGCTTGAAATAAATAAACAGAACAGCAAAGCCAGCATCACAGTAATGCGCTGTTGGAATAAGTTGCTATTTCGTTTTGTTGCTTTCATGCGGCGCAAATATAGCCAATTATTTAAATTGACCATTTCTCATCTTAGATTTTCTGAATATGGATTACGAATTCAGAACAAAATGATGTAAATCAGGCAATTAACAGTATAATTAAGATGTCCTAACACGCAAGTAGGTGCGGATAACCTCGAGTGCTTTATCAAAATTATGATTATTAGGGACGATCAAATCGGCATCGTTCATAAATGGCTTGATGTATTTCTCGTAAGTAGGCATCACGTGCTGCTCATAGCGATACAGCACATCATCCAAATCGTATCCGCGTTCCACTTTATCACGAATAATTCTTCGCTTCAGCTTAATGTGATCTTTGGCATCTATAAAAACCTTAAGGTCTAGAAGACTAGCCAATTCTGGGTAATACAACACAAAAATCCCTTCCACAACTACCACAGGTGCTGAGGAAAAAGTTAACATTTTTGGCTTTTTAGCTGCGTTATTGAAAGTGTATTCCTCTCTGTAAACCGTTTCTCCAGCCTGAATTTTACGGATATCAGCTGCATACTCTTCAAAATCTATGCTTTCCGGCCGATCAAAATTATGAACTCCATGATCGTCTATCGGCTGCATCTCTCTCGGCTTGTAATAATTATCCTGAGAAATCAGACAAACCTCACCAGCCTCGAATGAACTAAGCAATCGCTCTAAAAAAAGTGTTTTCCCTGAAGCTGATCCTCCTGTGATACCGACGATGAATGGTTTTTGCATGAGGCAAAGTTAAGGTGATTTTCTTCTTTTTACAGAATTATATATGGCTCAAAAAGGAAATAAGCTCAGCGACGGCTTTTCCGCGATGAGAAATTGCGTTCTTTTCGGATAAATTCATCTAGCAAAAGATCTTGAATATCCCGTCGGAAGAAAAACAGGATCATATCCAAATCCTCCTGCTCCAGTTCTGCTTCGCAAAACCTCTCCCTCAGCAACTCCTTCAAATTTGTACTCTTCCTCACCAAGCAAAAGCGCAATGACCGTCTTAAATCGAGCCGTTCTCAATGAAGTATTCTCAAGCTTTTTAAGCAAGAGATCTATATTTCGCTCATCACTTCTAGGCTCACCGGCATAGCGCCCGGAATAAACTCCTGGTTCGCCTTCCAACGCATCTACTTCCAACCCTGTGTCATCTGCAAAGCAGTCCACCCCAAAATGCTCCTTGACATACTTTGCCTTCTGAAAAGCATTATGCTCCAGCGTATCGCCAGTCTCAGGGAGCTCATCCAGACAACCAATATCTTTCAATGATACAATTTCAAAGCTATCACCCAGGGCAGCCTTTACTTCTTCAATTTTCTTCGGGTTGTTTGTAGCAAAGCAAATTTTCATACCTCAAAAATAGTGGATAATGAATACCTGCCATGATACCATTAAATATAATTCCCTTGATTGATGGGCTAGAAGAGCGAAGGCGGACTCAATATGAGTATTTACTATCAATGAAGACGCTTTTCAGGATACTTTTGAAAACTTTTATATTCAATTCTAATCCCAAACACCATTTCATTCAGTACCATTAAGCTTTTGTAAAACCTTCCTTATGCCTGTGAATTAAAAAATAGAAACATGTAATTTCGAATTTCACGTTTGATCAAAATCATGAAGAAAATCACCATTTATTGCGGATCCAGAAAAGGCAAAAGTTCAGTTTATGAAGAAGGAGCAAAAGCACTTGCTCAGGAAATGATCAAACGGGATCACTCACTAGTATATGGAGCGGGAAGAGTAGGTTTGATGGGTGTGATCGCGGATGAAATGCTTGGAGCTGGAAAGGAAGTATTAGGGATCATTCCCCAGAAATTGGTAGATCGAGAGGTAGCACACCGAGGATGTACTGAACTTATCATAGTTGAGACTATGCGGGATCGAAAATGGCTGATGGCAGAGCGAGGTGATGCGTTTATTGCAATGCCGGGCGGGATAGGCACGCTGGAAGAACTTTTTGAAATCATGACGCTAAACCAACTTCATTACATCCAGAAGCCTCTGGCACTCTATAATGTGAATGGGTATTATGATAAACTCCTAGCTTTTTTGAGCCATGCAATGGAAGAAGGGTTCATGTACCCTGAGCAGGATGAGTTACTGATTGTCTCGGACGATCCAGTGGATTTACTAGATCAGATTGAAAAGTATGAAGCGAGGAGACCAGCAGATTGGGGGTGAGATGCTGGGTGCCGGATGCCCGATGTCGGGTGTTGGATGTCTGGTGTCTGCCTGAGCGAAGGCAAAGACAGCCTTAGTAGTTTCTTCTTCTGGAGAAGGTTTTTAATAATAAATGTAAAATGTTGAAGTTCGAATAATGAAGTTTGGAAAAGGCACGGGGCATCGAGCAAAAAGCATAATTTAAAACCATCCTAAAAAGATAATTTCGTATTTTTGCGCAGCATGATCCAAAAACTCTTTCCATTAGACAAAAATTACATCCTTCGTCAGGCACAGTCTGTGCTTGAAGAAGAACTAATTGATCGAATGGTTTTTGAATTGAAGCTATCTTATACGTCCCTGTATAATCCGCTTCAGTTGATGGATGAGACTTATGTTCAGATACTTGATACTTTCGAATTCCCTAGAGATCGGGTTCGCTTAATCTACCGTCAACTTTGTGGTATCTATCGCTATAAGCATGGAGATAATCAATTGGAAATGCTTTTTGATGGAAGAACTCACTTGGAGAAGTTTCAAGAGGATTGGTCGGCTGCTTTGGTAGTTTATGCCCGTGAGCTTGGGATCTATGAGCAGTATGTGAAAACCATGCTTAGAATGACTTTACTTTTTGATACCGAATCCAGAGCGGAATGGGCAGAAAATCATTGCAAAGCTTTTATCAACCAACACTTCGAATTGAAGGTGGTAAAAAGACAAGGGGAACTTCGCTTGAAAGTGGGCTAAACCAAAATTTGCTGTCTCAACGCCATTTTACTTTGATGTATTGATCTATCTTTTGAAATCTTTCTGGGATTGATTTTAGTATACTTGCTCGTAAAACTTCGATCAAAGCTTCCTTGGTAAAGCTACTGTGTACAACGAGACTGATTTCACGAACGGGCTCCGGAGAGTCAAATCTTCGGATTCTTTCATTCCCAAATTCAGACAGGACTGCCATCTCCGGTACAAGTGTGTACCCAACTCCTTTGTCCACCAATCGAATCAAAGATTCAATCGATCCACTTTGATATTCAAAACCAAAGTTATTCCTAGTTCTATCACTTTCGCAGATCGCTAAGGTCTGCTCTCTAAAACAATGTCCTTCATCCAAAACCAGCATTTGATTTGGATCCAAAACTGACGGGGTAATATGCCATTTTTTACAAAGCGGATGATCTTTTGGTAAATAGAGCAAGAATGGCTCATTGAAAAGTGAAATCTCCCGAATGGATTTCTCCTCAACCGGAGTAACCAAAATCCCGATGTCCAGTGTGCCTTTTTGAAGTTCTGAGATGATTTCCACAGTCTGAAGCTCCCGGATCTTCAGTTTTGTCTTTGGATTTGCCCGGACAAATTCTGGCAAAAACAGCGAAAGTAAGTAAGGGGCAATCGTGGGAATCACCCCAATGGTAAAGGTGCCATCTAAAGACTCCTTTTCATCTTGGACAAATTCATTTAAATCGGCCACTTCACTAAGAATTTGGCGGGCTTTTAGAAGGATTTGCTCGCCAGCTGTTGTGGGTTTTACCGGCTTGGCATCGCGATCAAAAATTTTGACTCCAATCTCTTCTTCCAATTTTTTTATCTGCGTAGTCAAGTTTGGCTGGGAGACATGGCAGCTTTCAGCAGCTTTCACAAAATGGCGGTGATTATCTAAGGCGACGATATACTCTAATTGATACAGTGTCATATAACTCAAAGTTATAAAGAGATAACAATTATTAATTTGATTAATGAGAAAATGTGAGACAACTTTGTGTAACAAATTTGAAAACTAAACCTTACAATATTATGACAAGCCGTATGCTTGGTTTGGGAGCTGAATTCCCAGCCTTCGAAAAAACCGCAGTAGTTTCTAGAGAAAAAGGACAAGAATTCAAGACGATCAGCAACGATATTCACACTGCCGATGGCAAGTGGATGGTGATGTTCTGGTGGCCAAAGGATTTTACTTTTGTATGTCCAACTGAAATTGCTGAATTCAACAATAACGCAGGTGAATTTGCAGATAGAGATGCAGTATTGGTAGGAGCTTCTACTGATTCTGAATTTGTTCACCTAGCTTGGAGAAACAACCACGAAGATCTTCGTGATCTTAAGTTCCCAATGCTAGCCGATACTTCTAAGTCTCTTGCAGAAGAGCTAGGTATCCTGGAAGCATCTGAAAAAATCGCTTACAGAGCTACTTTCATCATCGATCCTCAAGGAATCGTTCGTTGGGTATCTGCTTACGATCTTTCTGTAGGAAGAAATGTAGAAGAAGTATTGAGAGTACTTGATGCGCTTCAGACTGACGAGCTTTGCCCATGCAACTGGGAAAAAGGGGAAGCTACCTTGAACCTGAACTAATTCAGATCTCAAACCTAATAGCAGCAAAGGAGGTCTCAAGGTCTCCTTTGCTTGTTTCAAACCTTAATCTGACACCATGGAAGTATTAACTAATAATCAATCAGTAGCCGAACTATTAGAGGTAGTTGGCTTGAATGAAGAATTTACCAATGAATCTTTGAGAAATCTGGGCGATGCTGATTCCAGATATGTGAAAGATTTGAAACTTAACTTCAAGACTATCCTCAAAGGGGATAAGCTAAACCAAAAGGAAGTTGCTTTGATGGGCTTGGCACTTGCAGCTAACGCGGCAAACAATCCCCTTCAGGTATTTTTTAGAAAATTAGCCGAGGAAAACGAAGCTACTATTGCCGAGATCGGTGAAGCAGTAGCTTGTGCTTCATTGCTTAGCAGCAATAACGTATTGTACAGATTCCGCCACTTTGTGGAAAAGGAAAAGTACGGTCAAATCCCTGCCAGACTTCGCATGAACATTATGATGAATCCTGTGTTAGGAAAAGAGTTCTTCGAATTGATCTCTACGGCAGTTTCTGCTGTAAATGGCTGCCAAATGTGCGTGGCTTCTCACGAGAATCACCTAATCGAATTGGGAACTACTGAAGAAAGAATCTTCGAATCCATCCGTATGGCTTCTGTCATCACGAGCATGGTAAAAGTGATCTATTAAGAATTATAGTCCGGTATATAAATGCAAAAACCTCCTGAGCGATCGGGAGGTTTTTTTGCTTTTCAGCAGAGCGGTTTTAACCGCAGAGAACACGGAGGTTTCGCAGAGAGCACAAGGAGATATTTTGTAGCTGTTGTCCTGCTTCTCCAGAAGCAGGACTAGCGACTATGATAACACAAAAGTTCGCCAATACTCCTAGCGAACTTTTGTATTATTGATACTAGTAGTTTTGGAGACTGTGACTGAAAACTGATCTCTAAAATCTGCCAACTCCTATTTCCCCCATTCCGTATGGAAAATTCCCTCACGATCAGTACGCTCGTAGGTATGTGATCCGAAGTGATCTCGCTGAGCCTGGATCAGGTTTAGTGGAAGTTTTGTAGAGGTATAGGCATCAAAATAACTCAATGCTGAAGATAGTCCCGGAACAGGAATTCCGTTTTTCGCAGCAAAAGCAACTACCTCACGAACTGCTGGTAATGCACCTTGTACTTTAGGAACGAAAGAAGGCGAAAGCAAAAGGTTCGGGATGGAATTATCTGCGGTATAAGCTTCCGCGATATCGGCCAACAATCCTGCACGGATGATACAACCTGCTCTCCAAATCTTAGCAATGGTGGACATATCCAAATCATAGCCGTAATCCTTGGAAGCGTACATCAACTGATGCAATCCTTGTGCATAAGCAATGATAAAGGAGAAATATAAGGCCTGTTCTGCCTGTGCGATTAAATCTTCTTTGATATGAGCAACTTCTGGTCGAGTATACAATTCGTCCGCTTGAACTCGCTCGTCTTTCAAGGCAGAAATCTCACGCATACTCACAGCCATATCAATGGTTGGAACAGGAATTCCCAAATCCATCGCATTCTGAGAAGTCCATTTACCTGTGCCTTTTTGCTTGGCTTTATCCAAAATCATATCCACCAAATCAGCTGAAGTCAACTCATCTTTTTGGGTGAAGATCTCTGCTGTGATTTCTACCAAAAATGATTGCAAACGGCCTTTGTTCCACGTGTCGTAAACTTGGTGAAGTTCTTCATTCGATAGATTACAGGACTTTTTCAGCAAATCGTAAATCTCTGAAGTCAGCTGCATCATGGCGTACTCTATGCCATTATGAACCATTTTCACATAGTTACCTGCTGATTTTGGACCTAGGTAAGCCACGCATGGTTCGCCTTTGTATTTTGCAGAAACTGCTTCGAAAATTGGCTTCACATATTCGTAAGCTTCTTTGTCCCCACCTGGCATGATGCTAGGGCCTTTTCTCGCACCCTCAGCTCCACCAGAAACTCCAGATCCAAAGAAGTGAATTCCTTTCTCTTTCAAATAAGCTTCTCTTCTATCTGTGTCCGTGAAAAATGAATTTCCGCCATCTATAATGATATCACCTTTGTCTAAAAGCGGAAGTAGGTTTTCTATCGCACTATCTACGATTTTTCCAGCTGGCACTAGAAGCATGATTTTCCGCGGAGTGGATAAAGCCTGAATAAAAGTCTTGACATCCGTAGTAGCTTTCACATTGTCCATGCCCTCAGCTTCCACTTCCATAGCCTTCACTTGAGCTTCGCTTAAGTCATATCCAAAGGCACTGAAATTATTGTCAGCAACATTCAAAATAAAATTTCGCCCCATCACTCCAAGGCCAACTAATCCAAAATCGTAATTCTTATACTCCATCGTTTCTTTCTGTTGTTTTTCAAATTTGCTTCTAAGCCTACCAGCTTGCAAGGTTAGAAATAAATATGGGTTATTTTTGCGTCTATTGCCTCCAAAATTAATGGATTGAAGGTTGGCTTTCTAGTAAGATTGATAAATTTGTGACCGCCCAAAGCAGGGTTTTGATACAAAAACCATAAAAATACGCCTCAAGAAATGAAAAAAACACAAAACCAGATGCTTATAATTTTTGGTGCGTCAGGTGATTTGACTGCACGAAAACTGGTTCCGGCAATATATAACCTCTATAAGGGAAAGCATCTTCCAGAAAATTTTGTGGTTTTGGGTGCTAGCCGAAGTGCGATGACGGATGAGGAATTCCGTCAGAAAGTAGTTCAGGAAAGCGAGTTTTTGAAGGATAAAATCAGTAAGGAAGAAAAAGACTACATCTCAGCTTTTGCAGAAAAGCTATTTTATGAAGATTTAGGAGACGATTATGATAGCAAATACAATGGTTTAGCTAAACGAATTAAAAAGCTGAACGAAGAAAAAGGCTGTGACCATAATTACATATTTTACCTTTCCACACCTCCAAGTTTGTACGAAGTAATAGCCAAGAATCTTTGCGAAGCGGGTCTTACAACGGAAGAAAATGGATGGAAACGAATCATTGTTGAGAAACCATTTGGATACAGTCTGGCAACTGCCCAGGAGTTGAATGCAGGTTTGCACAAGTATTTTAATGAACCTCAAGTCTATAGAATTGATCATTATTTGGGCAAGGAAACTGTCCAGAACTTATTGGTTACTCGTTTTTCCAATTCCCTCTTCGAACCTACCTGGAACCGCAGATACATTCATCATGTGGAAATCACCAATGCCGAGACCGTAGGCGTAGAAAAGCGTGGAGGCTATTATGATAAGTCTGGCGCACTTCGGGATATGTTCCAAAGCCATTTGCTTCAGGTGGTATCACTGATCGTGATGGAGCCGCCAATCAACTCAAGCGCCGAAGAAATCCGTGATGAAAAAGTCAAGGCGCTGAAATCACTTCGAATAATGACAAGTGATGAAGAGCTCTCAAGGCATACCATGAAGGGCCAATATGTAGCTTCGACTATCAACGGTGAAAAAGTAAAAGGCTATAGAGAAGAGGATGGAGTTGATCCTGATTCTAAAACAGAAACTTTTGCTGCAGTTAAGTTTTTTGTAGACAACTGGCGCTGGAAAGATGTGCCATTCTACGTGCGAACAGC
This sequence comes from Algoriphagus sp. 10J20-15, assembly GCF_055809615.1. Lineage (NCBI taxonomy): Bacteria > Pseudomonadati > Bacteroidota > Cytophagia > Cytophagales > Cyclobacteriaceae > Algoriphagus > Algoriphagus sp. 10J20-15. The sequence continues at coordinate 49,882 of NZ_JBVVUG010000048.1, forward strand.
TAAGTATATGCCGACAAAAGTGACTGAAGTGGTAATCCACTTTAAGTCTCCAGCGCATGAGGTTTTCAAAAGCCAAGATGCCTATAAAAAAGACAACAAAATCATCATTCGTATTCAGCCAGACGAGGGAATTCTGATCAAATTTGGAGTGAAAGTCCCTGGCCTAGGCTTCCATGTGGAGCAGGCAAATATGGATTTCTACTATTCCGATCTGGACTCTGCAGAGATTATGGATGCCTACGAAAGATTGCTTCTGGATGCCATGCAAGGAGATGCAACTCTCTATGCTCGTGCTGATGAGGTAGAAGCTGCCTGGAAGTTCGTGGACCCAATTTTGAAATACTGGCAAAATGAGGATGTTCCAACCTATGGCTATGCAGCAGGAACTTGGGGACCAAGAAATTCAGACGATATGTTTGAAGGGCATTTTGGCTGGAGAAATCCTGGAAAACGTCTTACCGACGAAACTGGCTTCTGCATTCTCTAAGTTGAAAGCCTTGAATTAATGTATTTTTAAGAAAACTATCCCAAAATGAATATCATCGTTTCAAGTTCCAAGGAAAGCCTTGCAGAAGAATTTGCATACATGCTCAAAGACATGTCTGATACTGGAGAAAAAATCCATGTGGCTCTTTCAGGCGGAAGCACTCCAAAAGTTATTTTTGATTACATCGCTGAGGAGCTCGGTGAGGAAATCTTTTGGGATAATATCAATTTTTATTGGGGTGATGAGCGCTGTGTTCCTCCTACTGACTCTGAAAGCAATTACAAAATGACAGTGGATCATCTATTGTCCAAAATTGATATGCCGGAGGAAAATATCTTTCGGGTTTTGGGAGAAAATGACCCTGAGGAAGAAGCAATTCGATATAGCGAAGTCTTAGAAAGTGAATTACCCATAGTCAACGGTATTCCACAATTTGACTTGGTCATGTTAGGTATGGGAGATGATGGACATACGGTTTCTATCTTTCCTTACAATATTGAATTATGGGACGCGAAAGAGAATTGCGTGGTCGCAGTTCATCCGGATTCCGGGCAAAAGCGTGTGACGATTACAGGAAAAATTGTGAATAACGCCAAAGCAGTTGCCTTCCTTGTCACTGGAGCGAACAAAGCGGATAAGGTGAAAGAAATTGTCATGTTGGAAGGGGACTATGCCAACTATCCAGCATCCTTGGTTAAACCATCTAGTGAGGAACTCACCTGGTACCTCGATCAAGATTCTGCTAAAAATTTAGAGTTCACTTCAGAGGATTAGCCTGAAAATGGACTAGCTAAAAAGCGACTAAGATTAGATTCCCGGTCGCTTTTTTTTGTTTACGCAGTTTCATTGGTATTAAGCATGCAGGACTAATGACGCCTACGACAGTTGAATGACAAGGTGTGCAGCAAATAAGCACCTTTTCACAGGACACTACCTGATAGCAAAGATAGGTTTTATACTAATCTTGTAAATTGACTATCATTTTCTAGATAACTAATCAAAAAATAAACCCTAAATGCGGACCCTACTTTCGGCATGTTTGTATATGCTATTGTTATTTCAGACTGCCTTTGCTCAACAGCAATCTACTGAATACTGGCCAGATGGAACGCCAATATCTTCATGGTTTCATGACTATTCCAAAGTCAAATTGGAAGACTTAGGCAAGCCATATGTGTTGAGCTGATTTCGGAGTAAAGAATGATAGTAGCATTTTACAAACGCAGCAAATCCAAGCAGTAATAGATCAAGCAGCACAAACTGGTGGAGTGGTGATTGTACCAAAAGGAACGTTTTTAAGCGGTGCTCTATTTTTCAAACCTAATACGCATTTGCATGTAGTAGAAGGTGCGGTATTGAAAGGTTCGGACGATATCGCTCATTATCCTTTGATTCCCTCACGAATGGAAGGTCAAAACTTGGACTATTATGCTGCTCTCGTAAATGCCTACGGAGTCGATGGCTTTACAATTTCTGGACATGGAACAATCAACGGAAATGGGCTAAAATTCTGGGAGGCTTTCTGGCAAAGAAGAAAAGAGGATCCGAACTGTACCAATCTGGAAGTATCAAGACCACGCTTAGTATTCATTTGGAAAAGTAATGATGTTCAAGTTCAGGATGTAAGCCTCATCAATGCAGGTTTTTGGAGCAGTCATTACTATCAATGCAAAAACATCAAATTACTCGATCTCACGATCACTTCGCCTCATGAACCTGTGAAGGCTCCAAGCACCGATGCCATTGATCTAGATATAGTATCAAACGTGTTGATCAAAGGATGCTATCTCGCCGTAAATGATGATGCCATAGCGCTCAAGGGCGGTAAAGGTCCATGGGCAGATGAGGATCCAAACAACGGGGAAAACACGAATATCATCATAGAGGACAGCGAATTTGGATTTTGCCATGGTGCGCTAACTAATGGAAGCGAATCGATTCACAACAAGAATGTGATCATGCGGAATATCAAAGTGCAGGATGCTGTTCGATTACTGTGGCTGAAAATGCGCCCAGACACCCCGCAGCATTATGAATACATAACTCTGGAGAATATTACGGGAAAAGTTCGCAGCTTCATTTATGTTAAGCCGTGGACTCAGTTCTTTGATCTCAAAGGAAAAGAGGAAGTACCGCTTTCCTACTCCGATCATATCACTATGAAAAATATGGACTTGGAATGCGAAATATTTTTTGATGTAGCGATCACAGAGCATGATAGACTTTCAGACTTTACCTTCGAAAATCTGAATATTCGTGCAGCAAAAGCTGATTTCGAACCAGATTTTGTAAAAGGGTTTGAAGTGAAAAATGTGGTAGTAAACGGTAAAAAATTGGACTAACCACCGTATACAAGCAATCGTTAAAATGCGGAAATTCGCGCGGTTATAACTACTCGCAAATGAAGGCCCTCCTCACGATTGTACTGCTTATTCTTTCCAATACCTTCATGACTTTGGCATGGTATGGCCATCTGAAGTTTGCTGAATGGAAATGGTTTAGCAAGCTTGGCTTGGTATCGATCATCTTAATCTCGTGGGGAATTGCGCTCTTGGAGTATTGCTTCCAAGTTCCTGCCAATAAAATTGGTTTTGATGGAAATGGCGGTCCATTTTCATTAGTACAACTGAAAGTGATTCAAGAAGTAGTCACGCTAGTAATCTTTATGTTCTTTTCCCTATCGCATTTAAAACCGAAACCTTCCGCCTGAATCACCTTATTGGCTCTATATTCTTAATTTTAGCAGTTTACTTTTTTTTCAAAAAGTAGCAATACCTGCTCAAAGATTAAAAATGAGCGTATGGATAAATTTCATTTTAGTCACCACAGCAGAGCTTACCACAAACGGATACGCATCTGGTACTCCCATGCTTCTGTTCAGACTATTAATAGCAAATGAGATAGGTGCCCAACTTTGGTAGACTTTTTCAAAGTCTCTTTTTTCATAGGGATCGAAAGTGAATGACCCGCTTAAACTCTTTTCTTCTTTCACGTTTGGATTAACGGATATTCCATAGTAATAAGCAGTCTCGGCCATGTCCATAATGTGTAAATAATGTGCCCATGTCTCAGCCCAATCCTCCCAAGCATGCGAGCTGGCATATTGGCTGATATATCGCTGTTGCCAATTTGCAGGAGCCCCCGTTTGGTAGTAATTCTTTAGCGCTTCCCCATAATCTAAGCGGTCATCACCAAATAGTTCTCTGAATTCTGTGAGTCTTTTTTCATTGGTAGCCACCAATCTATCCCAAAAGTAATGACCTACTTCATGGCGAAAATGCCCGATTAGCGTACGATAAGGTTCAGACATTTGCTTTCTCATCTGCTCTCTATGGACTGAATCCGCCTCAGAAAGCAAGATTGTGATCAATCCATTTGCATGGCCGGTCATGATCTGATTGTTCCTCCCTGCCGGCGAAATAAAATCAAAGGAAAGCCCAATCTCAGGATTTGTCTCCTGAGGTGGGATGGCTAGTTCAAGTTTCAGTAATTGATAGACAAGTCGGTGTTTTGCAACCTCAAGCTTCTGCCATTTGGGAAAATTTTCTGCATCAGATAAATCTGGAATAGTCCGATTGAGCTCACAGGCCGTGCAAAACTCATGGTCTTCCTCTGCTGGAATCAGCCAATTGCATACTCCCAGATCTTTGTTTTCGCAGTATTTATAAGCCTTCCCTTTTCGATCAGAAATAAGAGGGAATTTGCTGGGATCAAAAGTGAGCATTGTAGAGGTAATGCTGGAATAACCAGTAAGATGTCCACATTTTTCACAGTGATCGTTTTCGAAATACAGGGGGTGAGCACAATTCCCACATTCAAAAATTTTCATATTGTTTTACTAGTCTTGGTAAGATAGGTAGGTAGAAGTATTACTCACATTTCGAGCCATCTAAATAGAATGTTGGAACTCAGTCAGCAATTCCACGGAGAAGCCTTATAAAGCTAAAAATAGTAATCAGGAAATAGAGAAACTTAACAGAAAGAAAACCAAACCATAAATCGATAAATAGTATTTTACAAAATTTTAAGCATACATATAAACTATATTACAAATATTATTTTTAAATTATGTACACTAACAATAAACCATATTTTTATGAAAAAACTCGTAGCAGAATTTATCGGGACTCTCTGGCTAGTGCTTGGGGGTTGTGGCAGTGCCGTTTTAGCGGCAGGTTTCCCCGAATTGGGAATTGGGTTTGTCGGCGTCTCATTTGCATTTGGTCTCACTGTATTGACCATGGCCTATGCAATCGGCCATATTTCAGGTTGCCATCTCAATCCAGCTGTGACCGTTGGGCTCTGGATAGGTGGGCGATTCGAGAGTAAGGATGTTCTTGGCTACATCATTGCCCAAGTACTAGGTGGATTGGCAGGTGCATCTATTTTATACCTGATCGCTACCGGCAAAGCAGGAGTTGAACTAGGTGGATTTGCAGCAAATGGCTATGGTGAAGCATCTCCAGTGAGGATATAACTTAACTTCAGCACTCATCACAGAAGTAGTGATGACTTTTATGTTTTTAACGATAATACTCGGGTCAACTTATCCTAAATCACCAGCTGGATTTGCTGGAATTGCTATAGGTTTAGCCTTAGTTTTAATTCATTTAATCAGCATTCCTGTGACAAACACCTCAGTAAATCCTGCTAGAAGTACATCTCAGGCTATTTTCGCAGGAGGCATTTATTTACAGCAATTATGGCTTTTCTGGATAGCTCCAATAGTAGGGGCCGTTTTAGCTGGAATTGTTTATAAATATCTATCCCCAAACGAATAATTAAAGAAAAAAGTGAATATTTGTAAGTAGTATTTTCTATTTATAATATATCCCATATTAAAATGAAGTATTTAAAGATTTTAACTCTGGTATTGTTTTTTGGATTGGGAGCATCTCTTGAAAGTAATGCTCAGGAACTAGGTATCCGTTTTGGTCAATTCGGTGGAAATAACGTGGCTATCGATGGTGTATTTGCACTTGGGGAATTCAGTAGAATTCACGGCGACGTAAGTTTTGGTTCAGGTGTAGGCATTGACCTAATTTGGAACCCCTTGTACAGACCTGTAGGCTCAAGTGAATTCAATTGGTATGCAGGTTTTGGTCCTTCACTCTACATCGATGATCCATTCTCTTTGGGAGTGGCTGGTGAAGTAGGTATTGAATATGCTTTTGATGATGTGCCTATCGTAATTGGAGCTGACTGGAGACCTACACTTCGTATAATTGAGGATACAGATTTTTTCGCAGATGTATTCGGACTCAATATCAGATGGCGATTTGGTAATATAAACTAATAAGTAGAGCAGGTAATACCTGCTCTTTTTTTATGCTACTATTAGTTGAAGGAGATTTTTTTATTGAGCGAATGGAGGGAAAAGGTGGCTGGAGCTATGTGAAATTTCCCCAAGAAATTATGACCTCTTCCAAAGCTTTTGGAATGATGAAGGTCTCAGGCACTATCGATGATTTTTCATTCGAAGGAAAACACCTTATGCCTATGGGAAATGGATATATTTTCCTGCCACTAGCTAAAGTCATTCGATCAAAAATCGGCAAAAATGAGGGGGATACTGTTTTAATACGTTTGTATAAGGAAGAAGTCCCAGAAAAACTTCCTCAAGAACTTATTGCTTGCCTCAAAGATGATCCTGGGAAGTATGACCATTTTTTAAACTTGCCCAAACCGGAGCAAAAGCATTGGATAGAATACATCTACAGCAGCGATAAAATCGAGGTAAGATCCGATCGAATACTAAAATTACTCTACCAACTAGGATTAACTTAAAACTCTACAATTAACCCTACGGTTGGTAAAACAGTACCTGCTGGATTGTTGATGAATTTCAATTGGTATCTACTTGGGTCCGCTGGATCTACTAAAATATTTCCTTCAGCGTCTCGTGTCGGCACTAATAGAGGCGGTTGCTCAGCTTTGAAATTGTACACATTCTGAATATCCACATACCAATTCAAATTCCATTTATTGAAATAATACTTCTTATCCAATCTTAGATCCAACTGATGAAAACCATTCAATCGAATGGCATTGATTTGAGAATAATCCAAAATAGGTTGGTTTCTCAAATCCCAATTGCTAATCAAACTTGATTCATCATAATCATATGGTGTGTAAGGTGTGCCACCTAAAAATCTCCATCGCGCCCCAATTTCCCAATTCTTCCCAAAACGCTTACCGGCTGTCAAACTGACGATGAATCTATTGTCCCAGGAGGAGGGCACATAGCCATCTGTATTAGGATTGGTAAATTCACTGCGAACCAATGTAAGTGCAGCTATTCCATAGAAATTATTGAAAAGACGCTGCTGGGCAAGCATTTCCAATCCATAGGCTCTACCTTCTGAGTTGGACTCCACCGGCTCATTTCCAATTACCCCAAAATCAGCGCCTAGGTTTGCCAGAGAAATTCCATTTCGAAGGGAGGATGGGTAATTACTGTATTTCTTATAAAATACCTCTGCGGTAAAACGACGGTTTTTCTCAGGGACCAGCCACTCTATTCCACCGATCAATTGAGAATTTCTAATAAAAAGCACATCATTGAGCTGATTGACTAGCTGCCCATCATTATCCTGATATCCCAAAACAGTATACGAAGGCTTCTGATAATAAATCCCTGCATTGGCGGTAGCAAAGAGATTAGGCTTCAACTGATAAGAAAAAGAAATCCTAGGGCTGACCTGATTGAGGGGATTTTGGGCGGTTTCTCCAAAATCAGCTCCGTCCACTCTTATTCCTCCCGTGATCAATAAACGCTCGTCATAGAGATTTTTACTGGCTGATAAAAAGCCACCGTACGTGTTGTAGTTGCTAGTAGACTCAACAGAAATCACCTGTCCGCTACCTGCAAGAGTGGCTCGGTCAAAATTATTGATGTAATACCTGGAGTACTCGTAGTTAACTCCATATTTGAACGTATATCCATTTTTGAAAATACTGTTCTCCGCCCGAAATTTATTTTCAGATTCTTGAGACAGGTAGTTATAAAGCAAATTGTCTTCGCTGCTGTTGTCATTGCCGGCATACTTTACCGACTGATTGTTGAGCATATTCCTGCTGAGCACAAACGTCCAGAAACCATTTTCTCTAAATCTCTTCAACCTGACTCCCGTCGCATAGTTCCACTGATTCTGAACAGGTAGCACATTCAAAAGATAAAGGCGGTTTTCCCGCTCCTCCTCCGTTTCATCATCGGGAATATCCTCATTCAACACAAACTTGTCTATTGCTCCCACTCCGATGAAAGTAAGCTCTGTTTTATCGTTGATTTTAGTAGTGGTTTTCAGTTGAAAATCATTGAAAGTTGGGAGAAAGGGTAAACCAATCAGCTTGAACAGACCTTGTAAATAGGAACGTCGAGCTGATAGCAAATACGTTGTTTTTTCTCCAAGTGGACCTTCATTAGACAAAGTCAATTCTGAAGCTCCCACAGTCAACTGAGTAGCCATTTTATCTCTACGTCCTTCTTTAAGTTGAAATTCAAAAAAAGAGCTGAGCGCATTCATACGATTGGCGGGAAATCCACCCGCAATCAAGTCCACATTTTTAATCAGATTGACATTCAATATCCCAACTGGTCCTCCAGATGATCCTTGGGTGGCAAAATGATTGATGACCGGAACTTCTATCTCATCGACAAAAAACTTATTCTCATTTGGCGCACCTCCACGAATCAATATATCATTTCTGAAGCTAGGCGTACTCGCCACCCCAGGCAAAGACTGTATTACTCTTGAAATATCCCTGTTGCCGCCAGGATAGCGTTCTATTTCATTAGAATTAAGCTTTCGGACCGATAGAGGCGTTTCTTCGGATCGGGAAAACTCAGAACTGACAACCACTTCGGAAAGCTCAGAAGCATCCTCCGCAAGATCAAAGTCTAATTGAACCGGGCGGGCCAACGTGACTTGGATTTCGAATTGCGTTTTGGTTTTGAATCCAACAAAACTCGCTCGCACATTATATAAACCGGGAGGAACATTTGAGATTTCATATAAACCATTTTCATCTGAAATGGCTCCTAATTCAGTATTTAATACAAGCACATTTGCAAAAGCAACTGGCTCGTTGTTGACTGGATTAGTGATTTTACCACGAATGATGCCTTGGGAAAGAGCTATCGTTGATATAGAAAAAAGAGATAATACAAGCAGAAATGACCTCATTTAAAATTTTAGATAAGTGATGTGGAACTATCCTTTTTCAATAATTTGAGCCTCTTTTACCCGCCATAGTCTCCACCATGGCGTACCGGGAGAATCATGATGCTCGTAGTGATATCCAAAGAAATAGCAAGTAATAAAAGCCCAGAAGTGATTTTTAGATTGTGTTGTTGAATGATGCTTGTTGTCATTTTCACCTTTATGGGGGAGGTAGGTTCCAAAATAAAAAAGTTGAAATGTAGCAAGCACAGCTGGAAGCATCCAGAATACGATCAAATTCTCGGTAGGAAGATAAAGTTTCAGAATATTGAACGTCACCGCCATCAGGAGAATTTGCCAAATAGTCACGTATTGTTTGATGAAGCTGAAATACCAGGCAAAGAAATTGTCAGAATCATGGTAATCCGGATCTTGGTCAGTAGCTACAAAACGATGATGTTCGTGGTGCTTTGGAAAGAGCCTACTGTAGAAATTATAGGAGAAAAGTAAGGCAGTAAACCAACCTATCGCTTTGTTAAGTTTTTTATGAGAAGATACTAGTCCATGCATCGCATCATGTGCCGTGATAAAAAGCCCAGTGTAGAGGTGCATTTGAATTAAAACCCCAAAATAAACAAGGGGATCGAGCCAGGAAATCTGATAATTCAAAAGAAAAATTAAGCTTGAAAACCACAGGCCTATAATTACTAAAGCAATCAAAACACCTTTGGGGTCAACAGTCTCATCGTTGATTTTTGACTTCATACTGGCAAGTTGGGAATGTTTTCTCAAAAAGTCAGAATTCTTTCCTTCACCTGCTCCATGAGCCACATAGGCGTCGAAGTAGCGCCACAGATTCCAACTTGATCATTTTCGGTGAACCAATCGCTTTCTATTTGATCAGAGTTAGAAACGAAATAGGTATTTGGATTGGTGTCTTTGCAAACGTTGAAAAGCACTTTACCATTGGAAGATTTCGTGCCGCTGACAAATACAATCTTATCAAACTTTGTAGCAAAGTCGCGAAGCTCTTTGTCCCGATTGGACACTTGCCTACAGATGGTATCGTTGGTATTGACAGTGATGCCATTGTCCTTGAGAATACCATTAATCTCGTAAAATTTATCTGTGCTCTTGGTAGTTTGGCTGTACAGCGTGATGTTTTTAGGAAGAGTTTCTAAGTCAAGCTCAGAAATATCCTGAAATACCACCGCCTCATTATTTGTTTGACCTAAAAGCCCTATCACTTCAGCATGAGCGTGCTTGCCATAGATATAAATGGAATCTCCTTTATCAAATGAATTCTTGATTCTATGCTGCAACTTCAACACTACAGGGCAACTTGCATCGATCAGCGTAAGATTATTTTTGATTGCCAACTCATAAGTAGTTGGAGGCTCGCCATGAGCTCGAATCAATACATTTTCATCACGCAAGTCCTTTAAGACTTCATGATCAATAATCTTCAACCCTTTTCTCTTGAGACGGTTTACTTCTTCGTCGTTATGGACAATATCTCCAAGACAATACAAATGTCCTGACTCATCAAGAATATCTTCTGCCATCTCGATAGCATAAACTACCCCAAAGCAGAAGCCTGAATGCATATCAATTTGAACGTGAAGATTCTTCATAATCAAATAACTTAAAGCTTATTGAATTGTTTTTTTCTTTCTGAAAAATTCAAAAAACGAAACATTCATGAGAAGCATTGTCATAGAATAAATCGTATCCTCTATTGGTACTGTCCATATTCGAATTCCCAGATTTTCAGCATTGTTATAAATAACTACAGGTTCCGGGGTAAAACCTCCCGTTAATACACCATTACAAAGGATAAAAGGAATGAGGTGAACTAAATAGGCAAATAAGAATCTACCCATGTACTTATCCTTGAAAATCAACCAGTGAACTGCTAATGCTACTGCACCTAAACTAAAATTAACTGCTGTATACATCTTATCAAAATTCACAAATGCAAGAAGCAGCAAGAACGGTATCATAGTGAAAATGAAGTACTTTCCAACCGGTTTGAAAATATCCTTTGGAAAAAAGTAAATCAATACTTCATAAATGAACATGCAAGCATATGGCACCGTGAAAAAGAACAGCCATTCTTCAATCGGTAGTTCGAATAGATATATCCCAAGAATGTAGCGTGGATTGAATTCCCAAACTCCAATAACTGTAAACCAGTGATCCCAGATCAAAAAAGAAAATAGCAGTGATAAGTATGGCTGGAAACAAGGCGTACCACTTTGTGGCAAACTTGATTCTCGGCTCGAACGATCGAACTAGGGGAAAGGAAATTGCGAAAATGTTTACCGCCAAATAGAGGTATTTTTCCATTGTCAACTTAGTCCTAATTTACTTCCGAAATAAGTGCCAATGAGCAAGCTAAATTTTTGTGAATTCGGTATTCTGATACGCTCATGAGTGATTTTTGCGGCAGATAGCCCCTTGATTTTATCGAAAAGTTTCTGATAATATAAGTACGCTACTTTTACACCTAGTTTGGCTCCATCGGGAAGTTGAGCTATACCTATTAAGGCCTCGTCAAAATCCTTCTGAATATCTTCTTCGATCAGTTCCTTGGCCGATTTATCAAACTGCTCAAAAGCAACTCCAGGGAAATAAACTCTACCTCGTTCTTCAAAATCACTCTTGATATCGCGAAGGAAATTGACTTTTTGAAAAGCAGACCCAAGCATTTGAGCAGGTCTCTTCAATTTTTGGTAAGCTTCTTCGTCCCCATCTACAAATACTTTAAGACACATCAAACCAACTACCTCAGCCGAACCATAAATGTATTCTAAGTAGCGATCGTCATTGTAAGTATTGAAATCCAGATCCATTGCCATGCTTTTAAAGAAGGATTCAATGAGCTCGTGGTCAATATCATATTTATTCACAATTATCTGAAAACCATGCAATACTGGATTCAAAGAAAGCCCAAGTTCAATAGACTTATAGGTTTCATGCCTGAACTCAGCCAACAATTGGGATTTGTCATGAGTGTGAAAAGTATCAACGATCTCGTCCGCAAAACGGACAAAACCATAAATAGCATAGATGGACTGGTGGAATTTTTTGTCTAGGGTTTGAATACCAAGGGTAAAGCTGGTACTGTAGCGCTGCGTGATTAGCTTGCCACACTCCAAACTAGTTTGGTCGAATAATTCCTTTGCGTCCATGAAACTTAATATACTTAATTAATTACGAATTTTCCCGAATGACCTCTTTTGCAACGACATAGCCGGATATTAAAGACGGAGGAACGCCCGGGCCCGGAACAGTAAGCTGACCAGTGTAAAACAGGTTATTTACTTTTTTGTTTTTAAGTGAAGGTTTTAGAATAGCAGTTTGCTTCAAAGTGTTGGCCAATCCATAAGCATTTCCTTTATAGGCATAATAGTCAGCTTTAAAGTCAGAATGTGCATAAGATCGCTTGTAGATTACATGAGAACGTATTTCCTGACCAGAAATTCTTTCAAGTCGGTCCATGATTATGTGGTAGTACTTTTCTCTAGTCTCTTCAGAATCCTCCAAATCAGGTGCTAACGGAACTAGCAGAAACAAATTCTCCATTCCTTCAGGTGCGACTGTAGAATCAGTTATAGAAGGTACGCATGCATAAAACAAAGGGGCTTCTGGCCATCTTGGATTGGTATAGATTGCATCAGCATGAGGTCCAAGGGGCTCATCGAAAAACAGATTATGATGGCGTAGATTATTTAGTCGCTTATCCACCCCTAGGTAGAACAATAAACTGGAAGGCGCCATTACTCGCTTATCCCAGTATGCTTCACTGTAATTACTGTATTTCGGATTGATCAGATGCTTATCCACATGGTGATAATCCGCACCAGCTATCACCACATCTGCAGATACTACTTCTCCAGATTTCAGTCGTACACCACTTGCAAGCCCATCTACAATTTGTATTTCCTCAACTTCAGCGTTATATCTTAATTTCACCCTTTTTTCTTCTGCCAAGGCTACCATCCCCGCGATGATTTCATGCATTCCTCCTTTCGGATACCAAGTTCCCAAAGCAATATCTGCATAGTTCATTAAGCTGTAGAGGGCAGGAATATTCTCAGCAGTTTCTCCAAGGAATAACACAGGAAATTCCATCAAACGAATGATTTTATCAGATTTGAAAAACTTTCGAACGTGGGAGGACATGGATTGAAAAACATCCATACGCATGATATCTTTTAAAAGCGATAAAGATGTAAATTCTAAAAGGGAACGACTTGGCTTTTTCACCAAATCGTGAATTCCAACCTGATATTTATATTTTGCTTGCGCCAAAAACTCGTCAAGTTGAACTGCTGAACCTGGCTATTTCTTCAAGCTTTGCCTTGAACTCGTCCAAGTTTGCAGGAATATCCAAAACATCATCTTGACCATAAATCACTGCATAGGAAGGGTCAAGACGTATTAAATCATAATAATCGGATGGCTTTTTACCAAAATGAGAAAAATAATCTTCGAAAACATCGGGCATCCAATACCAACTTGGCCCCATATCGAAGGTGAACCCATTACTTGAAAATTTCCTTGCTCTACCTCCTGGAGATTCATTTTTCTCCAGAAGAGTAACCGAGTAATTATTGTCAGCAAGATGGGTTGCAGGAGAAAGACCTGCAAAACCAGATCCTATTACCACCGCATGCTTTTGATTCATCTTTTTAATTTACGTGCTTATAAACTGTTAAGTCCTCTTTTAGGTATTTGCGAGCAATATGAATTCGATTTTTAACAGTTCCAATCGGAATATTCAATCTATCCGCAATTTCGTGATACTTAAAACCTCTATAATATAATAAAAAGGGAGTACTGAAAATTTCGTCCAATCTATCTATTGCCTCATAGATATCATCCATGGCAAAATCTCCATACGCAGAATTCTCAATCAATGCGCCACTTGAATTAATGAAGTGCAGATTATCAGTGGTATCTACGAAAGTAGCCCTTCTCACCATTTTCTGATAATTGGTGATGAAGGTGTTTTTCATGATCGTGTAAAGCCATGCTTTTAGGTTAGTACCTTCAGCGAATTTATCCTGATTCGTGTATGCTTTCACCATTGTATCCTGAAGCAAATCATTTGCATCATCGAGATCCCGTGTCAATTTTAGCGCGAATGGCTTTAATACACCTGAAAGCTGATTTAATGAGTAACTGAATTCAATTGAAGTCATGGTCTTGCCCTTTTTGTTTAAACAAACCTAACATTCGTTAAACAAATATCCAAGCCTTTGTTTAATTATTTTTTCCTTTTGTTAAACAAAAATGATTGCCAAGGCCCTGGAAAAGGTCATAAAATCAACATTACAGGCCATTTTAGCAATATTTGGGCATAAAAAAGTATTCACTAGGAATACTTTTGTTTAACAGTTTTGTGATTTATCTAAACAATCTGTTCTTCCAATTGGACTAAAAAGCGCTTTATCTCTTTAGCATAAGCTAGTACAGAAATGTTGGAAGGAAGAGATAAGGGATGCTCTGTGGCATTCAATCCAGCAACGAAAACCTTTGCCTCCGGAAACTGATTCCCCAGCATATCCACATATTCTTGGGCACTCTTTCTCGCCTGATGGAGAAGTGGTAATCACCGTGAGTAAATAGTCAGGTCGCTGCATATTATAGACCGAAACCAAATCTGCATCTGGAGTATTTTGTCCCAAGTAGATGACCTTATGCCCATGTTTTTTGATCAAATACGAACTGAAAAGAAGGGATATTTCGTGTAACTCACCTTCTGGAAGAAAGAGCATAAAGGTTTTACCGGTATTATTTCCCACTTCTCCATCAATAGCGACGATCAACTTTTGTCTGATCAAATTAGAGATGAAATGTTCTTGAGCAGGAGTAATCGCTCCTGTGAGCCAGAGAATTCCAATTTTGGTTAGGAAAGGATAGACTACTTTTAGAATAGTGTCTTCAAATCCCAATTTGATGATACTGGTGGAGAGGACTTTCTCAAATCTATCCTCATCCATTTCTATCATGCAAATGGTGAGTGCTTGGATCTGGTCATTATGATCTAAGGATTGGTCTGTGAGTCTAATGATTTCTTCACTGACCTCATTACAGGTCATCGCGGCGATTTTGCTGATTTTCATACCATGGGCATTCAGCATCGCGACATTTAAGATACGCTTGAGATCTTCATCGTCATAGTAGCGGATATTCGTATCCGTCCTTTTGGGAGTAACCAAATTATAACGTTGCTCCCAGATCCTAAGCGTATGCGCTTTTATTCCTGACAGTTGCTCTAGATCTTTTATCGAGTAGTTGCTCACCTTTCTTATTTCTTAAAATATTTCTTCGGCACCAAAAACAGCCCAAACGAAACTGCTCCGTCCCTTTTTCTACTGTGATGATGAGCTTGGTGTGCTGCAAATATACCTTTTAAAAAGCCGTTGCGAGGTCGATCGAGCCATTTCAATCTACGATGAATAAGCACATCATGTAGAAAGAAATACAACATACCATATATACTTATCCCTATGCCTAACCAAAACCTATAGTCAAACTCTTCAACTCCAAGGAGAATCAGCGCTACAGCAATGCTTCCAAACAAAAGAGAAAATAAATCATTCAGTTCAAAAAATGAATCTGAATGTTCATGGTGTGTTTTATGAATCGACCACAACGGACCATGCATTAGGAATTTATGAATTGCCCAGCCTGACAATTCCATCAAGACAAAACCTAAAATGCTGAACCCTATCGCTTCAATCATCTTTGTAATAACCTTAGTGGTGAATTTTTGTTTAAGGATCTATCAAAATAAACGGCCACTTTGATAGAAAAATTAAACACCTAATGTGAAATTAAGAATTGTAAAAAAAAGTATCATCGCGGTAAGCATCAATGCCGCTAAGGGATTACCTTTTTCAAAATTGCCTTTTCTATAAATCAAATGAATCAAAAAGGCTACTACAAACCAAGTCAGGTAGTTACTTGTAGGAATAACATCCGATTTCCAATACCAAAAATCCAACGCTACCGCTACAGGCTCCATGATATAATCGACCACAGTCATTGCACCTGCGCCGAGGAAGGCAGCAAACACATCATTGTCTGTAACCTTATAGAATACTGCCCCTGTAAGGTAAACTAGTAAAAACCAGTTGATCCCAATCACTATTGGAACCTGCCACAGCATAGGGCCAAGTGTAGGACCATAGACATAATCTCCGAAAATATAACCGGTATGAATTCCTATGAGTTCTGCTCCAAAACCAATCCAAAAAGCAACGGCTGCGAAAATCGGGAAAGCCTCAGCCCACCCTCGATGAAATCCCAAAACCAACAGCAAGGTAACAATCAGCTGCGCTGGAGTAAGCATCAGAAAATATTCGCGGTATTCTGGCAAACTCAATCCTATAGCACCCACTGCATAGAGCGCCACTATTACTACCTTCGCAATAATCACGCTTTTATTTTGTGCCTCTGGAGGTGCCTTGGCTATTTTGTGCATTTATTAGGGTGCTTTGATGGATGATTATTCACTTTTTCGGGTTTGGATTCCTAACTTTGGAATCTCAAATCTGTTTGCAAAAAAACGAAATTCCTTCCAAAATCCCCTGATATGATTCTTTACAACATCACTTTTACTGTAACCAACGACATCGAAGAGGATTTTGTCCAGTGGATGAGAGGCACTCATATCCCTGATATTTTCGCCACAGGTCTATTCTTAGAACATAAATTCTTCAGGCTGCTCAATAGTCCAGATGACAGTGTAACGAATTATGCTGTCCAGTTTTTTGCTGAAAACACCCGCAAGCTCATTGAATACGAAAGCCGCTTTGCCAATGCACTTCGCTACGAAACACAGGCTAGGTATGGGGAGAAAGCAATGCCTTTCCGCACTTTGATGGAATCGGTGGATTAGGGGAATAGTAGAGAGACACTAGTTTCGCCCCATTGGGGCTATCTTACAAGTCCTACCGAAATACCCCCGGCTTTGCCGAGGGTTATGAAAAGTCACAATCCTTCGGATTTTTTTTGAATAAATTGGGTCATCCAAGAAATTATGAGGTTGCAAATCTTTCTGTGGAAACATCATAATCTGTTTATCTTGAAAACATAAGAACTAATCCTCAGCCAGCTCCGAAGGAGCCAAACCATTCATGACCCTGTACGAAGTGCATTGTAGCTTGCAATGAGTTAGTTAAGTAGCCCTGAAGGGGCGGAACTTTTATTTACAAGGCTTCACTTTACTAAAAAAAGAAACTATACGCTGAAGGCAAATTTAAATCACACATACTTATGGTTTCCAGATCATAAATATCACACCCCATTTTATTGCCATATCCCACTAAATTTTTGATTAATTAACATTTGGGGGTCGGTTTTCATTTACAGTTTTTTTAGTTTTATAGCTAACCCTACTGTAAATGAAGCGACTATTTTTTCCATTAGCACTTATTATTTCATTTTCTTCCTGCGAAACCAAGAACAACTCAGAATCCTCCACCACCACGAGCCTACTTGAAAACTTCTCTTTCTCTGTTGACACTGTAATGGTGGACGTCGGAGATGAACTCTTCATGCCGGGGGCTTATTACAAATTTGAGTTGAGTGAGTCCAGCGATCATGTCTTCACCTATTTTGAGCCTGAGTTTGAAGTTCACGAAATCGACCTGAATGCGATGAAACTTGTGAATCGCCACAAATTTGAAAAAGACGGGCCAAATATGATTCCTATGTATTTAAACTACATGCAGAATCTCAATGAAACTGAACTATTTTTCGCAAATTCTAATCAAGCTGGTGTATTCAAAAAGACTGGAGAAAAAGTAAAATCTATCTCTCTAAAACCAGAAGATTACACTGGCCTTGATCCTGAATTTCCTTATGAGCTGGGAAACTCCATACAAATCAGTCCTGACCAAAAAACAGTATTGACCTTACCTAATCAGAATTTGGGAACAGCAGAAGGTCTTGCAATTCTGAATTTGGAGGATATGAGCGGCAAATTCCTCAAGCTTCCAGCCTTAGAATTGACCAAAAATTTTAGGGTGCTTTTCAAACAAGGAAATGGAGCCATTTCCTCAGGTGAAAATCAGAGACTTTATATAATCAACGGGCATTTTATCATAGATAGCGGTGCTACCTCAGATATCTATTTCTATGATCAAGTCAGCGATTCCTTGCGACTAGTGACCTTTCCTCATCAGCTGGTACCAAAGGCAAAGACAGGAGAATTTCCTCCCGAAGTTGATTCAAATGAAAGACGTAGAGAGGTGATGAATGAGATCCGTAAGCAAATCAGTTTTTCTCAATTTTTCTGGAACGAAAAGCATCAGATTTATTTCAGAATGGGTGAAATGAACAGGGAATTGAATGAAGTAACTAAAACATATTCGTCAGACACTTATCTATTTACCTATGATAAAGATTTTAACCTGACTGGAGAAACCGAAGTCCAGGGTTTGGACTTCATGCCTACTTACGGTTTTGCCAGAGACAACAAACTCTATATGGAGTGGGTAGTCGATGAAAACCCTGCATTTATTGTCTACACCTTTAATTTTTAACCAACATGAAGAAACTATTTCCTGTACTATCTATCATTCTCCTCGCTTCCTGCGGAGACAAAGGCAGTTCTGAAAACACTAATCCGGACAATATTCTTGAAGATCTCACTTACTCCGTGGATACGGTGCTAGTAGATAGTGGTGATAACCTTATCAATTTAAGGAATGGCTTAAACCTAGGAACGGTAAATTCTCAGAAAAACAAGCTTTACATTTTTGACAGAACCAATCAAATTCTTCAAACTATTGATCTGGATAGACTTCAATTAGAGGAATCTACTCAATTTGAAAAGGAAGGTCCAAACGGGACAGGGCAATATGTATCAAGCATTCAATCTCTAAGTGATGACCGACTTCTGATCGTTTCTTATCAAAATAATGGCATTTTTAGTCTGAAGGGAGAAAAGGAAGTTTCAATCAAATTAGAATCTTCGAAAATTGACAGTCTAACTGTCGAATTAGAGCCAAATGCAGCCCAAAATCTTCTGGTAACTCAGAATCGAGAAAAAATATTCGCAATTCCTGGCACTTTTTGGGAGGGGGAAAGACGATTTTTGATGGCCAAAACTCCGGATTTATCTGGAAGAGTAATACCGTTGCCAGAATTAAACCAAATTTCAAAATTCACTATTATATACAATTCAAATGAGGGTTCCACAGCTTATTTGCCTGAGATTGGACTTTCAGAGATTGATGGAAATGTAATCTTGTGGAATTCCGTCACTAGTGGGATTTATATTGTTGATCCCCAAACTGAATCGATTTCAGAGAAATCATTTCCTCATAAACTGGTAGCCGCAAAAAAAGAAGGAGCAGTGAAGCAAAAGGTTAATTCAATGGAGGAGTTTCAGACCGAAATGGGAAAGGTATCCAGTCAGATTCATTTTAATGAATTGTTATGGGATGATTCTCGAGGACAATATTTCCGATTTGGTAATGTTCTGCCGCCAGACAATGGCGGAGCATCCAGTAGAGGTTTGGATATTTTTCTCTTTGCTTACGATAGAAACCTTAATCTAATTGGAGAGCAAAAAATGGTGTCATTAAACTATGTGCCGGACTTTCCCTTTTTCAAAGACGGCAAGCTCTATTCCTATGTCAACGTAGAAGACGAGCTAGGCTTTGCTGTATTCACATTTAATTTTTAAAAACCATGAAAAAGCTACTTACGATTTCCTTGCTAATCCTACTTGCATCATGCGGTGGGAAAGAATCCGAATCCACAGAACAGAAAAATATCCTCGAAAACCTGACCTACTCTGTGGATACGGTGGTGGTGGATCCAGGGAGGAGATCATAGACTTATCTGGAGGATTGAGACTTTCAAGCCTTTCAGATAATAAAAGTAAACTATACCTTTTTACCCAGAAGGAACATCAAGTTGCCATCGTCAATTTAGACCAATTGAAATTAGAGGAATTTCTGCCCTTCGAAGTGGAAGGCCCGAATGGCATAGGTCAATACGTGGGAACTATGCAGAAGCTTGACAGAGAAAGGTTTTTGTTTTCAAGCTTTCAAACTTCAGGTATCTACGATAGAAATGGAGTCAAAACCGAAGATCTCAAGCTCAAGCCTACTGATTTCGAGGGAATAGACTTAGAAGGTGAATCTCCCATGAATAATAACCTCACCTCCTCAGCGGATGGTAAGTTATTATTTTCCCTTCCCGGAAATTTCATGGAAGGATCCAGAGACTTAGCTGTGCTAGACCTAGCAAGCCGCTCAGGAAAAATCATTGATATTCCAGCGATGGACAAAGCTTCAGAATTCAGGATTTTGCTCCAAAGTGACAAAATGATGTCTATCTACATAGAGGAAGTGCGTCTTCAGGAAATAGAAGGATACCTTTTTATCAATACTTCTGTTACCTCGGATATATATAGATATGACTACCAAAGAGACTCCTTGCAACTCATCACTTTTCCTCATCAGCTAGTTCCCTCAGCCAAAACAGGTAGTATCAAAAACAAAGTATCCTCGGAAGATGAGTGGAGAAGCGAAATGGAGAAAGCCTCCAGTCAGATAGGATTTGAGAAATTGCTATGGGACGATAATAGCCAAAGATTTTTCAGATTTGGCAGAAAATTACTCCCAAAAGAAAACGAAGAATCTCCAGCAAAAGCGGAAGTGTATCTCTTCGCTTACGATGCTGAGTTGAAGTTGATTGGAGAAAAATTTCTAGAGGATATTGACCTGATTCCTTCCTCTCCCTTCTTCAAAGATGGCAAGCTCTGGTCTTATGTCAATGTAGAAGACGAGCTCGGCTTCGCAGTATTCACCTTTGATTTTTAAATGATCATGAAAAAGCTGTTAACGATTTCCTTGCTAATCCTACTTGCATCATGTGGCGGCAAAGAATCCGATTCCATAGAACAGAAAAATATCCTGGAAAATCTGACTTATTCACTTGACACGGTGGTGGTGGATTCTGGAGAAGACATGTTTAACCTGAAGTGGGGATTGCGGTGGTTTGAGCGATCAACAGATGGAAAATCACTGATTATACACGACTCGGACCGAAGTCTCTTCCAGGAAATTGATTTGGAAGAAATGACTCTAAAGGAAAATTATCCTTTTGATCAAGATGGTCCAAATGGAACTGGAAGAGTCAATTCATTTCAACTACAACCTGATAAATCTATTCTCATTCCTTCTTTTCAGAATCCTGGAATTTTCAACTTACAAGGCGAACAGATTCGTTCTTTTAATCTAAAACCGAACGAACTGAAAGGAGCAGAAGCGATAAATGGCTTTGCTATCCTTAACCAAATGCGAAGGAACACAGCGACTGAAAAGCTCTACTCCTTACCTGGTGATATTACCACTGGTAAATTTGAGTTTGCGATCACAAATCCTAAATCTCAAACTGTCCAGCTACTTCCTTTGGTGGAAATGGAAAAATCTCAAAAGTTCCGCGTCACTCAGATTGAAGGGGATGGTGGAGCTGCTTTTACGGAGATCTATAATCTTTCCCAATTCAAGGATAATTTCATTATTACCTGTAGTGTTGGCAGTGGGATTTATCTCTATGATACTTCCACGGATAGTTTGACCTATATAGATTTTCCACACAAACTGATTCCCAAAGAGAAATCCGGTGAAATCAAAAATGATGTAAGCTCCTCGCAGGAATGGTATGAGGAATACAGAAAAGTTGTAGGGCAGATTACCTATTGGGGAATGAATTGGGATGAAGCTAGCTCCAAGTTTTATCGATTAGCGAGTCGTTCTCTCCTTGGAGAAAATCGAGGCGATCCGACATCGTATGAGGTATATCTCCTTGTTTATGATGAGCAATTAAACCTGATAGGAGAATCCCGCTTAAAGGATTATAATGAATTCCCTAGAAGCTATTTCTTCAAAGACGGCAAACTTTACTCTTATGTCAATGTCGAAGACGAGCTCGGCTTCGCAGTATTCACCTTTAATTTTTAAGCAACTATGAAAAAACTCTTAACAATATCCCTCATCGCCTTACTTGCCGCTTGTGGCGGCAAAGAATCCGATTCCGTAGAAAAGAAAAACATTCTGGAAAACCTCACCTACTCTGTGGATACGGTGGTGGTGGATCCAGGAGAAGAGATCATAGACCTTTCCCATGGTTCACGGTTTTCTTCCATTTCCTTAGACGAACAAAAATATTTCCATTTTGACTATAAAAAAACAGCCATTAACGAGATTGATTTACAAAAATTAGAATTGACAGATACGTATCAATTCTCAAAAGAAGGCCCAAATTCTATCGGTTTCAATCCTCCCACTATCCAACCTTTGAGTGATGACAGGTTTCTATTTGTTTCCTCTAACATCAATGTCGGAATCTACAACATGAATGGAGAAAAGGAGAAAAGTCTGAAATTCAATTTTAGGGAAATAGAGGGCCTTGACATAGATGAAGAAAGCTTGATCACTTATCAAGCCCATATCTCTCATGACGAAAAGCACCTCTTTGCCTTGACAAATCCTTATAAAACAAGTTCGGATGTAAGATTGATTATTATAGATCCAGAAACAAAGACCGGTAAATCAATTTCACTTCCGAATATGATTTCAACGCTCAAATTTAGGGTAAACCTCAGGTCAGAAAAGACTTATATGGGAAGAAGTGAGGGTATATTTGTGAAAACTTTGAACAAGAAACTTTTTATTTCAAGCAGTGCAAATTCAGACACCTATGTGTATGATTATCTAACTGACTCCTTGAGATTATTTAAATTTCCCCACCAGTTAGTTACACCAAGAAAATCAGGCGAAATTAAAAATGAGGTGTCTGATGAAAATGAGTTCCACGCTGAATCCGCCAAATTCAAATATCAAACAAGCTTTGACAAGTTCTTATGGGATAAGAAGCGACAACAATATTTCCGATTAGGCTACAATTTAATACCACAGGAAACGCCTGAATTGGAAAATGAATCTGAAGTTTTCCTTTTCACCTATGACAAAGACTTAAATCTTCTCGGAGAGACACGACTGGATAATATCGAATCCAGACTGGAATCTCCCTTCTTCAAAGACGGCAAGCTCTACTCCTACGTCAACGTAGAAGACGAGCTAGGATTCGCTGTATTCACTTTTGTTTTTTAAGCAATAATGAGAAAACTACTACCATTTCTCACACTTGCTTTTCTTGCCTCCTGTGAAGGGAAAAAAGTAGAAAATACCGAACCAAGTAATCTCCTCGAAAACCTAACTTATTCAATAGATACGGTGATGGTCGATTCCAAAGGAAAACTTTTTGAATTAAGTTGGGGCCCACGCTCTTCTTCGGTTTCAGAGGACGGAAAATATCTTTTTCTATTCAATTCAAAATTCAACCAGATCCAACAGATCAATTTGGATAAATTGGAATGGGAAAAGGACTTCGACTTTGAAGTCGAAGGGCCGAATGGAATTACTGATGTCGTTTCATTTACACAAACACTTGGGGAAGGAAAATTCCTGATTAACTCTTATCGGAAAATGGGGATTTTTGATGAAGAGGGAGTTAGGCTGAAAGATTACTCTATCTCTTCACTTCCCATTACTTCGGAGTTGGAGGAGCTGGACAATAGTGTTATCCTTTCCAAAGATCAAAAAAGCCTCTTTTCACTTCCAGGGCTTCGGTATTATGAACCCCGAACTTTAGCAAGGATTGATTTGCAGACTTATGAAGTTCAAAATTTTCCCATTAAGGATATGGATTGGATTCTTGACTTGAAGATTGGCACATCCACCCGATATTCATTTGATGAATACATGTATCTGAAGGAACTCAACGATCATATTTTAGTTTTGTCACCTTCCAGCAGTGCATTTTATCGCTATGATTTGAAAACTGATTCCCTTGCCTATCATTCGTTTGCTCATCAACTCACTCCAATAGCAAATGTTATCAAGTTGAAAAATATTATAGAAACAAATGAAGAGTATCGGGAAGAGTTAAGTCGGTATGCTATGGGGATAAAATTTGGTTCACCTATGTGGGATAAAACCCGCTCCATCTATATCCGCATTGGGATAAAACCAACCCAATTGGAGGGTCCATTCCAAATAAATTCAAGCCAGGTTTATATGTATGCCTATGATCGAGAATTCAATTTGATCGGAGAGGTACTATTACCAAGCATTTCAAATTCTCCCCAATCCCCCTTCTTCAAAGACGGCAAGCTCTGGTCCTACGTCAATGTCGAAGACGAGCTCGGCTTCGCAGTATTCACTTTTGATTTTTAAGCAAATGAAAAAGCTTCTTACGATTTCAGTTCTTGCTCTATTTTTAGCCTGTGATGAAAAGCCTAAATCTGAGGAAGTTTCTGTCGTAGAGGAGCCCAAGAATATTCTGGAAAACATGACCTATTCGGTCGATACAGTGATGGTGGATACTGGAGATGAAATTTTAGATTTTTCCTTCGGTTTTAATACCTCTTCATCGCCAGACGGCCGCTTTTTCTACTTCTACAAAAACCTTAAAATCCAGAAAATCGATTTGGATCAACTGAGTTTAATAGGTTCCTTTTCTCTAGAGAAAGATGGCCCAAACAGTCCCGGTCATACCTTTAGTTTTTATGCACTTTCTGATGGTGGCTTCTTTTTCCCAACCTTACATCGACCTTCTATTATTTCTGACCAAGGCCTGAAAATCAAGACTTGGAATCTTGATCAAGACAAATTGGTAGAAGGATTTCCTGTCGAGCCTTTCTCCCTTGGAAATAGAGTAATTCTGGACTCAAAGCGTCTCAACTTGTATTCTTTGCCGATGAATTTTGAAACAAGAGACCATTATTTTGCTGTAATAGACTCACTGGAAAACAGGAAAAAGATGGAAGAGCTCAAAGAGTTTAAATGGGCTAATAAATACTTGGTTAGAAGCGATAGCGAGCAAAAAGGTGAATTTCTACACCTACAACAGTTTGATGAGCTTGTGCTTATATCCTGTACTGTGGGAAATGGCACCTACATCTACAATCCAAGTCTAGACAGCCTTTTTTATAGGGAATTTCCACATGAGCTTGTGCCCTTAGAAAAAACAGGAGAGGTAAAAAACAGGGTGGGGAGCAGAGCCGAGTTTGAGGAAGAAATAAAAAAGCTAAACAAAAAAATCAGCTACTGGAGCTTCATCTGGGATGAAAAGTCTCAGCGCTATTTCAGGTTTGCAAGTAGAGCTATTGGGTTTGATCAAGAAGGCTGGGCAAAGGATTATGAAATATTCTTTATGGCTTATTCCAAAGATTTGGAACTAATCGGTGAGACTCGATTGGAAGGATTATCCAAAACCCCATTTGGCTTTTTCAAAGACGGCAAGCTTTACTCCTACGTAAATGTCGAAGACGAATTGGGATTTGCTGTATTCACTTTTGATTTTTAATAAACTATGAAAAAACTCTTACCATTTTTATCTCTAATTATTCTTGCATCCTGCGGTGAAAAAGACAGCTCCGAATCCACCAAATCTTCCAATCTGGACTTGACGATAGAAATAGACACCGTGCAGGTAGATCCCGGAGCTGATCATTTTATTTATTTGGCTAAGTTTTTACGTTCATCTTCCCTCAGCTCAGATAAGAAAACACTCTATAATTTCAACCCAACCGTTCCCGAATTGGAAGTTATTGACCTAAATGAGTTAAGACTCAAAGAAGTGATAAAGCTGGAGAATGAAGGACCAACAGGAGTTAACGCTGCGAATTCATATATACCTATGGTTCATGTCTCTGACTCCGGCGAACTCTTCCTGAATAATTGGTCTCACATGATTAAACTCAATGCAGCGAAGGATAAGAAAAGTAGGTATTGGTTTTCTTCAGACTCATTGAAAGGAGAATCATTGTCAGAGGTTGAAAAGATATACCCTGAGGGATTTATGTCAGAAGATGGAAAATTCTACTTTAGCAACTATGGAAAGCAGGATAATAGCCACAAAAATGGTCTCGCCATAGTGAATCTCAATTCCAAGGAACTAAAAAAAGTGCCACTGGATATTTTTGAAAAAATCGAACAATTTGAAATTGTATTTAGACCTAATGAGGATTCTAAAACGTCTGTCTCAGAGACAGTTTTTTACCTCCCATTTGAGGACAAAATTCTTATTTCAACTACAGCATATAATGAAATCTATCAAGTAAGCATTTCTGATGGCAGCGTAGAAAAAAAATCATTCCACTCTGAACTTACCGACGATGCCAAGCAAGGTAATTTTCAGAAAACTGCTGGTTCTGATAAAGAGCTAATGGATCTCGCAATGGAAAAAGTAAAAGAGATTCATTTCCTCAAGTTTCATTACGATGATCAAAATGAGAAATTCTGGAGATTTAGTACTTCACTCGATCGCATGATTGGCGATTCAGCCACCTACGATGTTGTGCTTACAATTTTTGACAAAGATCTCACGCAACTTCACGAAGAAAAGGTGGACTATTCTGAAAAGGGTTCACTCACATTCTTCAAAGACGGCATGCTCTACTCCTACATTAATCTAGAAGATGAGCTTGGTTTTGTCAGAATCAAACCTACCTATGAATAAACTTAGACTACTTGCCCCGATTATTCTGGCAGTTTTAGCCAGCTGCGGCACTAAAGACGGTGCTGAAAATACGCAGGTAGAATCAATCTCTTTCAGCTATCAAATCGACACGGTATACATCGATGCCAAGGACGAGTTTCTATTCCTGAATATGGGACTTTACATATCCGATTACGATCCCAAAACTGACCTTTTATACAACCTTAATCCACAAACCAGCCGGATGGAAGTGATCGATATGAAAAAGGGGGAGCTACTAGAAATCATCCAGTACGATCAAGACGGCCCAAATTCCGTCAAAGAAATGTTCACTTCTGGTACCAAAATTACTGATTCTGGAGAGAAGTGGTTTACAGATTATAGATCTATTATTCATCTCAATGCGGCGGGTGAAAAAGTGGGTCAGTTCCGGCTCAGCAACGCAAGTTTTTCGGGCGATACCCTTCCAGACAAAATGGAAATTGACGGCATGGGTAAAATCAACCGCTCAGGGAAATACTTCGTCAGTCACTATGGTGATTATCTTTTGGATGGTGAAGGACTTCAAGGCTTAGCTATCTTAGACCTGGAGCAGCTAAGCAAGCGCTTAATCAAGTTGGACGTATTTCAATCGCTCGAGAAGTACGAATTATCTTCACCAGACGGCGAGCGGGCTGGCGCGAGGGCTGGAGAACGGAGTTTTATAACACTTACAGAAACTGAAATTCTACATTCCAATTCAGCACATAATCGACTCTTAAGTCTAAACTTGGAATCTGGAGAGTATCGTGAAATTAAACTTGCCAGTGAATTTTTGCCTGATGAAAAGCCGGGGCTGTATCCTAAAAAGGCAAATTCATTGGAGCAGTTTGATGAATTTCATACCCTGAAGAAGCAGGAAGTGACTTTTGGTCCTTGGAGTCATGATGATGAGCGAGGATACTTCTGGAGAATCAGTCGGGAGAGAAATGGGGGAAGCGTTGCCGACCCTATCTTTTCTTTTTTTATAACTGTACTGGACAGTGACCTGAACCAGATAGCTGAAACTGAATTAGATGAGGGAGATGCATTGCCTTTTGAAGGACTTCCTTCCCTTAGTTTTTTCAGAAAAGGAGATCTATATATGTTTTTAAATTTAGAAGACGAACTGGCCTTTGTGAGGCTCAAACCAAATTTTAAAGATGAATAGGGTTATACTTTTACTGATACTCCTTGCTTCTGCAAGCTGCTCTTCAGAAAAAAAAGCTGATGGGGAAAACAAGAACTTCCAGTTTTCTTATGAGCTGGACACAGTTTACATCGACTCTAAGGGGGAATTTTTGTTTTTGAACAGAGGATTGGCAGGTTCCACCCTCACCAATGAAGACAAGCTCTACACATTCAACCATCCTAAATACCGAATAGATATTATAGACTTGGATACAAGAGAGTTGATCGATACTATCAAGTTTGAGAAAGAAGGCCCCACAGGTATAGGAACCTTCGGGGTAGACATGATCAATATAACCGATTCAGGTGAATTGTTCTTTTCCTCTTTCACAGGTCTGAGACATATAGATGCTAATGGGGTTCTGAAAAGATCCTTGAATTGGGATGGCGATGAGCGTATCCAGGAGCAGTTGGGAACGGGTGAGCTGATTAGTTTTGATGGAATCATTTCATCTGACGGCTCTAAATTCTATGGCACCTATTCCGGTAAAGGCAGGGGAGGATCCAGCATGGCAGATGGGTTGGCAATTATAGATTTGAATACATTCGAATTGAAATTAATCGAAGTTCCCAAACTAGCTGCGCTGGAGGAATTTACCATAACAGCGGAAATAGATGGTATGATGCCAATGACTAAAGGGGACAATTTCAGCCTTTTGCTAAACGATTCTAAAATTATCATTTCTCAGAATTCAATCAATAGTGTATCTGTTTACGATATTGAAAAGGACAGCCTGCTAACCTACGACTTCCAAACTGATCTTTTGCCTGACCAAAAGCCGGGGAAATTTGAAAGAAAAGTAGCCACCATGGAGGGATATGAAGAGTCCGCAAGAGCTCGGGCCAAAGAGCCTGATTTTGGAAAATTCATGGTTGACTTCGAACGTCAATTGTATTACAGGATCAGTTTTCACGATCAAAAAGGTATTCTTTCCATTTTCGATACAGACTTTAATCTGATCCATGAAGAAGCAGGCCTAGGAGATTATCATGGATTCAAATTCATCCGGGACGGTAAAATCTACCGCTTCATCAATAGCAATGACGAAATGGCTTTTGAAGTCTTAACACCAAACATTAACTATGAATAAATTCAACTGTTTAATTCTCGCAATCTTAGTCGCCAGCTGCTCTTCGGAGAAAAAATCTGAACACACGGCAGATGAGGACTTTGATTTCAGCTACACAGTAGACACAGTCATAGTGGATGCCGGGGAGCATTTCTTTTTCCTCAATTGGGAATTGAGTTTATCTGATGTCTCCCCAGACCGGAAATACCTGTATAATCTTAATCCTCAATCGCTCCTGCTTGAGATTGTAAACTTGGACGACCTCAAATTAGAGAAGACAGTCCAATTGGAAAAAGAAGGTCCTGATGGAATTGGGCTCCCTTATTATGGGAAAATTCAGGTATTGGAAAATGGTAACATCGCTTTGTTTGGTCAGTTTAAAATCCACCTCGTCTCTGAGCAAGGGAAACTGGTCAATACCATTGAATTTGATCAAATCAAAATTCAAAATAATGATCAAAAAGAGGAAGAGAAAATTGGCTGGACCAGCGTACTTTCCGATGACGGCAAATTACTCGCGAGCACTTTAGTCAACTTTGATTACAAAACTCCAGCACAAGGAATTGTTGTGATTGATTTAGCTTCGGGCTTGAATAAATATGTTTCAATGGACTTATTCCAAGAGCTAAAGCAATTTGAAATCATGCATCAAGAAGGCAATGCCCCGGGTATTAGTATTGGCGAATATTCATACTTGAGTTTCATTGATCATAATCTGATTATTTCATCTTCGGCGTACAACGAAGTGTATACTTATGATGTCAACATGGACAGCCTTGATCACTTCAGTTTTAGCGCAAGCCTTACAGCCAACGAAAAAAAAGCAAATTACCCTAATGAGGTACACTCAAATAAAGAATGGGCGGATGCTGAGAAAGCAAAAAACGAACAAGTTTCTTTTGAAGAATTTTTGAAATTACCTGAGCAAAATAGTTTCTGGAGACTGAGTATAGACAAAGACCGCATGATTGCGGATTCTGTTGTTTTCAAGCAGGTAGTCACCTTTTTTGATGCTGATTTTAAGATGCTCAAAGAGCAAGAACTTGAAGAGTTTTATAATTTCAGAAAACCATTCTTTAAGGACGGTATGCTCTATAGTTTTCTCAATATCGAAGACGAAATGGCTTTTATCAGACTGAAACCAACTTTTATGGAGAAGTAAGAATAAATGAAACGTACCAATAAATTGGCTTTCTGGATTTTTGACTTTAATTTTTAAGGAATGAAGCAAATCTCTGTTCTGCTACTGTTAATCATGCTTGCCTCCTGCGAGGAAAAACCTGTAGAAGTACAGCTTCCTGTAGCCAATGTTTCTCCTGTGGGTTTAATTATGTCCTCGATACCGTTTTCATAGACGCAGGAGAGGAGCAGATTTATCTGGAAATGGATCTTAGCATGTCGGATTATTCGGCGAGAGAAGGTGTACTATATAACCTAACTCCAGAAAGCGCCAGAGTAGAAGTTATCAACATGGAGACTTTGAAACTCGACAGTATAATCAACTATAAGATCAATGGACCCAACAGTGTCAAGCAATATTTCCCCTTTGGCCTCAAGAAAACCTTATTTGGCAATACATTTTTTAAAGAATACAAAGTAATCCACAAGCTCAATTCGGAGGGTAAGAAGATAGACAGCTACGAACTCATCAACAGAGAACTATCGGGAGATCGCTTGCCTTTTGACACTGAGATCGATGGACTAGGAGAAATCGCTACGGACGGCTCCTATTTAGCAAGCTTCTATGGTAATTTCAAAATTGGGGGGAACGTACTGGGGATAGCTAAAGTCAGTCTTGTGGATAGGTCTTTAAAGCTTATTCCAATTGACTTTTGGGATCAATTGAAGCAATATACCATCACAGTAGATTATGATATCGGTAAGAGAAATAGTTCGCCCGAATTGAAATACTTGCTTCTGAATGGACCGGATATCATTTTGTCCACCTCTGCCAGCATTGAATTATGGTATTATGATGCAGAAAGCGGCACGGTCACCAATAAAACATACCACAGCCAAATCACTTCGGATAAGAAATCTGGTAACTACAGACAAGACATTACCAATCAACGCCTCTTTATGTATTGGGTAAACCGCAAGAATGATGAGGTAACCTTTGGGCCGTTACTCAAGGATCAAAATGCCCAGCGCTTCTATCGCTACAGCCGAGAACTGGACAAGAGCAATCCACAGAGACCTAAGTATATCTACGTGTTGACAGTTTTTGATGAGACTCTAGAGCAAATCCATGAGCAAAAGCTTCAAAATTACATTCCGATTATTGGCAAATACTTCGAAGAAAAAACATTTATTCACAACGGCTCTATCTATTCCTATTTGAAAAAAGAGAATCAGCTGGCCTTTATCCGATTAAAGCCAAGCTTCGAAAATGACTAATGCCGAGCCTCGCCGCCGATGTTCGTGTATTTAAAGATGCCACACCCGTGGTCTGTGTCCTCACAGGCCCGACCTAAAAAAAAATAAAATCAGTAGCTCAAAACCGCCTCTTTTCGTTTCTCCCCCAACATCAATTATCCATTTGTGGGAAACGAACAGATGCAAGGGTAATTCCCAAACAATAAAAGTCAAGTTGTTTGATATTTTTCTGAACCTTCGCCTCAGTTGACTGTTTTCAGAATAATGAGAACGTCCAAGCAACAACTCACCCTATTTCAGCGGATTGAAAGACTTCATCCCTATGAGACCATGCTCTACTTGGGAATGTTTGGTAGCGGACTTATATTTCTGTTTCTGACTTTTGCATTTTTGGTCTCTTCCCGAAATCTCCTCTCTGGAATGAACCAAACAGTGCCGGTAGCCTTTGTTGTTTCTACTTTTTTATTGGTATTGAGTGGGTTTTCGGCTACATCTATACGAATCGCTTATCAGGAAGAAAACACTGAAAAGTTACTCAGCACCCTTAGAAATACGGTATTATTAGGATCCGCCTTTACGATCCTGCAAGTAATCGGTTGGTTTGAGTTGAAAGAAAAAGGCATAGAATTTACAGGAATCCCCAGTGGAAGTTTTCTATATGTGCTCAGTGGCATCCATATTTTCCACCTATTAGGAGCCATGATTTTTGGCTTGATTCTTTATTTTCAACTTGAAAAAAGCAGAACCGATGAAATAAAAAAGTTAATAATTCACACCAATCCCTTCGAGAAAATGCGTGTCCGCCTGTTTACTTTTTATTGGCATTTTATGGATGGAATTTGGTTGATTCTCTTTCTTTTATTCGTCCTTAGCTTCTAACAAATCATGAAAATAAACCTATCCACTCAAGTCAACCAAGACTACCTGTCTGTGAAAAACGGCTTTGACGAGACCCTTTTCTCGAAACTAAGTCCGCCATTTCCACCTGTGAAACTGGCGAGATTCGATGGATCTAAGGTTGGGGATCTGGTGTCACTGGAATTGGACTTTTTACTTTTCAAGCAACAATGGACGAGCGAAATCTCAGAGAGCCAAACTACCGCCACGGAATATTACTTTGTGGATATTGGGACACAACTTCCTTTTTTCCTGAAGAAATGGCGACATAAGCACAGAATAATCAAAGAGGGTAATAATTCGATTATCCGGGATGAAATCGAGTTTTCAGCACCTTTTGGTCTGGCTACTGTGCTTTTATATCCAGCGATTTATTTACAGTTTTTGTACCGCAAACCCATCTACAAAAAGATTTTTGCTTAGATCACCGGAAAGTTTTCACAGTTTTCAATCTCACAATCCCCGTAAAGAACAAGAGAATGCGTTCTGATAGCTGATTTAAAAGTTTTGCCTATTTCCTCTTTGATCTCATTGATTTTAGGATCTGAAAATTCCCGGATTTTACGGCATTGATTACATACATGATGATCATGATGCTTGTAAGTAAGTGCCTGTTCGTAGAGTGCTACTTTGTCTTTGAACTGATGCTTTACAGCGAGTCCACTTTCCACCAATAGATCCAGCGTATTATAAATAGTGGCTCGGCTGATGGTATAGCCTTTGTTTCTCATACTCAAAAAAAGCCCTTCCACGTCCATATGCTCGTCTTCTGGAAGAGAGTACAATTCATCTATTACTGAAAATCTCTCGGGCGTTTTCCTACTTCCTTGCTTGGTTAGAAAATTTTCGAAGATTTTCTTAGCCTTTTCTATGAGGGCCTTGTCTGCCATGGGGTCAAAATAATTTAAATTAAAGATGAGTCATTCTCATTTTTTTGACAAACAGGATTGACTAAAGTCAGTAATTTGGTTTCAGTCTAATTAAAACAATACCGATATAATCCGTATACAGATCCAGTTAAATTGGTTGTTTTTGTAAGTTTCCTTATAATATTCACAAAACAGATTAACTTATTAGAACGATCCGGGTTTTCAATATTCTATGTATAAACGCTTACCCTTACTCCTTATATTTTTGCTAGCTGCGCAGCTTCTGTGTAATGGTCAGGTGCCTGGTTTTTTCATGAAAGAGGATAAACGCAAGGTGACCTTACCTTTCTATTCTTCAAATAGCCTGATCATAATCCCTGTATCAATCAATGGAAATACACCATTAAATTTCTTGGTAGATACTGGGGTACGATCTAATATTCTATTTAGCAAAACCCTTGGAGACGCGCTTAATCTGGAATATACACGTAGGATAAAACTGGTTGGTGCTGACGGGGCTGAAGATTTGATGGCTTCAGTATCTCCAATAAACAACTTTGATTTAGGCCCAATTGAAGGAATTTTTCAAAGTTTACTTGTGCTTGAGCAGGAGTTTTTGGAGCTGGAGTCTGTGATCGGAGTACCGGTTTACGGGATCTTGGGTTACGAGTTTTTCAAGTATAACCCAGTGAAAATTAATTACGACGACGGAAAAATAATTTTTTATGAGCCCGGCGCACTCAAGTGGAGACCGCTTTTCTACCGAAAGCTAAACATGGAAGTTCAAGATAATAAGCCCTACATCAATGTAATGGTAAAACAAAAGGACGGCTCTATACTGGAACCAAAACTACTCATCGATACGGGGGCAAATCACGGTCTTTTGCTAAACCGTGAAACGTCCGAAAACATTACCATGCCTCCGCTTTTTATAGAATCTGCATTGGGGCAAAGTCTCGGGGGAGTACTCTACGGCTTCATTGGTCGGGTAGATTACATGAAGCTGGCAAATTTCAAACTAGACGAAGTGCTCACATCCTATCCAAATGAAACCCCCTACAGCTATGTGATCAAAGAATCTGGACGTTCGGGAAGCTTGGGTGCAGAGGTGCTAGGACGCACCAGACTTATTTTTGATTATCAAAGAAACCGTTTACTCGTTCGGAAGGCAGATAATTTTTACGCTCCATTCCAATTTGATATGAGCGGGATGTCTTTGAAAAAAATAATAGATGATGATAATAGGATTTATATTTCTGAGATACGTGCAGGGTCTCCTGCAGGTCGGGCTGGCTTACAAGCCTATGATGAAATACTTGTTATTAATAAAGTTCCAACGTTCATCTGGGAACTGTCAGAAATTAACAAATTGCTCAGGTCTGTACCTGGGAAGAAAATCGAACTGGAGATTCGTAGATATGAGTCAGATGACCTTACTAAATACAAAGATCTAAAGTTCAGTCTGATTCTCAGGCAGCAGATTTAAGGTCCTAATTGGTTCCATTAAGATAAAAGCGGTAATTTTGAGAGAAGGAAGGTGAAAAAGTCAAACCTCCCAGTCACAATTACGTGAGTATTCTAGTTTTAAAAATCAATATAAACACATGAAAAAATTTCTTATTCCTATTGGTATCCTGTTGGTGCTCGGTATTTTCATTTACACCAAGGCTGTAGGAACCTATAATACTTTTGTGCAAACAGAGGAAGTGATCAACGGCCAATGGGCTGAGGTAGAGACTCAATATCAGCGTCGTTCTGACTTGATTCCTAACCTGGTAAATACGGTAAAAGGCTATGCAGATTTTGAGCAGGAAACCTTGACAGCAGTTATCGAAGCAAGAGCTAAAGCAACTTCTATGAATGTGGATGCTTCTACTCTTACTCCTGAAAAACTTGCTGAATTCCAAGGAGCACAGGACAACCTTTCCGGCGCTTTGGGCAGATTGCTCGTAAGTGTGGAGCGCTATCCTGAATTAAAGGCAAACCAAAATTTCTTAGAGCTTCAGGCTCAGCTGGAAGGCACAGAAAATAGAATTGCTGTCGCCAGACGTAATTTCAATCAGTCCGTTCAGGATTACAATTCAAATCTTCGAACCTTCCCGAACAACATCTTTGCAGGTTGGTACGGGTTTGAGCAGAAAGGTTACTTCGAGGCATCCGCAGGAGCTGAGAATGCACCTTCCGTTCAATTTTAATACAACTCATCATGGCTGAGAAATTATTCTCAACAGCAGATCGGGAAGCGATAGTGAATGCGATCCGGTCTGCTGAAGTTTCCACCTCTGGAGAAATTCAAGTGCATATAGAAAGTCGATGCAAAGGCGAGGTACTCGATCGCGCGGTGAAGGTATTTGACACCCTCAAAATGCACCAGACCAAAGATCGAAACGGCGTGCTATTTTACTTGGCTGTTGTCGATAAGCGCTTTGCCATTCTCGGTGACAAAGGCATCAACGAAGTAGTTCCGGAGGATTTCTGGGAAAAAATAAAAGAACACATGACCGGCTTATTCAAGCAAGGTCAATTTACACAAGGTCTGATCGACGGCATCCACATGGCCGGTGAGCAACTTGGAGCGCATTTCCCCTATCAGGGGGATTCAGACATAAACGAACTTCCTGATGAGATTTCTTTTGGATCATAAGATCCTACCTATCACCTTACTTTATCTTTTATTCTCACTTGGCCTTCAGGCGCAGGACTTCCCTCCTGTACCTAACCCGCCTAGGTTAGTGACCGACTTCACCAACACACTTTCTGCTTCCGAACTAGGACAGTTAGAGAGTAAACTAGTCGCATACAATGACAGCACTTCCACGCAGATAGCCATCGTGATGATGCGATCTGTGGGGCAATACGACATTTCTGATTATGCTTTTCGCCTAGGACAAGCTTGGGGAATTGGCGGAGGAGAAAATGACAATGGGATTTTGATTCTTGCTGCTATGGACGATCGAAAAGTCTTCATAGCTACCGGATATGGAATGGAAGGAGCAGTTCCTGATGCATTGGCAAAGCGAATTGTGGAAAACTTGATCCTTCCCAATTTCCGGAAGGAAGCCTATTATGAAGGTCTCAATGAGGCTACAGATATGATTTTCAAACTCGCCTCAGGAGAATATAAGGCTGAGGATATTGAATCGACTGGAAATGGCGGAGGAGCAATTTTTATGATTTTATTCCTCATTTTCATTTTTGTAATTCTTCCAATGTTGAAAAATCGCAACGACAATAACAATCATATGGGAGGCAGAGGCGGAGGAGTAGACCTGTGGACTACGATTATGCTTGCTAACATGCTAGGCGGTGGTGGTAGATCTTCTGGCGGCTTTGGCGGCGGTGGAGGCTTTGGTGGCGGCGGAGGCGGAGGCTTCGGCGGCTTCGGAGGAGGCGGCTTCGGAGGCGGTGGAGCTGGAGGAAGCTGGTAAGAATAGAAATTGAGATTTTAAAAAACGCTTTGATTAGCGTTTTTTTTTGCGCCAAAAATGGCAGAGCTTCATCGAAGAAAGTGCTTTTGATCATTAAAACACTTAACAAGAGAATAAATTACGTAGTAAAGTAAGTATTAATACGTATTTTTTCATATGTTTAGCCAAGATACCACAGCAAGATGATTTCAGTTTCTGAAGCTTTAGAATTAATCAAAACTCACACTAGCCAGTTGCCTAGTGTAAAAAGGCACCTTAGGGATTCTTATGGCTGCTATTTGGCAGAAAAAATTTTAGCTCCGATCAGTTTGCCTACATTTCGTCAGTCTGCCATGGATGGCTATGCCTTTCGAAGAGGAGAGATAGAAGAGCTACAAGTAGTCGGTGAGTGCAAGGCGGGAGATGCGACCGATTTTGAGATTCTAGCAGATCAAGCCGTGCGCATTTTCACCGGTGCCCGTGTGCCTGACCAAGCGGATACTGTAATCATGCAAGAGCATGTGGTAGTGAATGGACCTAATATAGCCATTCAAATAATGCCTGAAAAATCCACAAATGTGAGAGAAGTAGGCGAACAAATTCAAGCTGGCGAACAAGTATTGCCAGCTGGGACGAGAATCACCGAATCCATCATTGGTTTTTTGACCAGTTTTGGGATCACAGAGGTTTTAGTCACTAACAAACCCAAAATTACGCTGATCGTTACGGGAAAC
The DNA here is from genome assembly GCF_055809615.1 of Algoriphagus sp. 10J20-15. Lineage (NCBI taxonomy): Bacteria > Pseudomonadati > Bacteroidota > Cytophagia > Cytophagales > Cyclobacteriaceae > Algoriphagus > Algoriphagus sp. 10J20-15. The sequence continues at coordinate 86,634 of NZ_JBVVUG010000048.1, forward strand.
GAGCTTCAGGAGGCAGGAACTCCTCTCAGGCCCGGGGCCATTTACGAGAGCAATGCGATCATGCTTGAAGCTGCACTGAAATCAAGAGGATATGATTCAGTGCAGCTTTTAAAAGTCGTTGATGACCTGGAGGCGACCAAACGAGCCATTAAGTCTGGGCTCGAGAGTGACCTGTTGTTGATCTCAGGAGGTATATCAGTTGGTGATTACGATTTTGTCGAGGAGGCCTTGCAGGCAAATGGAGTTCAGAAAATTTTCTATAAAATCAACCAAAAGCCAGGAAAACCACTATGGTTTGGCCGGTCAGATAAAACATTGGTTTTTGCTTTGCCGGGAAATCCTGCTTCTTCACTGACTTGCTTTTTGATTTATGCTCTTTCGGCGCTGAAAATCATGTCAGGCGACCCTGATTACGACTTAAACTTCCAGTCTGGAGTGCTACAGCATCGTGCATATAACAAGTTTGGAAAGACTCTTTTTATACTTGGAACAGAGAAAAATGGGAATTTGGATATATATCCAAAACAAGCCTCTAGCATGTTGATTTCCTATGCTTTGGGAAATGCGTTGGTACTTGTCCCGGCAGAAAAAGAAATCCTTGAAGCTGGAGAGTCTGTTCTTTACTTACCGATAAACAGACATTAGCAAGGGATTTATAGAGAATCGAGGAATGAAAAATTCAGCAAACATATCGGCTTACGTACTCTGTGGAGGAAAAAGCACAAGAATGCAGTCTGAAAAAGGACTCGTCCTCTACAAAGGGAAACCTTTTATACAATGGATAGTCGAAGCAATCCTGCCGATCACGTCCAATATCATCTTAGTCACGAGTAATGGGGATTATACCTTTATGGGATTGCCGATGATAGAAGATACCTATGCAGACAAAGGCCCTGTTGGAGGGATTTTTACCGCTCTCAATCATACAGATACCGAGCAAAATCTAATTCTCAGCTGTGACGTACCGAAGATTACAACTAGCCTTCTCGCAAAACTAACCACAGAATCAAAACAAAAAGATGCACTGATCACCTTTCTTAGCGATGACAAAAATGATTATCCTTTGATTGGTGTTTATAAAAAAAAGGCCTTAAAAACATTTTCTGATGCTATTTCATCAGAAAAATTGAAGCTCTGTCCGCTGGTGAATTCGATCTCGCATCATAAAATCATAATCAATACTGAAGAAAAGTCACTCGTTCAGAATATCAATAGTAAAGCAGAATTACATGCGCTCAACCTACTAGACCTATGAAAACTATCAATGGCAAATCGCCGAAACTTACTCTAATTGGTGCTGGCCCTGGCGATCCAGAGCTACTTACGTTAAAAGCCGTCAAAGCGCTATGCCATGCAGATGTGGTGCTATATGATTCGCTGGTTAATGAGGAAATCCTACAGCATGCCAATCGGGCATTGTTGGTTTTTGTGGGAAAAAGAAAAGGTAATCACAGCCATACACAGGACGAGATCAATGAGCTCATCGTGAATTATGCAACTGAATTTGGGCATGTAGTCCGGGTAAAAGGTGGAGACCCATTTGTATTTGGAAGAGGAAAAGAGGAAGAAAACTATGCTTTGGCACATGGAATTGAAGTAGAAGTGATTCCAGGAATTTCTTCCAGTGTGGCCGTTCCTGCTTCGGTAGGAATTCCAGTGACCGCGCGTGGAGTGGCCGAAAGCTTCTGGGTGATTACCGGCACCACAAGCACTCGGGAGCTATCACATGATTTGACCCTAGCCGCCCAATCCTCAGCAACAGTGGTGGTACTCATGGGTATGAGCAAACTGAAAGAAATAGCTGCGATTTATGCTTCCTTTGGCAAGCAGGATTTACCTATAGCCATCATACAAAACGGTACCAAATCGGAGCAAAAAGAAGTGGTAGGAACTATTCAAAACATCGTAGAAATCAGCGAGAACCAACGAATAGCAGCGCCTGCCGTTATTGTCATTGGCGAAGTGGTGCATCTGGCACGAGTGAAAAAACAATTGAAAGAAGACTGGGTTTTAGAAGACGAATTTATTTTCCAAAACCTGAATACCTTGCCGTTTAGTAATTAATACGAACGATGTGTATTAAATTGAAGCTATGATTACAGTGAATTATTTTGGAAATATCGCAGAAGCAGCGCAGAGCAGTTCGGAGACTTTGGACCATGACTCTATGAGTTTGGTTGATCTGCTTGAGTTGTTAGACTCTAAATATGCCATAGCCCAATTCCCTTTTCAGGTAGCAATCAATAGAAAAATTGTCTCGAAGCAACAAGCTCTGAATATTTCTGATTCAGACGAAGTAGCACTACTTCCACCATTTGCAGGAGGATAAAATGGAAAGATATCAGCGACAAATCATTCTTCCAGGTATCGGAACTTCCGGTCAGCAAAAGCTTAAGTCAAGTAGCGTTTTGGTGGTGGGAGCAGGTGGTTTGGGCTGTGCGGTTTTACCATATTTAGTTACTGCCGGGGTAGGGAGAATTGGGATTGTGGATGGAGATCGTGTAGAAGAAAGCAACCTTCACAGGCAAGTTTTATATCAAGAGAATTCGATTGGTTCGCTAAAAGTAGAATCGGCTCAGAAGGCTCTATTGGGATTGAATTCTACCACTCAGTTTGAGATAGTTCCTGAGTTTCTGTCTGAAGAGAACGTGGATAGCTTGCTTGAATCCTATGATTTGGTCATCGACGCAACGGATACAATTGAGGTGCGCTATACTTTAGATGCTGCATGTATCCGCCACAGCAAGCCTATGATCTATGGGTCTATATTCAGATTTCAGGGCCAGGTTTCAGTTTTCAATTTTCAAGGAGGTCCTTCTTATATTAGCCTATTTCCACAGGAAGACAAAGTGGTTTTGAACTGTGAAGAAGCTGGTGTGTTAGGAACTACTGTAGGAATGATAGGAATGATTCAGGCAAATGAAGCGCTGAAAATCATACTCGGAATTGGTGAGGTACTTTCAGGGAAAATCTTGGTTTATAACATGCTCACTAATGATCAGCAGATATTCCACTTGGCGGATGAGCCAATTCGAGATGCAAAAAACACTGCATCTGCACAGGTGGTTTTGACTGATCCAGAGCTTATTTTGATACAAGAAGGATTACTGCTTGATGTGAGGGAAGCTGGGGAGCAACCCGAAATCCCTTCCGGTTTTTGCTTAAATATCCCTCTTTCTGAGCTGGAAAGTAGGCTTTCCGAATTAAATAAGGAGAGTGAAATTACGTTATTCTGCCAAGCTGGAGGAAGAGCGATTCAAGCTGGAAGATTGCTTCAAAAAGCAGGATTCAATAAAATTAGAGCCGTCAGAGGTGGAGCAAAAGATATATTGAAATTGATTGAATATGAAAAAAGTATTTCTTGAAGGAGCGATTTCTCCTGAATTTATAGCTGATTCTATTGCGAAGCATCAAGGCAAGCATAGCATTGGTGCACATAACATTTTCCTTGGTCAGGTTCGTGCAGATGAAGTTGGTGATAATAAAGTGGTTGCCATAGAATACACGACTTATGAGGAAATGGCAAATGAAAAGCTGTATGAAATCCGAGAAGCGGCTTTCGAGAAATTCAATTTGACTTGCCTACACATTTATCATAGTCTGGGTGAGGTGAAAGTCGGAGAGATTTGCATTTTTGTTTTCGTTTCCTCTCCACGAAGAAAGCAAGTGTATGAGGCCACAGAATGGCTCGTGAATCAAGTGAAAGAGCATGTTCCGATTTTCGGCAAGGAGATTCTTGATAATGCAGATCATCAGTGGAAGGTAAATAGTTGAACAAAAAAGGTAAATCTGCAACTCCTTCAAGAAAAAGACTAAAGCGACTTATAGTGCGGTGAAAGTTATCATTTAGGCAACTTCGGTCACCGGTCTTCGGTCTTCCAGCAGAGTAAACAATGAAAGTACGCCAAGGGGAATATTGGCAGATAACTAGGTAAACAAATGGTAGATATCACACATAAAGTCACCACACTTCGTACGGCAAAAGCTCAGGCGATTGTACATGTCAGTTCAGCTGAGACCATTGAAGCTGTGGTGGAAAACCGGGTTCCAAAAGGCAATGTGTTCGAAATGGCTAAAGTGGCGGGGCTTTTCGCAGTGAAAAACACCCACATTACTATTCCTGATTGTCATCCACTTCCTGTGGAATATACCGCAGTGGAATACGAGATTGATGGATTGGAAATACGGATTTTTATCACGGTAAAGACTGTATATAAAACAGGAGTAGAGGTAGAAGCCATGCATGGAGCTTCAGTGATTGCGCTTACTATGTATGATATGTTGAAGCCCATTGACAAGGGAATTGTAATTCGGGAAATTGGTTTGGTGGAAAAGACGGGTGGAAAATCAAGTTTCAAAGACAAAAACCCGAAAGAAATCCAAGCTGCTGTCGTGGTTTGCTCTGACTCCATTTCTAAGGGAATCAAGGAAGATAAAGCAGGAAAAGTTATTGTGGATAAGTTGAAGACGCATGGTGTGAACGTGACTTCTTATGAGGTAATTCCTGATGAGTTGGAACTGATCCGGGGCCCGGACTTTTGAACTTACAGAGAGTAATCAATTAGTGATTTTTACTGGGGGAACTGGACTTTCACAAAGAGACGTTACTCCTGAAGCCTTAGAGCCGATTTTGGAGAGAAGAATACCAGGTGTGGAGGAAGCAATTCGTAGCTATGGACAGAAGATTATGCCATTTGCTATGCTATCAAGATCTGTGGCTGGCACTATTGGCGACAGCATAGTCTTGGCTTTACCAGGATCAACCAATGGAGCAAAAGAATCAATGGATGCGGTTTTCCCTCATTTATTGCATGTTTTTAAAATATTAAAAGGAGCTAATCATGACCCAATCGGGTAATATTCAGGAGCTAAAAGACAAATTTGGGAGGATCCACAATTACCTGCGGATCTCCTTAATTGAGAAGTGCAATTTGCGCTGTAGCTACTGCATGCCCGCTGAAGGAATTCCCTTAAGTCCAAAAGCTCACTTGATGAGTGCTGATGAGGTGCTGGAATTTGCCCGGATCTTTGTAGGCTTAGGAGTGAATAAAATTCGACTCACTGGCGGAGAGCCTCTGCTTCGGAAAGATATCGGGGTGATACTCGATGGACTTTCAAAAATGCCCGTGGATCTTTCGATTACAACCAACGGATTATTGATCGATAGACATGTGGATAACTTCCAAAAACTAGGTATTAAAAAGATCAATTTCAGTCTGGATACACTGAAGGAAGAACGCTTTCAAGAACTTACCAGAAGAACAGGTTTCCAAAAAACCCTAGACAACTTTGAACTACTTCATGACAATGGCTTCGATCTGAAAATTAATGCTGTACTGATCAAAGGAACCAATGATGATGAGTTAATTGACTTTGTGGAAATGACCAAGGACTATCAGGTTTCGGTTCGTTTTATAGAATTCATGCCATTTGATGGCAATCAATGGGATCGCTCCAAGATGGTTTCAGAGAAGGAAGTTCTCAGCCAACTAGGTTCCTACTTCGGTGCCGAGAAGATTTCTGCTCTTCCAAATGAGGACAATTTCACCGCTCGTAAATTTAAGATATCCGGCTACCAAGGAGATTTTGGAATCATTTCCTCCGTTACCAACCCATTCTGCGGCACCTGCAATCGAATTCGACTTACGGCGAATGGTCGTATCAAAAACTGTCTTTTTTCAAATCAGGAAACTGACTTATTAGCAGCTATGCGTGCTGGGGAAGATGTGGAAACGCTTATTTTAGAATCCATCCTAAATAAAAAGGCTGTGCGTGCAGGAATGGATAGTATGGAAAAAATCTCCGACCCAACCCTTCATTCTGATAATAGAAGTATGATTGCGATTGGGGGGTGAGGTTGTTAATTTTTTAATAAGAGGATATAAAAAAGGACTAAGATATATTTGACCGAATCGCTTTTATACTCTTTCTCCTTTTCGCCACTAGGTAGATATAAGCCACATCCAAAACAAAAATGACTGAACCTATATAAAGAATTGGTTCATGTACGCCTCCGCCTCTATTAGAACCGATTATTCCAAATAATATGGTTAATGGCAGGGTTCCAATAAATTTTGCAATCGCCAAGGTTAAGGATTGCCCCTGTAAACCAGGTCTTCGGTAATACATTCTAATGAATAGGAAGGACATCAAAATACACTGAAGAAAACCCATGTAAAGTGCTCCAAGTACTATTCCAACCCATTGAAAAACGAAATGCTGTAAGACTAGGCAGCCTATTAGGTATACTATTGCCTGAATATAAAAAGTGCTCTTTTTGGTAGATACTTCCTTAATTCCATACTTAAAATACATGTACAGAATACCACAGTCCAGAAGTAACCAGAAGGCATTGAAAAAGCTAGACACATGGGTCCCAAACTCAAAGAAGCCAGGAACAGTATAGTACAGCTCCCAAGTAAAATTAAGACCAAGTGCTATAAAAGGAATACTATAGGACTTGTCCTTATACCCTACCCTTAAAGCCTCTATATATGTAATAATCCAGCCTATTCCACAGATAGAAAGCAGGATGGTACTAGTTGTCATAAAGAATTATTAATCACGAACATGAAACTCATTCTAGGTAGAAATTGAGGATGAATACCCACAAAATAGTGCCCCAAGCTACTTTTTGACGGGCAAATCTCCTTCTAAAAGGCTGGCAAGTTAAGGAAAAAGAAAATATCTGAGGGTTGATTATGTAAGAAAGTGATTTTTGTCAGGTAGGGCACTTTTTCCTACCGCTGAGCATTATCTAAGTGGATATTCTGGTAGATTTCAGCGTATTTTATAAAATAAAAGCAAAGGTGACGCTAAGCCCTAAACGGCAACTCTTCATTATGAAAAATCAATTAATAAGCTATCTAACCCAACTGCTAGATACCTCAGCTAATCATAAAGGCTTGGATTGGCTCAATAAACAAGTTGAAAAGATCAGCTCCGAAGGAACTCCTTCGAAGTTTTTTCTCGCTTTCAGCCAAGCATCCAGATTCTTCAAAAAGGAAAAACTCACGCTTTCACAGGATAAACTTGTTCAAGCAAACGAGCTTGCCACAGGGTTTCAACCTGAGCATTGGGATGAATTACAAACTGCCAGAACTGTATTGATGTTAAGTTATCCACAGGAAAAAGTAGCTTGGTTTGCAGCAATGAATCAGCTTTTTGAAACGGCTGACATGCATGAGCACCAAGCACTTTTCGCTGCTTTACCACTTATGCCTTTTCAGGAGGATTTAATTCCTAGAGCCATTGATGGCCTTCGTACTAATATTTCCCTTGTTTTTGATGCGATTGCTTTAAACAATCCTTTTCCAGCAAAGTATTTCCCGGAAGCCAATTGGAATCAAATGGTTCTTAAAGCAATATTTATGCAGCGCCCACTTTATAGAATTCAAGGATTAGAGGGGAGAAGAAACCTAGCTTTGGCAGCGATTGCAAGGGATTTTGCTCATGAGCGCTGGGCAGCAGGCAGAGAGGTGATGCCAGAAATATGGAGACTAGTTGCTCCCTTTGTCAATGAAATGTATTTAGAGGATCTGAAAAAAACTTTGGCAACTGGAGATGATCTTCAAGTAAAAGCAGCATTATTGACCTTAAGGGAATCGGCGTTTACAGAGGCAAAGTCTTTGCTCGAATCTTACCCTGACCAAGTTGCCGCTCTTGATATGGATGCCATTGCTTGGGAAAGCATTGGCTCGGAGTTTCAGCGAACTCGCGTTTAATCCCTAATTTTACATTACCCTTTCTAAAATAAATAATCATGTATATAGATCCACATATCCACGTCGTATCCCGTACGACTGACGACTATGAAGCCATGCAAAAGGCTGGAATTGTTGCCGTCATTGAGCCAGCGTTTTGGCTAGGACAGCCAAGAACAGAAGTTGGAAGCTTCAAAGATTACTTCAGCACCCTCGTAGGTTGGGAGCGTTTTCGTGCCAGTCAGTTCGGTATTGTGCATTACTGCACGATGGGGTTGAACTCTAAGGAAGCGAACAATGAACCATTAGCTGAACAAGTAATGGAGCTTTTGCCTTTATATGTGGGCAAAGAAGGTGTGGTGGCAATAGGCGAAATAGGGTACGATGATCAGACTGAAGCTGAGGACAAGTTTTATAGACTTCAGTTGGAACTGGCAAAAGAAGTGGATCTCCCTGTGCTTATCCACACTCCGCACAGAGACAAAAGAAAAGGTACCATTCGCAGTATGGATGTATCCGAAGAGCATGGGTTGGATCCGAAAATGGTGATCGTAGATCATAACAATGAAGAGACAGTAAAGGAAGTGTTGGATCGGGGCTATTACGCTGGATTTACCATTTATCCACATACCAAAATGGGTTCTGAGCGCATGGTAGAAATCGTGAAGCAATACGGGCCAGAAAGAATAATCGTCAATTCCGCTGCAGATTGGGGAATTTCAGACCCTTTGGCTGTGCCAAAAACAGCTGACCTCATGCGTAAATCTGGAATCCCAGAAGAACATATCAAATTGGTAACTTATCAAAATGCATTAACTGCTTTTGGGCAAAGTGGACAAATGGATGAGCAAGATTGGTTGAATGCTGCACCGCTGGACCAAACCAAAAAAATGAGTGGTAATTCTGTTCTTCGTGGTGGACAAACTCCACGAGTGGAAGGTAAATCAAATATTGTAGAAAATTAATAAATGCGAACTACTCGGCTTTTCGCCTATTTACAACTTACCCGCCCAGCAAATGTAGTCACAGCAATAGCTGACATTTGGGCGGGTTTTGCTATCTCAGGCACATGGTTTTATTTATTGGAAGGTGGACAAGGAGGAAACATACTACTTACCAAACTAGCTTGGCTTTCATTAAGTACAATTGGATTGTATGCTGGAGGTGTTGCCTTCAATGATGTATTCGATGCCGAACTTGATGCAATTGAGAGGCCGGAAAGACCCATTCCTAGTGGTAGAGTATCTAAAAGCAGAGCCGCATGGATGTCTTTTACGCTTCTCCTTATTGGAGTACTAGCTGCAGCTCAAGTAAATTTGATTTCCGCTGGAATAGCTTCGGTGGTTGCCCTTCTAGCAGTATTGTATGATTACTGGGGAAAGCACCAGAATCTGATAGGCCCGATAAATATGGGACTTTGCCGTTCTGGTAATTTGCTTTTGGGTGTCAGTGTAACTCCAGAATTACTATCTACTTTTTGGCCTTTAGGTCTGATCCCACTAATATTTGTAGCCGCGATCACCATGATCAGCCGTGGTGAAGTTCATGGAAAAAACAGGAATGCGTTGTATGGTGGGCTGTTAATGTACGTAATTGTCATCGCAGTAATAGGCTCAATTCCGTTCCTACATAATACTAATAGTTGGGGAAGTATTTCCATTCATAGCCTTACTATGCTACATGATTTTCCCGCCTTTGATCAGAGCTATTCGTAGCCAAAACCCAAAACTCATAGGCAAATCCGTGAAAGCTGCCGTTATTTCCCTAATAATTGTCAATGCCTCATTAGCTTCGGCTTTTGCAGGATGGCAGATTGGATTATTTGTGTTATTGTTGTTGCCAATTTCTCTTTGGCTAGCCAAGAAATTCGCAGTTACCTAACAAAGAACTAAAAGGGGCTCGGAATTGTATTTATTCCAGCTAGCAGCTTAAGCCCATACCCTGTTGATTATGAATACGATTATTGAACAATCATTTTCTGTACCCTTCAAATATCAAGTCTGTTTTTCAGAAGAAATTTTCACTCCTGAGAATAAGTTATTTGTCGATATACTTTCTAAAGAAAGAAAGTCCAAAGTCCTTTTCGTAGTGGACAAAGGGGTTAAAAATGCTCACCCAAACCTGTTAGGCCAACTGAAAGCTTATTCACAAGCACATTCGGAATCATTTACACTTGCATCGGACCCTATTGTAGTAGTGGGTGGAGAAGCATCTAAAAATGATGATGCCATTTATAATGAAATTGTTAAAGCAACCCATCTGTATGGAATAGACAGACATTCATACATCGCCGTGATAGGTGGTGGTGCTGTGATAGATATGGTGGGTTTCGTAGCTGCTATATCTCACCGTGGGATTCGCCTAATTCGTATTCCCACTACAGTTCTTTCCCAAAATGACTCAGCAGTCGGGGTGAAAAACTCTGTAAACCTATTTGGGAAAAAGAATTACCTAGGCACTTTTACTCCACCATATGCAGTTCTAAACGATTTCAATTTCCTAAAAACGCTAGATGATAGAGATTGGAGGTCCGGGATTTCCGAAGCGATAAAAGTGGCCTTAATTAAGGATTTAACTTTCTTTTCCTGGATTGAGGATAATTCCTCGGCTCTAGCCGGGAGAGAAATGGCTCCCATGCAGGAGCTGATTATCCGCTGTGCGCAAATGCATTTGGATCATATATCCGGAAAAGATCCTTTTGAGTTTGGCTCATCAAGGCCATTGGATTTTGGCCATTGGGCGGCTCATAAATTGGAGCATTTAAGTGACTTCCGAATTCGTCATGGAGAAGCTGTAGCAATCGGTATTGCCTTGGATTCCACATATTCATTTTTGAAAGGATGGATTACAGAAGACGATCTGGTAAGGATAATCTCCGTATTTAAAACCTTAGGGTTTGACCTTTTTGCTCCTGAGCTAGGCGGAGAAAACCTAATCAAAGGCTTGAAAGAATTCCAAGAGCACTTAGGAGGTCAACTAACCATCATGCTTTTGAAGGCATTGGGCAAAGGAGAAGAAGTGCATGAAATGGATCATCAGCTAATCCATCAGGCTATAGATCTGCTCAAAAGTTACAACCAAACACAAAATTTGGTCACAAGTTAATTCAGAACAAAATCAACTTTATTCATGGAAATCAAAGGATTTCAACTCAGTTACTGCAGCAATATTCACCCCGGAGAGAGCTGGGAAGCAACATTTGAAAACTTAAAAAAATATATTCCTGAAGTAAAGAATCGATTAAGTGTAGATAAGCCCTTTGGTATAGGCCTCAGGCTTTCTAATGAAGCAAGTCTCATTCTAGAAAAACCAGAACAACTGGCTGAATTTAAGAATTGGCTTGAAGCTGAGGACGCATATGTTTTTACATTAAATGGCTTTCCTTACGGTGATTTCCATAGAACAGCTGTAAAAGACCAGGTTCATTTTCCTGATTGGACTACAACTGACCGAAGAGATTACACTGTCAGATCTTTCAAAATTCTTGCGCAATTATTACCAGAAAGCATTGATGGAGGAATCTCAACTTCTCCAGTTTCTTACAGACATTGGTTCAAATCCGAATCAGCATTAAATGCTGGAATGAAAACCGCCACCCAACACTTGTTGGAAGTAGTGGAGGAACTTGTTGAAATCAAAAAACAAACAGGCAAGTCTATGCACTTGGATATAGAGCCAGAACCAGATGGGATTTTGGAAAATTCTGACGAGATGATCTGGCTATTTTCGGACTGGCTTCTGCCAATTGGTAAACCTTGGCTCGCTGAAAAATTAGGAATTTCTGAAGATGAGGCTGAAAATAGAATCAAAGAGCATATCCAAGTTTGCTATGATGTTTGCCACTTTGCAATCGTTTATGAAAAGCCTGCCGATACCTTTGCCAAATTTGAAAAGGCTGGAATCAACATCGGTAAGATCCAAATTTCTGCAGCTTTACGAGTGCTCATCCCTCATGAGCCAGCAGCTAGAGATTTGCTCAAGGTGAACCTACTACCTTTCGAAGAATCGACCTACCTACATCAAGTTGTTGCTAAAAGGAAAGATGGTACGTTGAATTCTTATTCTGATTTGCCTGAGGCTCTCAAAGTCTTGGACACTACAGATGAAGAGGAATGGAGAATCCATTTTCATGTGCCTGTTTTTTTAGATAATTACGGGGCTTTAGCATCCACACAGGATCAAATTTCAATTGTACTCAATGAAATTTTAAAAAACCCTTCAATCGCTAACCATCTTGAAGTGGAAACCTATACTTGGGAAGTATTACCGGAAGATACACGCTTAAACTTAGGCGAATCCATTTCTAGGGAGCTGGCATGGGTAATCGAAAAATTGAATTAAAATGAAAAAGACAGTTGTCTTAGATATAGTTGCACTTTCTCCACGAGTGATTGGAGCGCATACTCCTTTCTTGAAAAGATGGATAGAAAAAGGAAAACGCGCAGTCGTAGAACCTGTATTACCAGCAGTTACTTGCACCGCTCAGTCTGTATATTTGACTGGAAAATGGCCTACTGAAAACGGGATTGTAGGAAATGGCTGGTACTTCCAAGACGAATGTGAAATCAAATTTTGGCGCCAATCTAATAAGCTGGTACAATCACCGAAAGTGTGGGAAACACTCAAGGAAGAAAACTCCGAATTTACTGTAGCCAATATGTTTTGGTGGTACAACATGTACTCCAGTGTGGATTATGCAGTCACCCCAAGACCACTCTATCTTGCTGATGGCAGAAAAGAACCCGATTGTCATTCCCAGCCTATGGGATTACGTGATCGACTTCAAAAAGAACTGGGTCAATTTCCTCTTTTCTCTTTTTGGGGACCAAATGCAAACATTGCCTCAAGTAAATGGATAGCCGAGGCTTCCAAAAAGGTAGATGAATGGCACAACCCGACTTTAAATCTGATTTATATACCGCATTTGGATTACTCTCTTCAGAAGTACGGGATAGATTTTGACAAAATCGGAAAATACTTGAAAGAAGTAGATGAGCTTGCAGAGGATCTGATTACCTACTTCGAAAAGCAAGGGACTCAGGTGATTTTGTTGTCAGAATATGCGATTACCACTGTGAGTAAGCCAATTCATTTAAATAGGATTTTTAGAGAACAAGGCTGGATTCAGGTAAAAGATGAGCAGGGATTGGAAACCTTAGACGCCGGAACTTCCAAAGCTTTTGCCGTGGCAGATCATCAAGTTGCCCATATTCATGTAAACGACTTAAGCATTTTGCCTCAGGTCAAAAAGCTTCTTGAGGCTACTCCTGGAGTAGAACTGGTCCTTGATAAAGAAGGGAAAGGAGCATCATATAGACCACGAGCGATCTGGAGATTTGGTGGTAATGGCAGATAAGGAGTCATGGTTTACTTATTACTTCTGGCTAGACGATGCTAAAGCTCCAGATTATGCACGATGTGTAGATATCCACAAAAAGCCCGGCTATGATCCAGTGGAGTTAATACTTGATCCAGCTATTAAGATACCTTTGCTCACAGTAGGTTCCAAAGTCCTGAAGAAAAAGCTTGGTTTCCGCTACTTGATGGACGTCATTCCATTGGATGCCACTCTGGTAAAAGGTGCGCATGGGAGATTAAGCGAAGATGACTTGGATAAGCCTCTCCTTGTGTCTCAGGATAAAAACTTGGTGAAGGCGGACACCATACAGCCTACTGATGTCTATGAAGTAATCCTGAAAGCAGTGAGGGGAAAATAGTCTGTCAAGTATTTCGTTGATTCTGTTACCGTTTCAATTCCTATTTTTGAAAAAAATTCATTCATGCGTATTTCCAGCTATCGACAAATAACCCTTTCTCTTTTTTTGATTTTAGCTTTCGCTTGCGGCAAAAAAGAAAATGAAGGCTGTGAGCTTTCACCTGAAATTTTAGACCAAGATCTGACGGTCAATATTATACGATTAGAAAAGGATTTTTTCGAAGCCAAATCCATTGAGGAATTCAAATATCTATTTGAAGAAAACCCGGAATTTACTGCTGAATACTTGCAAATGGACCTTTATCGAAGTCCTGATACGCTGGCAGCTGAGCTGTTGGCTATTCACCAAGATTCTTCCATGCGAGTACTATATGATTCAGTGCAGGTGATATTCAGCGATTTCTCTGATGTGGAAAAAGATCTTGAAAATGCGTTTAAAGCAATCAAATATTACTTTCCTCAATTTAAAATCCCAAAGGTTTACACGTTCACTTCTGGGTTTAATTCTGACCTGATTGTCACAGATGATGTGATTGTAATTGGACTAGACTACTTTTTGCCACCCACGCATTCTTTTCAGCCAGAATTACCACGCTATATGGCTGAGCGCTACGATAAACCGTACATCGTACCGATGATCGTCATGGCAATTTCTGCTCGGTATAACGTAACTAATCCTCAGGATAATAGATTGCTAGCCGAAATGATTTATTACGGTAAAACTTACCATTTCACTAAAGCAATTTTGCCTTGTACCTCAGATCAATACATCATCGGGTATACACCGGAGGCTATTTCTGAGAGTTTTGATAATGAGGAATTGATTTGGTCCCACTTTGTGGAAAATGAATTACTATACGAAACAAATCCTTTTGAAATCAGAAAATACATAGGAGAAGCGCCATTCACTGATGCCATTAGTACCAAAGCTCCTGGCAGATTAGGAAGATGGTTGGGATGGAATATTGTGGATGATTACCAGTTCAATCAGGATGTACCTCTGGATATCTTGATGGCAGAACCTGATGCTGAGAAAATTTTTAGAGAATCAGCATACAGGCCCAGGAAGCCAACTGAATAAGGATTCATTGCCTCTAGGACAAAAAAAACGAGTCTAAATCTAGACTCGTTTTTCACCAATAAACCCTATCCTATAAAATTGTGGTACTCAATTTCATTGTTACTCCGGTACGATGACCTGGTCAATTACATGAATAACTCCATTAGTTGCATGAATGTTTAACATAGAAGGAATTAATCCACTTTCATTTATACTCAAACCTGCAAGATCAACAGATAAATTATTTCCTTCCAATAAGGTAGGCAAGCTCGCACCATCTCTTAAATCCTGAGAGAATGCTCTTGCAGGCACTACATGGTATAGAAGTACATCTGTCAATAAATCAACATCAATTTCATCGACTCCACTCACACCTAGAGCATCATATAAATCTTCAAAAGCAGCATCGGTAGGTGCAAAAACGGTCAAATTATCATTTGAACCACCACTTACCGCATCTACTAGTCCTGCACGTGAAAGGGCTGCAACTAATTGAGTAAATTCTGGGGAAGAAGCAGTGGAAGTTTCAACTGCTATTTCAGCGATGCTTTTTGTAGGCGGAGTGATTACATAATCTAATGTATGGATCACGCCATTGCTAGCCATTTTATCTACAGCTGTAATCATGGTGTTGCCATTAATCCAGACGCCTCCATTGGGATCGACACTAACGTAGAAAATCTCACCATTCAGTGCCGTTACTGGTCCAGCAGTTACATTAGCAGAGGTTATATTGCCAGAAACTACATGATAGCTTAAAATATTCGCTAAGTCTGAATTACCCAGAAGATCTGCTGCTGAAATATTGTTTTCGGTAATGAAGTCTCCAAATGCTGCATCCGTCGGAGCAAAGATTGTAAAAGGGCCAGTAGCACTAAGATCGTCATCTAATCCTGCAGTAACTACTGCTGTCTCTAAGATTGAAAAATTGTCGTCAGCTACTACTACTTCAACAACATTCTGTGAAGTTGGCATTTGATCATCGTCATCGTCATCGCAGGAAGAAAATCCAGCAAACATTGAGATTGAAAGTGCTACAGTTAGTAGCCGCTTTGTGTTTAATTGCAAGTTTTTCATTTTTATTTAGTTAGTTATAAGTTGGAAATCAGTTCAACGTAAACAACTAACCCATGCCTATATTGTTTTTGAAGTTCTTGCTTTTCCTATACTGCCCAATTATCCAACCTTGAATTACAAACCCCTCCAAGACTAAATATTCACGATATTGGTAAAATGATGCAGGTAGATATTGCAAACTTTAGAAACCTAAGTTTTATATAAAAAAGCGCATACTGAAGCCTCTCAACTAGTCAATCTTATGAATTCCTCGTTGGATGATGAGAGATCCTTATTTGTACTTATTACCTGCTTCAAATGAGCAATCGCTAGCTCTTTAGTAAAATGTAGCTCAGCCAACCTGCGCGAATTTTTTCGCATTTTTATCAGTTGTTCAGGATTACTTTCTAAAATTTCAAGGCGAATAAAGGCCGACTCAATCTTAGATGGAAGACAGGTAATACCCAGCTGATGGGTTTTCACCAAGTCATAAACCCAGCCCTTATGATTCACCAAAATCACTTTACCAGCTGCCAAGGCATCAAAAAATTTATTTGGGCTATTCGTTTTAAGAACGGGTAAATGCGCGAAGGAAATCCAGGCAAAATCTGCCAAACTCAGAACTTCGTTCACCTTTTCTTTAGAACCAAAGGAAATAAACCGAACCTGTTCAAGAGATTTTTCCGAGGCTATTTTTCTCAATTGAGCTTCATGGCTACCCTCTCCCATAATCAAAAATTGCCAGTTTTTACCTCGGTTTTGAGCCATTTCAGCAAGCTCTAAAAGCTCCTCTACTGCGTTTACTTTTCCCAAAGCTCCAGTATAGGCAATGGTCAGACTATTGGTCAACTCATACTTATCAAGGATCTCTTTTCGTTTCTCCATCAGATAAAATCTGTCTAAATCTGAGAAATTCGGAATCAAGTGAATCTTTTGTGCAGGAGTAATTTTTCTAAGATGAGATGCGATTTCCTGGAGAAAGCGCAACCAAACTCATAGCGTGTAGGTAAATCTTTTTCTCCAACCTCTTCAAACTGCTTTTCAACACAGGATTCTTTATCGCTCCAACTTCAATCGGTGCCTGCGGCCAGAGATCGCGAACTTCAAAAATATAAGGAATTGCCAAGGCCTTTTTTGCCCAAAGCCCAAGCAATCCGGTGGTAAGAGGAGTGGAAGTAACATACAGTAAGTCTGGCCTAGGTAGTTTCCTAATCAGTTTTTTAGCTTGGCGCACATAGCTTATGAAAGCCATAACACGTTTAAAAAATCCAAATTTCTGCTCGTACTTAACTGGCAAATAATGCACCTTAATTCCCTCAATCCATCGCTGATCATAGCCGGAATTAGACCCGCCAGTAATCATTTCTACCTCATGACCTGCATCCACTAATCCTTTAGCCAAATGAAAAGAACGCACGGCCCCGCCATCAGAGGGGGTTTTAAAGTATTGATGGATATAAATAATTCTCATAGCCTGTGCAATTTCACCCATTCTGCAAGAAGGAACAGGTTATAAAGAATTAAAAAATGTTGCTTCACGAAATGCTCAGGTCTGGAGGCAATTTCCCGCATTCTATCTGGAAAAAGCTCTCCGTGAGAATTTTCGAACATTTTAATTGAATTGAAAACTCTCATAGAAAATTCTCCATTTTCAGAAAACCACTCTTGTAAAGGCAACCCAAATCCAAATTTCTTCCGGTTAGAAATCCAGTTAAGCCCCAACTCAGTTAAATACTGCTTGATCCATGGCTTGCCTTTTAGCGATTTCTCATGGTTAACGTTCCTCCACAATGTCAGCAGTGAAGCATCTAAATAAGGACTCCTTCCTTCAAGGCTATGCGCCATCAAGGCATTATCCTGAATCTTCAACACATCTTGCACAAGATAGACTTGCCTGTCAAAATCGAGCATTTGAGAATATAGAGGCAGATTTTTGTCAAAAACCCTATCGTAATCCTCTCCTAATTCGTCAGGAATATTTTCTAAGCCAGAGAAATTTAGAAAGGTCTTCTGTGGACTTGTATCAATTCCTAATATGAATTTTTGGTAAGTTCTTCCTACAGGCATTTTTTTTAAAATCTCCTGAAATCTTAAAAGCAAATCTTTCCTCTTCTGATAAATATCAAACGCATTATGTCGCTGATATCCACCAAAAAGCTCATCGGCCCCAGCACCTGAGATCAATACTTTAACAGATTTCCTTGCTTCCTTGCCAATCATCCACGTGAGAAATCCTGCAGAATCTCCAATAGGCTGATCAACACTTTTTAGGTATGCTTCCCAATTATCCCAGAATACTTTCTGATTGATTTCTATCAAATGAGGATTGCCCGGAAACTGGATTGCAAAGCGAGTTGCAGCATCTCCATCCGCATATTTCTTTCGGTATTTTTTCTCAACTTGAATGGTAAAAGTAGGTAATGGAATTCCTGTTTGCTTATACCAAATCGAGTAAAGTAATGAACTATCCGCTCCGCCGCTAAGCTGCATGCCTACAGGGACATCGGCATGAAATTGATTCAGAACGGCTTCATTTAGCGTAGTTTTAAATGAGTCGAAAGTTGGTTCAATAGATGATTTAGCCTTGCTTGAGATTTGATCCCAACGAAATGCGGTGTGACTTAATATCTTGGTGTAGCGCTCAGGCTTCCATTCATGGATCCCGTGGAAAAAAGTACTTCCCAAATGAGGTGCTCTCAGGTAGAAATAGTTTTCAAATTGCTTAGTATTTAGCTCAGAAGACTTTAAGCTTTGGATGCTTCTGCATTCGGAAGAAAGAATAAGAGTATCTGGGTTCTGAGCATAATAAAGAGGCTTTTCACCAGTTTGATCCCGGGCAACGAGGACAGATTTCTCAATCAAATCCACATAAATCAACGCAAACATACCATTGAGTTTTGCTCAGGGCTTCCGCGCCAAAAGCTCGCAACAAATGCAAAACTACCTCCGTATCCGACTGCGTGATGAAGATGACACCCATCTGCTACAATAGCTTCCTAAGCTCCTTATAATTGTAAATCTCTCCATTCCAAATCAATAAGGATCTTCCATCAGGAGACCAAAAAGGTTGGTCTGCTTCATATCCCTTGTGAAGAATTTTCAGGCGATTCACTCCTATCCATAGCCCTGGCCAAGGGCTGAAACTCCCTTGCTGATCTGGACCACGATGCTGACTTACCTGAAGCATAGCATTGATAGCTGCTTCATTTGCGCCTTTTCCCCAGATCAGATGGATTCCGCACATTATTTTTCTGTTTCTAGTTTTGTGATTTTCCCTTGATTTTTCTCAAAATACTTACACAAATGTGTCAGCGTACATTCTTCACACTTTGGTCTACGTGCCAAACAAACATATCGACCATGCAAAATCAGCCAGTGATGTGCGATGTGCACATATTCTTTGGGGATATGTCGGATAAGTTGCTTTTCTACTTCCAGTGGAGTTTTGGCAGTTTGGGAGACTAAGCCGAGTCTTTTTGAAACTCGGAAAACATGCGTATCCACAGCCATATTGGGCTGATTCCAAACAACTGAAGTGATCACATTGGCAGTTTTTCGACCCACTCCAGGTAGCTTGATCAACTCAGGAACGGTGGAAGGCACCTCTCCTCCAAAGTCCTCCACCAACATTTTTCCCAAACCTAAAAGGTGCTTAGTCTTATTGTTCGGATAAGACACCGTCTTGATGTAAGGAAAAAGCTCATCAAAATTGGAAGCTGCCAAAAACTCCGGCCCTGGGAATTTCTCAAATAAGGCAGGCGTCACCATATTGATCCGCTTGTCTGTGCATTGCGCTGAAAGAACCACAGCACATAAAAGCTGAAAAGGATTTTCATACTGTAGTTCAGTTTCAGCAATGGGCATATTCTCACGGAAGTGATTGATGATGGCTTCGAATCGTTCTTTTTTCAGCATTTTTATTCTTTTTTTAACCGCAGAGGAACACTGAGATTTACGCGGAGAGCACTATAATAAAGTGTTATTTTAAAGTAAATTGACGCAACACTAGTGAATTTCAGATCACATTATAAGTCAGACAAAGCGAAGTCTAACTCTCAACTATCCTCTGAGCGGAATGCTAATTTATAAGATGCGCAGACCAATCCCATTTTTGTCAAGAAATAGGTTTAATAATATTCTTAAATAATGAGAATACGCTATAAAACGCTGTTTTAGTCAGATTGATAGCCATGGTAATTTTTTGGTGAAGACATAAAGTTTAAATTCGGGAAACCACCAGCTATGCGACACCTCAAAACCTTATTTGTACTTTTCTTTTTATCGACTTCTACTGCTTTTCCACAAGAGAGACCACGGGAAAAAGGGATCATATTTGGAGTACTTCCAACGGGAACATTGAATGCCATCACCGACGTGCCGGGTGTAAAAGTCGGGCATTTCACTAAAATCGAAGGCGACAATATCCGTACAGGAGTTACTGCTATTTTACCTCATGGCGGTAATATTTTTCAGCAAAAAGTCCCCGCAGCCATTTACGTGGGTAACGGATTTGGCAAGCTGGCTGGAGTGACCCAAGTGCAGGAACTTGGGAATATTGAGACTCCTATTATTCTCACTAACACACTAAGTGTGGCTGCTGGAATCGAGGGAACAGTTCGATATTCTCTGGAGCAAAATGAAAATGCCCAATCGGTAAATGCTGTAGTAGGCGAAACGAATGATGGCTACCTGAATGATATTCGTGGGATGCATATTTCTCCTGAAGAAGTCATCCAAACTATCAAATCTGCTAAATCTGGCAAAGTCGAGGAAGGAAATGTAGGTGCTGGTACGGGTACTGTTTGCTTTGGGTGGAAAGGAGGAATTGGAACTGCTTCGAGAAAACTACCTGAAAGCCTAGGGGGCTATACTGTCGGCATCCTAGTCCAAACCAATTTCGGAGGTAACCTGCAAATAGATGGAGTTGCCGTGGGCGAAAAAATGGGTAAGTATCCGTTTCGGGACGCGATGGAAAAATCGGATGGAAGCTGCATGATAGTTGTGGCTACTGACGCTCCTGTGCTGGAAAGAAATCTGGAACGAATGGCAAAACGCGCCATGATGGGCCTGGCAAAAACAGGAGGCATAGCTTCCAATGGATCTGGAGATTATGTGGTCGGTTTTAGCACAGCTGAGAAACTTCGGATTCCCTATTCAGCTAAATCGGGAACATTGGAAAATGCCGAATTCATTCGAAATGACGATATGAGTTCCTTATTTATGGCAGTGATCGAAGCTACAGAAGAGGCAATTATAAACTCTTTATTTGCTGCTGAATCTCTGGAAGGAAAGGACGGGCATCGCGTGGAGCAATTACCAATCGATCAGGTGATGAAGCTGATGAAAGAAAATTAAACCAAAAAAATGGGGAGTATTGATCAGAAAAACCAATTGGAAACAACTCACAAAGATTGCTGCGGCGTGGATGAACAAGTAAATCATGTGCATTCCCAAGAAGATGGGCATGATCACGATCACGCTGCGCCTGCGGGAGAGAGCATGCTGAGATTCTTTGCCCCTGCGATTTTTTCTTTCGTGGTCATGATGCTAGGTCTAGGTTTTGACTATGTTTATCCACAGGATTGGTTCCAAGGGTGGGTACGATTTGGTTGGTATTTAGTAGCCTATTTACCAGTTGGTTTACCAGTATTAAAAGAAGCCTGGGGAAGTATTTTGAAAGGAGATATTTTCTCAGAATTCCTGCTGATGGGAATTGCCACGGTGGGTGCATTCGCAATCGGAGAATACCCAGAAGGCGTGGCAGTAATGCTTTTTTATTCTGTTGGGGAGGTATTTCAGGCCATGGCAGTTACGAAGGCTAAGACCAATATTAAGGCTTTGCTAGATCAGCGACCTGATGAAGTGACGGTTTTAGATGGCAATACAACCAAAACAATCAAAGCTGCCAATGCCAAGATTGGCGATATAATTCAATTGAAAGCTGGAGAAAAGTTAGGATTGGACGGAGAGCTGCTATCTGAAAAAGCTTCCTTCAATACCTCCGCTTTGACAGGAGAAAGCAAGCCAGATGCCAAAGAAAAAGGAGCCGAAGTCCTAGCCGGAATGGTTAATTTGAATACTGTTTCGCAGGTCAAAGTGACTACAGCGTACACCGATAGCAAGCTTTCAAGGATCCTAGAATTGGTGCAAAATGCAACTGCCCAAAAAGCTCCCACAGAACTTTTCATCCGGAAATTCGCAAAAATCTATACGCCAATTGTAGTTTTTCTGGCGATTGGAATTTGCTTTCTTCCCTTCCTATTTGTGGACAATTATGAATTCAGTGATTGGCTCTATCGTGCACTGATTTTCTTGGTGATTTCCTGCCCTTGTGGATTAGTGATCAGTATTCCCCTAGGATACTTTGGGGGAATCGGTGCAGCGAGTAAAAACGGTATTCTGTTCAAAGGAAGTAATTTCCTGGACAGTATTGCTCAGATCAGTCAGGTAGTGATGGACAAAACCGGAACGATGACTGAAGGTGTTTTTGATGTGCAAGAAGTCCATCTTCAGCCTGATTTCCTTGATTCTAGAATTCTTGATTTTGCCAATGCCTTAGAAAGCAAAAGTACCCACCCAATTGCTACAGCCATTAAAAAACACGTAGGCGAGATTGATTCCAGCATTGTTTTGGAAAATGTAGAAGAGATTGCTGGACATGGATTGAAAGCTCAGGTAGAAGGCAAGGAATTACTAGTCGGGAATTTCAAGTTGATGGACAAGTATTCGATTCCTTATTCTATCGATCCTTCCGGCATAGTTTACACCTTGGTGGCAATTGCCTATGAAGGGAAATTTGCTGGCTATTTGACCATTGCGGATAGGATAAAGGCCGACGCTCTGCTCACGATAACTCAATTGAAATCTATGGGAGTCGGAATCACGATGCTTAGTGGGGATAAAAGCAATGTGGTCAAGTTTGTAGCGGACAAATTAGGCATTCCGAATTCATTTGGAGATTTACTTCCTGAAGATAAAGTAAACAAAGTCAAAGAGATCAAAGCTCAAAAAGGAACAGTTGCATTCATTGGAGATGGAGTAAATGACGCTCCCGTTGTTGCCATTTCTGATGTAGGAATAGCAATGGGAGGTTTGGGAAGCGATGCTACAATTGAGACTGCGGATGTGGTGATTCAGGATGATAAGCCAAGTAAAATTCCGATGGCGATTTCTATTGGGAAAAAGACCAAGAGAATTGTCTGGCAGAATATAGGGTTCGCTTTTGGGATAAAAGTCGTGGTGTTAGTGCTCGGTGCATTGGGAATGGCTACCATGTGGGCAGCAGTTTTTGCAGATGTGGGCGTGGCATTGCTTGCAATTTTGAATGCGATAAGAATACAGAAAATGAAGTTTGATTGAAAAAGTAGGATGTAGTGTGCCGGATGACCGGTGAAAATTAACTTAACAATGAACTCCTCCAAAAACAAAGAGAACGCGATCACTTTTTATAAGACTGCCTATGAAGGTAATCCGCGTAAAGCTGTAGAGTTATTCACAGGCGCTGAGTACATTCAACACAATCCTGCAGTGGGTGATGGAAAAGAAGAATTCATCGCATACTTCGAGCGCATGCAAAGGGAATATCCAGACAAGTCAATTAAATTCGTCAGAGCTATTTCAGAAGGGGATTTGGTGGCATTGCATACGCACCAAATTTGGCCCGGAAATGATCAGTATGTCACCATGGACTTTTTCAGATTTGATGAGAATGGAAAGATCGTAGAGCATTGGGATGCTATTCAGCAAATCCCAGCAACTTCTGCGAATGGAAATACGATGTATTAATAAGATGATAAAAAAGGTAAATATTAACGAGAAATTTGGCTTGATCAAGGAGCTTTGGACTCCCAAAATAATCGGAGAGCTAAACGGTCAGGACGTAAAGTTGGCCAAGGTTAAAGGTGAATTCGTTTGGCATAATCACACAGATGAAGACGAGCTTTTTCTGATTGTGAAGGGATCTCTAAAAATTGATTTTGAGGGAGAAAGTGTCACTCTGAACGAAGGGGAAATGGTAGTCGTACCGCGGGGAGTAGAACACAGACCAATAGCTGAAAAGGAAACCTGGGTCTTACTTTTTGAACCACAAAGCACCAAACACACTGGTGATGTCAAATCAGATTTGACTGTGGATAAGTTTGAAAAAATATAGGGTTAAGTATTAATTTGAAAACCAGTAAGGTTAGCGATAGTTTTCATTTTTCCTCAATAAAATAATTAATTATTACCCTATTAAATTACTAGGATTTACCGTAAAATTGCAGCTTAATTAGCCCTATTGAAAGCAGTTGCATTTTCCTCCCTCTTCCTATTTCTAAGTTTTTGGCCAAAATTAACCTTTGCTCAGAAGGATGTTACCCACCAGCAACTCATCTGGTACGGCTACTTTCTCACGCTGCCGATTGATGAAAATTGGTCAATAATGGCGGAAGTTCAAGAGAGGCATTTTGTAAATCCATTTGCGCAGCATCAACTCTCTGTAAGAGCTCATTTGAATCGTAAACTTGGTAAAAGCGGGTGGACCGCCACAACTGGTTTCGCTTCATTTTTTCAAAGCCCAAATAATCCTCGTTCAGAGCTGGATCTGATAGAGCCAGAACTTAGAGCGCATGTAGAAATGGCGTTTAAACAAAAGCTCAACAAACTCACTCTTGATCATAGATACAGAACAGAGGCCCGCTTTTTTCATAATCTAAACTTAGATGAAACAGAATTAGCAGATGGCTATTTTTTCGGGAGTTTTAGATTTCGTTATCGTATTATGGCCTCTTATCCCATTTGGAAAATCAAGGAAAATCAACTTCTAAAAGTAATAGCAGGTGATGAGCTGATGGTCCAAGCTGGGGAAAAAGTGAAATATACATTTGATCAAAACCGATTGATAACAGGGCTAAACTTTACTTTTTCGCAAGCATTAAACGTGGAGCTTGCCTATCAAAAATGGATCAATCAACGTCAGACGGGTGGCTATTACAATCGGGATATTGTCAGATTTACAGTGAATCACCGTCTGGGGGTTAAATAATAAGGGAGCTAATCTAATAACTTCCATTTTTTCCACTTATCAGAACTCTTACCAATGATCTGGTATTTTCTCTTATTTTTACTCAAACCACACTTTACCAACCTTAATACTCAATGAAAACTAACTTTATTCAAAAGGTAGCGATAGGCTGCTCAGTCCTTCTTCTGTTTTTCGTCAGTACCACCAAGCTCAGACTTATGCTGAAAATGGAATGGTCGTTTCCGACAATGTGATAGCTTCTCAAGTTGGAGTAGATATTCTCAAAAAAGGTGGTAATGCCATCGATGCTGCTGTCGCTACCGCTTTTGCTTTGGAAGTAACTCATCCGGAAGCTGGAAATATCGGCGGTGGAGGGTTTATCGTTTATTTAAACTCAGAAGGCGAGGTTACCACATTTGATTTTCGTGAGAAAGCTCCTTTGGCAGCAAGCCCAACCATGTTTTTGGATGAAAATGGAAAAATCAAAAATAACTCCAACCACCAAGGTTTATTGGCTGTAGGAGTTCCTGGGACAGTCGCTGGCCTGTATCAAGCCCATCAAAAATACGGAAAATTACCTTGGGCTGATTTGGTAAAACCATCCGTAGAATTAGCCAAAGAAGGCTTTACCATGAGCTATGGCTTGTATAATGCGGCAGTAAGAATGACTGACCGTGATCCTTCGGAGGACATTATGAAAAATTACTTCAGAGGGGAAAATGGACGAATCGTTAACGCCTGGGGAAAACCTGGAAGCAACCTGCTTTGGCGAAAACCCTGAAAGAAATCCAAAAACACGGAAGAGACGGTTTCTACAAAGGCTGGGTAGCTCAGGAAATCGAAGATTATATGAAAGCCAATGGAGGAATTATCACTAAGGAAGATTTGGAGAAATATGAAGCCGTAGAGCGCGAGCCAGTGAAAGGAACTTTCAATGGCTATGATATTTATTCCATGCCGCCTCCGAGTTCAGGCGGGGTTGCTTTGATCGAAATGATGAATCTCATGGAGGAAGCCAATATCTCTGAAGTGGAATTCAACTCTACTGCTTATGTGCATTTGGTAGCTGAAGCAATGAGAAGAGCTTTCGCAGATAGAGCTGAATTTTTAGGAGACCCAGATTTCAATTTGGATATGCCTTTGGATAGATTGCTTTCAAAGGATTTTGCAAAAACTCGCTTTGAGAATCTAGATATGACCAAGGCCTCTATCTCTGATCCAGCACAATTTGGTCACCCATATGGAGGAGATAATACCACTCATTTTTCGGTAGTTGATAAAGACGGCAACGCCATTTCTCTGACATACACCCTGGAAAATTCTTATGGCGTAAAAATGGGTTCTTCCAAACTTGGTTTCATTTTCAATAATGAAATGGGGGATTTCAATCCAGTTCCCGGGGAAACGACAGCTACTGGACAAATCGGGTCTGATCCCAATTTGGTAGCACCTGAAAAAAGAATGTTGTCAAGCATGACTCCCACGATTGTGGCAAAGGATGGAAAACCTTATTTAGTCATTGGTAGTCCTGGAGGAAGGACGATTATTAACACCGTTTTTCAGACGGTTTTGAATGTGCTAGCTTACGATATGCGAATTGATCGGGCTATCGAGGCGATGAAAATCCACCATCAATGGCTTCCAGATCGCATTTTGTATGAAGTAAATTTACTTTCCCCAGATACAAGAGAAGCGCTTGAAAAAATGGGGCATTCACTTACGCCAACAACTAATATTGGTGTACTGATGGGAATCACTTACGATGCTTCCAAAAAATTATATACCGGAGCTTCTGATTCTTCCAGCGAAGATGGTGGAGCGAGAGGTTATTAAGGTGTATTTTGTAAGTGGTAAAAGGGTAAATGTGAAAAGTGTATGGCTTTAAGGATAAGATGTAAGAAGTAACATCATGGTGTAACAAGCCTCGATATCAACAGAATTTTCAATTCAATAATGATTTAGTCTCTTTAGTAGAAGAATTACAGATAAAATATAATTGTGGAAAAAGATACAGGCTTACTAAGAGAAATTGGTGTATGGGGTCTCTCTGCCAATATTGTTAATATTATTGTCGGCGCGGGCATCTTTGTCTTGCCAGCGATTGTTGCTGAGATCATGGGTTCCGCAGGCATATTTGTTTACCTGTTTTGTGGATTTCTGATTGCTTTGGTCATGCTGTGTTTTGCAGAGGCAGGGAGTAAAGTCACTCGATCCGGAGGAGCTTATGCCTATGTTGAAACTGCTTTTGGTCCATATACAGGATTCTTAGCTGCTGTTTTTATGGTGATGGGCAGCGCATTTTCAGATGCCGCTGTAGCTAATGCATTGATAGAATTAATTGGTCTGGCTTTTCCGGTTTTCGCTAATCAATACATCCGTGTGTTATTATTGTTTTTGATTTTTGGGGGTTTGTGCTTTCTAAACGTGATAGGCGTCAAGCAAGGAATTGGTTTGGTGAAAATCAATACGGTTGCAAAATTGACTCCTCTACTCTTACTGATTCTATTCAGCTGGAAAGATGTTACTTTTTCCAATCTGATGATAGAAAATGCCTCCTCATTCAAGAATTTTGGAGCGGCTTCCCTGATTTTATTTTTTGCATTTCAAGGTGGAGATGCAGGATTAACCGTCGGTGGTGAGATCAAAAACCCTCAAAAGACTGTTCCAAAAGCTATTTTCATAGGAATCACGTTTGTACTGATTCTTTATGTTCTAATTCAAACTATTTCTCAGGGAGTTTTAGGAGATCAATTGCCAGAATTCAAAGAAGCTCCTTTAGCATCTGTGGCAAATGTTGTTTTTGGTCCCTTTGGTTACACGCTACTGTTAATTACAGCGGGAGTTTCTATGTTTGGAATGCTGAGTGGGGAAATTCTAAATTTGCCACGAGTGCTATTTGGTTTGGCTAGTGATCGGGTGATTCCTATGGATAAATTGGCTGCCATCCATCCTAGATTCAAGACTCCTTATATTTCGATCTTGCTTTATGGGGGAATTGGATTTACCCTTGCAGCTATTGGCGGATTTCGACAGCTAGCTGTAATTGCATCAGCGAGTATGCTATTGGTTTATTTTGGTGTAGCCTTATCTGTGATCAAATTTAGAAGGAAGCAACCAGCTAATTCAGGAGATTTCAAAATTCCATTTGGATATACAGTTCCAATTCTGGCAGCTGGAATTATCCTCTTTTTCCTATCCAATTTGACTGGCTATGAAAAAACAGGAATTCTTATTTTTATAGCTTCCCTTACCCTGATTTACTTCTTGGTAAAAGCAGTTTCAAAAGGAAAATTAAAATCAGAATAGCCAGCGTAAGAATCATCTAACATACACTAGAACTAGCTAATAATTAAAACAGATTTACCTATGGGACTATTTTGGGATCTAATCCAGCAAAGTCAAATTCAAGACCATAAAGCAAAAGCTGAAACACTCGAGGTCAGAGTCAGAAACTTAGAATGGGAACTAGCAAATACTAGAGAATTATTAATCAAAACACTTAAAATCCTCGAAGAGCAATCTGGTAGGGACATCGATGGAGATGGAAGAATAGGGTGATTTTTCTAGGATGAAAACTCTATCTTAGAATATCTAGTGAGACTTAGCCCAAATGACCATGTATAGATCAAGTTTCTATTTCCTTCTATTTTTACTGACCTCTAGCCTTGCGCTTGCTCAGGATGTCAAAGCTCTAAAAGATGTCGCTGTTTCCTTTGTAGAGACCTTGCCTGAAGAGCAGAAATTAGCTGTGAAGTTTGACTTTTCTGATAGTTTGAGAACCAAGTGGACCAATTTACCTTTAGGATTAGCTCCTAGAAGTGGGGTTCGGTTTGGTGATCTTTCGGATGAAAGCAAGATTCAATTTCATCGGGTATTGAGCACAATTTTAAGTTCTCAAGGCTATTTGAAAGTTTTCTCAATTATGCAGGTAGATGATATCCTGCATGAAATCATGGAAATCGGCTATCAGAAAGGTCAGATGAATGAAAATACTATCAAAATGATCCGAACCTTGGATTGGGACTATGGCAATTATTTTCTTGCCATTCTAGGTAATCCGAGTAAGGATGATAATTGGGGGTTGAAATTCGAAGGACACCATCTTTCTCTCAATCTGACTGTTTCAGGAGACAAATTTTCCATGACGCCTATGTTCCTTGGCTCTGATCCTGCACTGGTTGAAGTAACACAATATGCAGGGTTACGGCCTTTGAGTAAGGAAGAAGATTATGGTTTTTGGTTTGTAAATACACTCAATGAAGAGCAAAAAACTAAAGCGACATTAAGCGAAAAAGTACCTGGAGATATACTTACCAGCCCTGGTCGAGATCAATGGATCAAGGAATTTAAGGGAATCAAAGGGGCAGAACTAAGTGCCGACCAGCAGAAAATCCTTCATTACCTCATCGAAGAATACGTTAATAATCTAGACCACCCTAAAGCTGAGGAGTACCTTGCCATCCTGCATGCGCGAGGAATGGATGAAGTTTATTTCAGCTGGATCGGCAGCTATGAACCCATGAAAGCTCATTATTATATGATTCATAGTCCAGATTTCATCATCGAGTATGACAATGTAGGCTTTCTTGACAATGCCAATCACATTCATACTATTTGGAGGGAAAATGGAAATGACTTTGGCGAGGATATCTTAAAGCAACATCGTCTCGCACATCAACATTAGTGGGTTCCTTTTCTGTCATTTCTTGCAGGTCATTTACTAGGGTAATCTTGAACTTGTTGTAGCTATCACTTCTTCTACTGAAATTATTCTTATTTTGCTTCTTGCTTAGTCCCGCTTTTTTAATGCTACCCCAGTTTCTATGGATTTTATACTTCTGATCATTGCTTTTAGATTTCTTCAAACGCATGCGCAAACCAAGGAGCTTTATCCCGAATGGCAAAGCTTATTTTTGAAAGGTCTGATAGCTGTAAGTTGTTTTTTGGCTATCCAAGTAATTTTCAACTCAACAGATATTTTGATGCGTTGGGTTGCTCATTCCCTCAACCTCTATGTTATTTATGCAGCCTACAACAGGAATGTGTTCTCGCCGCTTAAGCCTTACGTATACGCATTCTTACCTGTAGTATTGATTCATGTAATTCAGGATTTCACTAAGCTGGTTGCAAGCGATTTTTATCACAGTTGGGAAAATTGGTTTGATACTGCTGCACTTTTTGGCTGGATATGGCTTGTCGCTCAATTCATTATTAATAGGAAGCAAAGAAAGGCCTTAGAGCTTGAGCGTATTAAAGCTGCAGCCCAAGAGCTTGAATTCAAGAAGTCCCAAAAACAAAAAGACGCTCTGGAAATCCAAGTGGCTGAACGCACAGCTGAAATCACTGCCCAAAAAGAGTCGTTGGAAAAGACCTTACACGAACTCAGAGCAGCACAATCACAATTAGTACATTCTGAAAAAATGGCCTCACTAGGTGAGCTGACAGCAGGAATTGCTCATGAGATTCAGAATCCTTTGAACTTTGTCAACAATTTTTCTGAGCTAAATAAGGAACTTCTGGAAGAATTAAAAGTAGAATTGGCTAAGGGAGATCTGGATGAAATAAAGCTTATTGTAAGTGATCTGGAGGCGAATGAGGAGAAGATAGTTCATCACGGAAAGCGTGCAGACGCCATTGTAAAGGGAATGCTCCAACATAGCCGCAGCAGTACTGGAGTGAAAGAACCTACAAATATCAATGAGCTGGCTGATGAATACCTACGCCTTTCTTACCATGGACTGAGAGCAAAAGATAAGTCATTCAATGCAAGCATAGAGACTGATTTTGATGAAGAAGTGGGAACAGTGGATGTCATACCTCAGGAGATAGGAAGAGTGATTCTAAATTTGGTGAACAATGCATTCTATGCTGTATCTGAGAAGAAAAAGATATTAGGCACCTTGGAGGATACAGAACTGGCGAAGAGCTACAAACCTACGGTTTGGGTGAGTACGAAACGAATAAGCAATGGAGTAGAGATCCGAGTGAAAGATAATGGTACCGGAATGCCAGACTCTATTAAGGAAAAAATATTTCAGCCTTTTTTTACGACCAAACCATCTGGACTTGGAACTGGATTAGGCCTCTCCTTGAGCTATGATATAGTCAAAGCCCATGGAGGAGAATTGGCAGTAACTAGTCAGGCAAGTGGGGTGGAAACCGGACAGGAGTCTTGGACAGAATTTTTCATTTCTTTAACCAATTAAAAGACCTACAAGTACAAAACAAACTTCCCATTAACTTTTTCAAAATTGGACTTTTCAAATTTCAACTTATACCCAAACTTTTTGAAATAAGTAAGAATCAGACGTTTTGCAGTGGGTTAAGATTGGAGCAATTATTAAAAAAGTGCAAAAATAGTTTTGTGTAAGGCATTTTATATGGCATAAAATATATTTACCTTTTACAATTCTTTTTAGGACATCTAGGCCAACGGATTTATACCAAATTGAGTTTTTGTGATGAGAAATTTTCTCTTTTTTTTAGGAGGCGTACTATTTATTTTTTCCTGTGCTACACCACAGGAGGGCAAATACGCACCTACAATTACTCCACTGGCTATTCCCCAAATGAACTCTCTGAGTGATCTCACAGACTCATTACAGCCGATTAAAACATATTTATCCAAAGTACCAGAACCAGTCCGAATAAAGGTTCCAACCCAATCTGGAAGCTCTTATACCTACATCAATGAATCTGGCACACCGTCTCGGGTCAATTTAGAAGCCCCAATTTCTCAAAACTTACCTTACTTAACGGATGAAAATGATCAATTAGTAAAAGATTCAGCTGGCAAGCCCTTCATCCAAGGCAACGGGGGAGTTTCACAATTCAAAAATTACTCGACTGACAATGGTTTGGCTTTAGATGCAGTCAACAGCGCCATTTTGGATAGCAGAGGACATCTTTGGTTTGCTACAAATGGAGGAGGTGTGAGCAGATTTGATGGTATAGCTTTTACAAATTATACAACCTCCCAGGGATTAGCTGGGAATTCGGTTCGTGTGGCGTTGGAAGATAGTAATGGCATTCTATGGTTTGGTACCGTGGGAGGTGGTGTCAGTCGCTATGATGGTAAGGTCTTTACAAACTATACCACTGAAAATGGTCTGGGAGATGATGCGATTTTGAGCATAATGGAGGACTCTGAGGGTAATATTTGGTTTGGAACCTATGGTGGTGGCGCAAGCAAATTTGATGGCAACACTTTCCAAGTTTACACAATGGAGGATGGGTTAGCAGATGATGTAGTGATTAGCATTGCACAAGACCATTCTGGTAATATTTGGTTTGGTACCAATGGTGGTGGGGCAAGCAAATTTGATGGTAATACGTTTACAACTTTTTCGGTTTCTGAAGGGCTCCCATCCAATAGGATTCGAAGTATCAAAGTTGATCGATCAGGAAAAATCTGGTTTGGAACTATAGGAGGCGGCGTCAGTAGCTACGATGGGCAAAACTTCAAATCCTTGGGTCATGCAGATGGACTTGCAAGCTTGGTAGTGCGAAACATAGCAGAAACCCGAGATGGAGTACTGTGGTTTGCCACTGAAAAGGGAGCGAGTAGGTATGATGGAAAGCAGATGACCACTTATACTAGAGAACAAGGCCTGGCTAGTAACAGTATCCTTGACGTAGTCATAGACGCAAATGGCAAACTTTGGTTCTGTACTGAGGGCGGGGGCGTCAGTAGGTGTGACGGGGGTAGCTTTACCAACTTTACCACATCTCAAGGTTTAGGTGGAAATATTGTTTTAAGTACGGTTGAGGATAGAGATGGAGATTTATGGTTTGGAACGGCAGGAGGTGGCGTAAGCCGTTTCAACGGTGAAAATTTCACAAACTATACCGCTGCTCAAGGGCTCGCTGGTGAAATCGTAAGTAGTAGTCATCGTGATCAAAACGATAATCTTTGGTTTGGTACGGGTGGAGGAGGCGTGAGTTTGTACGATGGAGAAGCATTCACTACCTACACAATTGACCATGGATTGGCAGCAAACGAAGTCTATAATATCAATGAAGACGATAAGGGAAATTTGTGGTTTGGCACTGATGGTGGAGGAGTCAGCAAATTTGATGGGGAAGCTTTTATTACTTACACCTCACAGAATGGCTTAGCAGGTGATGTGATTTTAGGTATTGAAGAAGATAATTTCAAAAAGCTATGGTTTGGAGCAGCAGATGGTGGATTGAGTAGATTTGACGGATTGACCTTCACAAATTTCACATCTGATCAGGGCTTAGCTGATAATGCCGTGATAAGACTTATAAAAGACAAACAAGGAAATCTCTGGATAGGCACTGAAAATGGACTAAGCATATTGAGTGCGGAAAAAATCAAGCAAATAGAAACTGTTCGTGAGCTGAATGATTACAAGACAATTTTAGAAGCCCCCACCTCTTTGTTTCAAAACTTTACCACAAATGAAGGGCTTCCAGACAATGTGATCCTACAAATCGCAGAATTGCCTAATGGAAAAATGGCAGTTGGAACCAATCTTGGGATCGCAGTTTTTGATGGAGCCAAAGAAGGTAAACCACTGGATTCACTCAGAAATATTGAAGTGTTTAATTCCGAAACAGGCTTTCCAGTCAAAGATCTTGTTGATGGACAAAATGGAATG
The DNA here is from genome assembly GCF_055809615.1 of Algoriphagus sp. 10J20-15. NCBI lineage: Bacteria > Pseudomonadati > Bacteroidota > Cytophagia > Cytophagales > Cyclobacteriaceae > Algoriphagus > Algoriphagus sp. 10J20-15. The sequence continues at coordinate 119,797 of NZ_JBVVUG010000048.1, forward strand.
TATGTCGATCAAAAAGGTATCCTGTGGGCGGGAACAGGGAATAACAAAACTGCTTTAGTCCGGTTTGATTATAATAAATTAAAGCGAAATCATACCACCCCATCTGTCCTGATAAAGGAACTTCGATTAAGCGAGGAAGTAGTATCATGGCACAGTTTAAGTAAGCAATATGAGGCAGTTTCTACCAATACTTTTCCTCGTACCATTGATGAATTAATTGTTTATGGTAAAGAATTGAGTGATACCGAGCGGAAAGAGCTGCAGGATAAATACAAGGGAATAGAATTCGACAGTATTTCTGGCTTCTATACTTTACCACAAAATCTTGTTCTTCCCTACAGAAACAATGACATCAATATTGACTTTGGAACAGACGAACTATCGAAGCCATTTTTGGTGGAGTACCAATATATTCTTGATGGGTATGATGAGCAATGGAGCCCGATTCTGAAAAAAACCACAGCCAACTTCGGTAATATTCAAGAGGGTAAATACACATTTAAGGTAAAAGCCCGCTTTACGGGTCCTGCAGACTCAGGTGCGGGGCAGTGGACAGTTCCAATTAGCTATAGTTTTGAGGTCTTACCTCCACTTTATAGAACTTGGTGGGCATATTTAATTTACGGGTTACTATTCATTTCACTGCTTTACCCAATTACCATTTATCAGCGAAATCAGGTGATCAAGGCTGAAAATGAACGAACGAAGGAACGTGAACTAGAACATGCCAAAGCTATAGAAGTAGCCTACACTGAATTAGCAACGACACATGAAAACTTGAAGGATACCCAAGCTCAGTTACTTCATTCTGAAAAAATGGCTTCTCTCGGTGAATTGATGGCTGGCATAGCACACGAAATTCAAAACCCGTTAAATTTCGTAAACAATTTCTCAGAAGTGACCAATGAATTGGTTAAAGAAATTAAAGAAGAAAGATCCAGACCTAAGGATGAGCGCGACGAAGAATTAGAAGATGATATTCTCGAGGATATTGAAAGTAACCTTGAAAAAATCACCAAGCATGGTAAGCGAGCCGGGGCTATTGTAAAGGGAATGCTTCAGCATAGCAGAAGTGGCAAAGGATCCAAAGAACCAACAAGTATTAATGTGCTTGCAGATGAGTATTTAAGATTATCTTATCATGGCCTTCGTGCTAAAGACAGCTCATTCAATTCTGATTTTGAAATGGACTTTGACTCAACACTGCCATTAATTCCAATGGTAAGTCAGGATGTAGGACGGGTACTACTTAACCTCTTTAACAATGCATTTTATGCAGTCAATGAAAAAAAGAGCGAGGCAGGAGAAGATTATAAGCCTTTAGTAACCGTGCAAACCTCGAAAATTGAGATGGGCAATGACAAAAATGGTATTCAAATCAAAGTAACTGATAATGGAAAAGGAATTCCAAAGGCTATCGTAGAAAAGGTTTTCCAACCCTTCTTTACAACCAAGCCAACCGGACAAGGAACTGGATTGGGGCTTTCTTTGAGTTATGATATTATCAAGGCTCACAACGGCGAAATCCGGGTGGAGTCTGTTGAAGGGGAAGGGACAACCTTTACAATCAACCTGTTTATTTCATCCTCCAACCCTAGTTAATTATGAAGAAAAGCTACCGTCTTGTATCAACCTATGTACTTTTTCTATGCTTGATAGTGATAGTAGCGTCCTGCCAACCAAGTGGTGAGGTACCTTTTCCTGAAAATCCCTCTAATTCCCAGGAACCAAGTGTAAAACCTTTTGAAATACCTAAAGGCAAACCGCTATCCTGGAATAAAATCCCAACTGAAAAGGTCCCAAAGGCGGTCACTCATACCATCGATTTTACTAAACTACCTTCCAAACCCTTTGACATTTTGGATTTTAAACCTCTAAAATCCAAACCATTCGTTACGCCAATACCCTGGCAGAATGAGGATGAAATAAAACTAAATCTAGATACTATTGCTGGAGTTTCCATTCCTGTTAGAAAGCAGTTATTACTAGAACCGCAGATTACAAAGCTGGCATTTCTTTCCAAGTCAGACTTATCCAATTCTGGCATTTTGAGAATTGGCCAAACTGAAGGGTTAATTGGAAATAGAGTCTTTGCCATGGTCACTGATATGAATGGCATGATTTGGATTTCCACCGAAAGAGGCCTTTCAAAATTTACAGGAGATCAATTTGAAAATTACAATATACTTCCTAGAAATCCTGATGGGCTGATCGACTACATTGTAGACTTAGAAATTGGAAATGATGGCAGTCTTTTGATTTTGTCTCAATTATCTGGTCTTTATGTACTTGACATAAACCACAGTTTGCTTACTAATTATCAAATAGGGACACAGTTTGCCAGAATATATGAGGATGAATCAGGACTATTTTGGGTTGCTAATCTTAATACAGGAATTCATTTTCTAAACCCCAACACTAGGACACTCCATTCTCTAAAATTCCTGAGTGAGCTAAGTACTCGGACCTCGGCGGGAATACACCTGGATAAATCCAATAATCTCTGGTTGGGAATGAAAGGAAAAATCGGAGTTGTCAACCCTGAGCGAACATCTATTAGATTTATCTCTGGAGATGAAGTAATTAGCTCAACTTCATTTTTCTATGAGTTTACAGAAAATTCGAAGGGTGAAGTATGGATATCCTCAGCTGAAGAAAGACCCATTGCTATATCTTTAGAAGAGAATAAGTTCACTAGACTTGGCCCTGAGCAGGGTTACTACGGCAAAGCCAGGTCTGTCACTTTTGACTTGCATAACAGGGCTTGGATTACCGACAATGATACCATCAGCCTCTATGATCCAGTAATTCAAAAAATCAAGAAAATTCATACGGGATCCAAATTTGCAGTTTCTGGTTTTCCCTCGACTACGATGACCGATGCCAAGGGAAATGTCTGGTTAGGCACAGAAAATTCTGGTGTCCTTTTGATCAATCCTGAGGGAATGCTGGCTCAGCACTTTAACGCCAAAAGCGGCCTGGTAAATGATGAAGTTTGGGGGATTCAAGAAGGGCCAAATGGGATGGTCTGGATGGCAACGTATGAAGGAATTAACATTTATGATCCTGCGAAAGAGAGAATATACCTTCTGAAGTTCCCAGGAAATGCAAATATCAATAACCATCGATCAGTCTCCAGAATATCTGATCACGAACTCTTATTTGGAAGTTTTGGTGGCTTTACCCTTGTTGACCTAAACACAAATAGTGCCTCCGTGTTTGAATTAGACCCAGGTGTTGCCAGAATCGCATGGAAGTCAATTCGTGATTCTAGGGGAAACATTTTACTGGGAACGGTAGACGGTGTACTCAAATTTAGTCCAGACCTCTCCTCTCTAGAAAAAACAGATGAATTTTCAGGGCTAGCATCCAGCCGTGTGTGGCTGATAGAAGAAGATAAAAACGGGAAACTATGGTTCGGTAATGACATAGGAGTAGACGTGTTGGATCCGTCATCTGGAAAGGTTAGCTACTTAAGCGAGCGAACTGGATTGACCAGCGATTACACTTCGATTATGATCAAAACTCATAATGAAGAAATAGTAATCGGGGGGGATGCTGGGTTCTCCATCATTGATTTGACAAGTAACACTATTACAAACTTAACTCCGGAGCAAGGCTTAAATCCGCCAGTGATGTACGATATGGTAGAAGTAGGAAATGACCTGCACATCGGCTCAGATAATGGTATTATAGTAGCAAAGCGCCCACTTCAAGACAATCCAAAATCCATTTGGCGCTTTTACAATTATGGTAAAAGGGAGGGCTTCCCCTTCAATGATTACAATCAGGCAACAGCAACTTATACCTCAAATGGTAATGTCTGGTGGGGTGCTGCCCCAATAATGTCTGTAAATACGCAGGTTCCTAAAATTGATACATTACCCCCAGCGGTAGTGCTCACCAAAATCAATATTATGGACCAGAATCCTGATTTTCTTGGCACCAATTTTATTAAAAGTTTATTCACCGATGAAGATTCCATTTGGAATACAGATCACACGGAATTTTACACCAAAAAAGATATTCCAAACGACAGCAGCTATTTGATTCAAAATCAAATCACCTGGGATAGTGTCAATTTGGTTAGTAAAATGCCGGTAGGCTTAGTTCTTCCTTTTGATCAAAATTCAATGAATTTTTCATTTATGAATCAGGATGTACTGGGAAGAGACAAAATAGTATATAGATATGTCTTGGAAGGTGAAGACAGGTCTTGGTCTGAAATCAGTGACCGAAGTACTACCCAAAACTATTACAATCTTCTTCCAGGTGAATATAACTTTAAAGTGGCTACAAGAGGGTTTAATGGGGTGTGGAGCGAGCCAGCCAGTATTAAATTTACAATCTCACCTCCTTGGTGGCAGACTTGGATAGCATACTTGATTTTCGCCTCCCTACTAGCAGCTTTTATTTACGCCATAGTCCAAGTACGCTCCAAATATCTTCAAAAAGAAAATCGCATTTTGGAAGAACGAGTATCTCACAGAACAGCTCAGCTTAAGAAGAGTATTGACGATCTGAAAAATGCTCAAAGCCAGCTTGTTCAATCAGAGAAAATGGCTTCACTCGGAGAGTTAACTGCTGGAATTGCCCATGAAATACAAAACCCTTTAAATTTTGTAAACAACTTCTCTGAAGTGAGCGGGGAACTGCTGGAGGAGATGCGGGAAGAATTGGAAAAGGGTGACCTAGAAGAAGCCAAAGCAATCAGTGTAGATATACAACAGAATCTGGATAAAATAAACCAGCACGGTAAACGCGCAGATGCTATCGTAAAAGCAATGCTTCAGCACAGTAGGATAAGCGGAGGCAATCGAGCGCTGACAGATATTAATGTACTCGCTGATGAATACCTGCGTCTAGCTTATCACGGTTTGAGAGCAAAGGATAAATCTTTTAATTCTTCAATGAACACCGATTATGATCCTTCAGTTGGGAAAATAGAACTAGTAGCTCAGGAATTAGGTAGAGTTTTACTTAACTTAATAAACAATGCTTTTTACTCAGTGTCTGAAAAAAGGAGCGAAAGCAAAGCTGGGTATGAACCACTGGTCGAAGTCTCCACCAAGCGACTTGGAGATTGGGTAGAAATCAAAATAAAAGATAACGGAAAAGGAATTAATCAATCAGTAAAGGAAAAAATTTTCCAACCATTTTTCACGACCAAACCTACTGGACAAGGGACAGGCTTAGGTTTGTCAATAAGTTACGATATTGTAAAAGCACACGGAGGAAAAATTCTTGTAGAAAGCAAAGAAGGTGAAGGCACAGAGTTTTGTATTCGATTACCGATAGATACCCAAAATTATGGATAAGGTACAAGAAGATTGGATTGAGAAAAATAAGGAGCTAAAACGCCTCCTAAAACTAAGAACACTGGAGCTTGAGAAATCCCTGAAAGGGTATCAGGAGCTTCAAGAGCAATTAGTATTACAGGAAAAACTAGCAAGTCTCGGGCAACTTTCTGCCGGTATTGCTCATGAGATTAAAAACCCAATCAACTTTATCAATAATTTTTCGGAACTAAGCATAGAGTATGTAGAGGAGATAGTAGAGGAGCTCAAAAACCTAAAGCAAAACGATACAATCGCGGATATTGAAGAATTGCTGCATGATATCAGATCAAACCTTGAAAAAATCCTCCAGCACGGAAAGCGCGCTGATGGTATAGTGAAGTCCATGTTGATGCACTCAAGAGGTGGGCAGAGTGAGTTTGTACAGACAAACTTGAATGGCTTGCTTCAAGAATTTGTGAACTTGGCTTTTCATGGGATGCGTGCAGGTAAAAACCCAATTAATGTGAGTTTTGAGTGGGATTTAGATTCAGAAATTGGATTGGTATCCATCATCGCAGAAGATTTCAGTCGAGTGATTGTGAACCTATGTAATAATGCATTTGATGCGATGAGAAGTAAGCTCAACTTACTTTCCGAAGGAGACCAAAAACCAACCTATCAGCCAAAGCTGATCATAAGAACTAAACAAAAGGCAACTAAAATAATAACTGAGATAGAAGACAATGGAGCTGGAATCCCAGAGCCAATCTTGAACAAAATTTTGGAGCCCTTTTTTACCACAAAAAAAGGAAAAGAAGGTACAGGCTTAGGCTTGTCAATAACGCACGATATAGTGAAAGCCCATAAAGGCAGCTTGGCGATTTTATCTAAAGAAGGCGAGTTTACCAGATTTGAAATTACATTACCACCCATATCACCAACAGCATGACAAAAATATTAATAGTCGATGATGAGCGAGACGTAGAACTACTTTTTCGTCAAAAATTTAGAAAAGAAGTTAGAAGTGGACTTTTAGAACTTGCCTTTGCCTTTTCAGGGGATGAGGCACTGAAGCTACTTGATAGCGAGCACCCACCCGAGGTTGTTTATGTATTTTCAGACATCAATATGCCAGGCATGACAGGCCTAGAATTGTTGGAAAGAGTGAAAAGCCAATTTCCAGCTATTAATGTCAGTATGATTTCTGCTTATGGAGATACTGAGAATTTTAAAAAAGCAATGGAGTCTGGCGCTAAAGAATTTTTCACAAAACCGATTGATTTTGATTCACTTCGTAAAGAAATCGGTAAAATTATTAACCAAGAGTAGATAATTAAACTATGTCTAAGATACTTGTAGTAGATGATGAGGCAGATTTAGAAGTCCTTATCACCCAGAAATTCAGGCGTAAGATCAGAGCAGGAGAATACGATTTTGTATTTGCGCTAAATGGTCGTGAAGCATTAGATATTTTAAAAGAGCAACCAGATATCGACATGATTCTGAGTGACATCAACATGCCAGAAATGGACGGTTTGACCCTATTGACCAAGGTGAAAGAGCAAAACCCTTTGCTGAAAGCTGTAATTATTTCAGCCTATGGCGATTTGGAAAATATCCGCACCGCGATGAATCGAGGAGCATTTGATTTCATCACCAAGCCGGTAGATTTTCAGGATTTGGAGATCACCATTGAGAAGACACTGCAGCACATCAATCAGATCAAATCAACCCTTACTGCCATGAGGGAAAACAACATTCTGAAAATGTATGTGGATGAGACTGTGCTTAACTTCATGGTGGGAAAGGAATCTGAAACCTCATTGATGGAAAATGAAACCGTGGAGGCCACCGTGGCTTTTGTGGATTTATGTGGGTTTACAAAGATTTCTGAAAATGAAGAGCCTAATATCGTAGTCCCGCTACTCAATGAATATTTTGATTTGATGGTCCGGGAGATAATCGAGGAAAAAGGTGCTGTGGACAAATTCATTGGAGACGCTGTGATGGCTGTTTTTAAAGGTCCAGATCAAATTGCCAGAGCACTAAGAGCTTGTGTAGCGATCAGAGATAAAATGAATGCTATGCCTATGTACTCCGAAAAATCGAATTTTAGCCCTAAAGTGTCAATTGGTCTGAATTCCGGTGAAATGGTATCTGGAAATATTGGTTCGCAGTCTTTGAAACGTCTTGATTATACGGTAATTGGGGATGTAGTAAATGTGGCTGCAAGACTTCGAAATGCTGCAGTTCCTGGCCAAATTTTGATCTTGGAGAAATGTACCCTTGAAATCCAGGATATGTTTACATTTAAAGATCTAGGAGAGTTCACACTTAAAAATAAAGCCAAGCCTGTATCAGTTCTAGAAGTAGTAAAATAAGCTACCTGAATTGCTTATTCCTCTAGCTATTCCTTACTTAGTACCGTGAAAAACAATCTCCTCACGGCAGTTCTCTTCCTACGATTCCTGACTTTTCGGAAACTTTTGAACTATGCCTTGTTGGCGATTTCTTTTCAGGTTTCAAGAATTTTAGGCAGACCTTTTCTCTGGGGAAAACCAACTACACTTTCGATAGAACCCACTACCAGCTGCAACTTAAGGTGCCCAGAATGTCCCTCCGGATTACGTGATTTTTCCCGCCCGACAGGAATGCTTCAAGAACGGCTATTTAAAAAAACAATAGATCAGGTTCAAGACCATTTAACCTGGCTACACCTGTATTTCCAAGGCGAGCCCTTTCTCAATCCCCGCTTTTTGGAAATGGTCAAGTATGCAAACTCAAAAGGCATTTTCACCTCCACTTCTACTAATGCACACTATTTACAGGAAAAACAAGTAGCTGAAATATTACAGAGTGGCCTCAGGCAATTGATCGTATCGATGGATGGAATTACACAAGACATCTATGAAAAATATAGGATTGGAGGTAATCTGGGAAAGGTACAGGCAGGATTAAAATTACTCTTGTCTGAACGAAAAAAATCCGGACAAAACTTCCCGCGTGTCGTCTTACAATTTCTCGTCACCGGACAAAATGAGCACCAGCTTCCAGAATTAAAGCGTTGGGCCAAAGAAATGGAAGTTGATGAACTTCAATTGAAAACAACCCAGATCTATGACTTTGAAAATGGTTCTGAGTTGATACCTTCCGACTTAGGCTATTCAAGGTATATACCTGCGGGAAATGGCAAATGGAAATTAAAAAAGCGCCTAGAAAACAAATGCTGGCGCATGTGGCAAGGTGCAGTATCCACTGGGACGGAAAGATTGTACCCTGCTGCTTTGACAAAGACGCTGAATATGTCATCGGAGAATTACAAAACCAATCATTTCAATCCATCTGGTCGTCCCTACCTTACCAAAACTTCAGGAAGCAATTGCTAAACGATCGATCACAGATCGAAATATGTAAGAATTGTACGGAGTGAGTATCTTCGAGGCGGCATGAGAACTTAGGTTTTTGGAACTATATTTGGTAGAATTAAGAAATTCATGGATTTTTAATCTCCATATTTGTTCTTGATTCACCTGGGACTACCTTTTCTATATGATTTCAATTATACGATTCTCTTACTTTTTTGTATTTATAGCCTTTTTGGGGTTAACAGTTGCTCCGACTTTTGCACAGGATATTAATGATGCTAGCAAAATCAAAGTTGATGAACTGTCTGACGATCAAGTTCAAGGTTTACTTGATCGGGCAACAAACGCTGGGCTTTCAAAGTCAGAGTTTTTGAAAACGCTTGAAATACAAGGCATGCCTCCGAGCGAAGTGGCTAAAATGAGAATGAGAATATCTCAAGGAGAAGAAGAATCCATCCGCAACACCAAAGTTTCCAAACGTGACGAACGCGAGCAAGTCGACATGGATGAAATAGCTTTAGGAATGCTACAATTTTCTGAGGGTACAATAAATCACACAGATGGGAATGAAATCTTTGGAACATCTCTTTTTTATCATAGAAATCGACGCTTAAGTTTTGAGCCAAGTCTAAATCAAGCCACTCCAAAAAGTTATGTATTAGGTCCTGGAGATGTGATTTATGTAGATATCTATGGGCAATCAGAGCAATATTATGAAGCGACAGTTAATCCGGATGGATTTGTTCTATTGGATAATATTGGACCTGTATCTGTATCTGGAAAATCTATTGAAGAAGCTACTGGAATCCTGAAAAATAGAGTCGGAAAATATTATCCTGGTATACTAGGGAGCAATCCCAACACATTTCTTCAAGTGACTTTAGGAAATGTAGGCTCCATTAAAGTCAACATTTTAGGGGAAGTTCGCCTGCCCGGTACATTTACCCTGAGCGCCTTCTCCACTGTCTTCAATGCATTGTATGCCGCTGGTGGGCCAAATGAAAACGGCTCCATGCGGAAAATCAAGTTGGTAAGAAATAATAAACAAATCGCTGAGATAGATGTCTACGATTTGTTGATTAATGGCACTGCAAAACTTGATCTAAAGCTACAAGATCAGGATGTAATCCTAGTACCTCCATACATTTCCCATGTCAAAATCAAAGGAGAAGTGAAGCGCCCAATGGTTTTTGAGGCTGTAGAGGATGATACGTTTTCTGATATTTTAAATTATGCTGGTGGATTTACCGATCAAGCATTCAAGGACCGAGTAGCCATTTCCAGAATCACAGGAAATCAGCGCTCTGTATCCGATGTTTATCAGAACCAATTTGACATGTTTATCCTCAAAGGAGGAGATGAAATCACAGTTCAGCGTATCCTGAATCGCTATTCCAATCGAGTTCAGATTAAGGGTGCTGTTTACAGAGAAGGTACTTTTGCTTTAGATGAGGGGCTTACCTTATCCCAATTGGTGAAAAATGCGGAAGGACTTCGAGGCGATGCTTATACTACTCAGGCAAGTATCCTAAGAACTAAGGATGACCTAAGCACAGAGATGATTCAGCTTAATCTAAGGGGAGTTATGGATGGAACTGCTCCTGACGTACCACTTCGCCGCGAAGATGTGGTAAGAATTACGAGCATCTACGATATTAACAATGAACAGTATGTGCAGATCCTTGGCGAAGTTAAAAAAGCAGGTGTCTATCCGTATTCTGCTGAGATGAAAGTAGAAGATTTGATCGTAATGGCGGGAGGATTCCAAGAATCTGCTAATGCTCAGGATATAGAAATTGCCAGAAGATTGGAAGATTCTGATTTAGGCACATTAGCCGACATCATTCCAACACAGGTAAATCCAGACTTAGGTTACAATCCAACTTCTCCTTCTTTGGTGCCATTTGACCAAGTCATTGTAAGAAAAAGAGCAAGCTTCACTATGCAGAAATTAACTGCTGTGGAAGGTCAAGTAAATTCACCCGGAATTTTCGCCATTCAAAGTAGTGGAGAACGTATTTCAGATTTGATCAAAAGAGCTGGGGGGCTCAATCAATTTGCTTACGCAAAAGGGGCTACTTTAATCAGACGCACTGAGTTTTTCAATACGGAATCCGAGCAAATTCGACGTCAACGGAATTTGGAAGGCTTAAAGATGAAACTTGCTGAAGACCCGAGCAACTCTGAGGCTCAAGCAGAATTGCTGCAACGCTTATTGACGGAATCTCCATCCAAAGAGTCTCCAGTTGACAACCAATTAGCTCAAAGCAAAAAGGAGTCACTGGATCAAATAGCATCAGAAACCCCAGGATTTGCGGTGAAACTTAAAGAAACTGAAGCAGTCGCTATAGATTTGGAAGAAATACTAAGAAATCCAGGCTCAGAAGACGATCTTCTCATTGAAGAAGGAGATATACTTTCTGTGCCAAAGCTTTTTCAAACAGTGCGGATGAGAGGTGATGTAGTATATCCAACTACCCTTCGTCACGAGTCAGGAAGAAGTTTGAAACACTACATAAATGGTGCAGGAGGTTTTGAGCGTCGTGCAAATAGAAAGCAAACGTACGTGGTTTATGCCAACGGTGCAGTAAAACGAACCAATGGCTTCTTAGGAATTAGAAATTATCCTTCGGTAGAACCTGGGGCAGAAGTAATAGTACCAACCAAAGGTCCAAAAGTACCTTTAAGATTAGGTGAAGTAGTTGGAATCACTACTGGTTTGGCAACCTTAGGCTTGGTAATTTCTCAAATCAACTGGTAATGTCCGGATCAAAACATTTCACAGAAAATCAATTCACCATCAAGGAAGTCCTCCAAAACTTCGGTAGTTGGATCGCTTATTTCATTTCCCAATGGAAAATTCTCCTCTTTGCAGCACTTCTGGGAATAGGATTGGGAGCATTAGTTTCTATTTATAAAAAACCTGTTTTCGTCGCGACTACTTCATTTGTACTGGAAGATGGAGATGGTGCCGGAATGGGTCAAATGTCGGGATTAGCATCATTGGTAGGAGTTAATTTGGGTTCCATGGGCGGGACCAGTGGGCTTTTCCAAGGCGATAATATTATGGAGCTTTATAGATCTGAGCGTATGCTGGATGAAGCGCTATTAAGTCCTTTTGATGAGAACCAACTATTGATCGATCGATTTATTGAATTTGAAAAAATCGATAAAAAGTGGGCTTCCAAAGTAGATATAGCGTCAATGGACTTTTCTATTCCACGGGAAAACTTCACCATAGCCCAGGATTCTGTAGTCAAAGAAGTAGCAAAACTTGTGCGGGAAAATCAGCTTTCAGTCGCTAAACCTGACCGTAAATTGACAATCATCCAAGTAAGTGTCTCCTCAAAAGACGAACACTATGCCAAGGCATTCAATGAACATCTGGTAGAGAATGTAAATGAATTTTACAGAGAGACTAAAACCAAAAAAACCAGCGAAAACTTAGCTATTCTTCAGTCTCAGGCAGATAGCGTCCGCAAAATATTAGATGAAAGCATAGGAGCCTTTGCATCCGCAACTGACCGTGTTCCCAATGCCAACCCACTGCGCTCTTCAGCAACCATAGAGACGAAAAAGAGGCAAATTGACGTACAAGCAACTGGTGCGGTATATGAGGAAGTGGTAAAAAATCTGGAAATCGCCAAAGTCAATCATCGAAACAATTCTCCTTTGATTCAAATCATCGACTCCCCGAGATTTCCATTGGAACGATCGGAGATTCGTCTGGTAAAAGGCATGGTTTATGGATGCGTTATCCTAGGAATGCTCACAATTATGTGGCTTTATTTCCGACGATTATACCGGAAGCATGTGCAGGAAAGCTAAATAACAGCTGGCATGCTAGAAAAACTCGGGCTCATTCCTTTAAGTAACATCGTTAAGAATAAATCTATCCAGAATTTTCTTTTTCTGGCGATTATTCAATCCTCCAATATTTTGATCACTATCATTTCCATGCCTCTGTTGATTCAGGGGATTGGAGTCGATCAATTTGGATTAGTTAATCTCGCACTTTCGGTCATTATACTTTTGAACATAATTGTAGGCTTTGGCTACAACCTAAACGCCCCCCGGGAAGTTGCTATTAATCAGCAAAATAGAGTTGAATTATCACATATAGTTTCCAACATTTTTTCGGCTAAAATTTTACTTGCTACAATAGCCAGCCTTGCTATAATCATCGGAGTTTTCGGCTTTAACCTATTCCAAGAATATCAGGTCATTTTGGTGTTTTCACTAATGCTCCTTTTTTCTGAAGCTACGTTACCGCTTTGGTTTTTTCAGGGTATGGAAAAAATGAAGCTGGTCAGCATAGCGAATATTTTCAGCAAGCTACTTTTCCTCTTAGGTATTGTGCTATTTATCCACAAGCCAGAACAAAGCAAATGGGTAAATTTCATGATGGGTTTTTTTGGTCTAGGAGTTAATATTTTTCTGCTGATCTACATTAGAATCTATATGCGGATCACATTTTATAGACCCGAGTTTCATGCTATTTGGAAGAGCCTTAGATCAAATGTTCTCCTGTTTTTCTCTAATCTAGGAAGTCATATAGCCGTAAATGGAGGATTGATAATACTCAGCTTTTTCACCGCTGCAGAAACGCTAGGTATGTATAGCTTAGCCGAGCGGGTGATCATGGTGATGCGTATGCTTCCTTCGCTAATTGTACAAGCGGTTTATCCAAATGCTGCCAAATTATACAGTGTAAACAAAAAAGCATTTGTGAGATTTTCAATCAAAGTATTACTCCTTTCCATTGGTTTAAGTGCGTTTTTGTCATTAATAACCTTTCTTTGGTCAGATTTCATTATCTCAGTTTTATCACGAGAATCTCTTCCAAAATCTGTCGAAATTCTAAAGATTTTAGCTTTTATCCCACTTCTGGCTTCCTTTAATATCTGGAATATTATAGTGTTTCTTATCAATGACCAGAAACAACTAATGTTCAGAACTTCTTGGCTGATGTGTATTTACATGCTTATAACCTCTGTATTCGCAACTGCTTATTATGGGGAAATAGGCCTAGCTTTTGCACTACTATCCACCGAAGTTGTTGCTTTTATTATCTCATGCTATTTCAACTGGAGCCACAATAAAGCGTTGGTACTTGGTCTTTTTACTAAAAATTGATTTTTAAAATCCATCTTTGATTTTTATTTGAGTCTTATATTTGAGCGCTGATACACATATTACTACAGCAACCACATACATTTTCCACAAACCTTTCTGAATGAGTTCTTCACCTTTTCCTTCCGTAGCAATAGTTTTGATCAATTGGAAAAATTATGAAGACTCTAAAAAATGCATTCTCTCACTTCAAAACTGTACCTATCCCAATTTTAAAACGATTATGATAGACAATCACTCCGGTGATGGTTCTGGAGAAAGGCTTGAGAATGAATTTGGAGATTTTGCACATTTTATCTTTACTCAGGAAAATCTAGGCTTCTCCGGGGGTAACAATGTGGGGTTTCGATATGCTTTGGAGAATGGGTTTGACTACATCCTAGAACTAAATAATGACACTGAAGTCGAACCCGATTTCCTGGATAAATTGGTTTTTTCTATTGATGATAAGCCTGAGTATGGTATTGCACAGCCCCTAATTTTCTATAATGGCGAACGTAGAAATGTCATATGGAATGCAGGTGGTAAACTCATTGCTTTTCTAGGTCTTTCTCTCACAAAAAAGGAAGGAAAAACTGATCTAAGTGATGTTAGATCGGAGGAGACAGATTGGACGACTGGTTGCGCTACTTTAATTAAAACAAAAGTACTTCGGGAAGCAGGTCTTCTGAAGGAATTCTTCTTTTTCGGTTCATTTGAAGATGTGGATCTTTCCATGCGAGTTCGTGAAAAAGGCTACAAGCTTTGGTTTGAATCAGAGGCAAAAATCTATCATTCCGTAGGGAATTCTTCCAAGTCAAAGACTAAGGGAAAAGAGGGTTTTCTAAACCCAATAGTCCATTATTTGGCCCAGAGAAATCAAATGATATTCATTAAACATCACACTAAAAATATTTTTATACCTTTGGCCGTGGCCGTCCAATTTGGCAAAATGCTTCTTTATTCCATTTATTTTATTGGTAGATGGAGGCTTCAAAAGTTAAAGATGGCCTGGAAAGGCTTTGCTGATGGCCTAATAAAAACCTACCATGATTAAGATTGAGGAGATTAAAAATAGAGTAGAAGAGTTTCACTCCGTCTGCACCTTTTCCACATTTAGTTATCGATGATTTTGTAGAAGAAAAATTTGCAAAATCTCTATCAGAAGAGTTTCCGGTGATAGGTGATGCTAGTCTATTCACCTATTCAAATCCGCTTGAAAAAAAGTCAGCTCTGAACGATTGGAATAAGTTTCCTGAGTATACTTATAAATTTTTTGAATACTTATGCTCTGAGACATTTGTCAACAACTTAGGAGCAATTTTGGGAATCAAATTGTATCCAGATTTTGGCTTACATGGTGGCGGATGGCACATGCATCCTGATGGAGGAAAACTCAATCCTCATCTAGACTACAACATTCATCCTAAGCTGGGATTACAGCGAAGAATAAATCTGATTATATATCTTTCTCAAGATTGGAAACCTGAATTCGGAGGCCATTTTGGACTTTGGAGTAATGATGCAGAAAACCATCGACCTCAAAAGCTGGAAAAGGAAGTGGAAGTGAAATTTAATAGGGCAGTTATTTTTGATACTACCTTCCAGTCATGGCATGGCTTAAGTAGAGAAGTGAGCACCGAAGGAACGAATATCCGAAAGTCTCTTGCGATCTATTATCTATGCGATCCTCCTGCTAATTCTGTCAATCGTCAGCGTGCTCTCTATGCACCAACGGAGGATCAAATCTCAAACCCTGAAATTGAAGAGCTAATCAGAAAAAGAGCTGATAATCAGCTTTACAAAGACCAATACATTACTAAAAGTTGATTTCAGGTTCGGCATTGCAACTTGCTTGTACAATTTTCAAAAGCTGGTTAATTTGCTTATTGTCGTTTGAAGCATTGATTCAATTATTACTGAACCTGAAAGTATAACATAATGGTAAGCCGATGCCTTTGATATTTTTCATTTTAATCGCACTTGCGGTAGCAGCCGGATCTCTCTGGACGCTTCAGGAAATGATATTTAAAGGGAAATGGACTTATTTTATCTTCTTCCTTGCTGCTTTTTTGCCATTTTATATCACCACGCTCAGTGTGGCATTTTTGGTGACTAGGTCGCCCATGATCGTAAGTTTATTTCAGGTCAGTAAGGAAATCATCGTTCTGACGGCAGGGTTGATTTTTGTTATTTATCAAAAGAAAATATTCAGCTACCCCTTGCGACTTCAATCCACAGATTGGTACTTGCTGGCTTTTATGGTATTGACAGTCGTTTTCCTTGTGGTACCAATAGGACAGGCAAGTTTTGTGAACAAAGCACTCTACTTCAAGAGTATGTTCATTCCTAGTTTGATCTACTTGCTTGGCAGAAATACTCAGTTTGGTGATTTCGAGTTGAAGCGATTGTTTCAGATCATTTTTATCATTGCCATTGGAGCATTTCTAATGAACTTGGTGGAAAACTATCTTTTAAATGCACACCTACAGCAATTTACTGGCTATGCCCTTTTCAACGAAGAAATAAATAATATTGAGCCACAGGGGCATTATAACCTGACGTGGACCTTTGAAACTACCAATGCAATGAAGCGACTCGGGAGTTTTTTCTCAGATCCTTTAGAGCTGGCCAGCTCTGTTTTAATGGGGTTTTCAGCAGGATTGATTTGGTTTTTAACTTCAGAGAGGTCACATCAATGGAAATATGTTCTTGTGATGCTTTGCTCTATTGGAAGTCTTGTCTTTGCTTCTTCCAGAGCATCATTTGCTGCATTTTTTCTGATGATATTCTTTGTTGCCCTGGTCTTCAAACTGTATAAATTAATTGGTTTTGGGTTCCTGAGTTTAGTCTTATTTGTGGGATACGTGCTTTTCTTTGCACCGGAGGATTTCTACTTCTACGTGATTGATACCTTAACGCTCGCAGATACATCAAGCATTGGCCACGTGGTGGAATGGGTACTGGCATTAGACTCAATGATGACAAATCCTATGGGCATTGGACTTGCTATGAGTGGAAATTTTGGCAGTGTGACTGAAGAATTACGGGTTGGCGGCGAAAATCAGTTTTTAATATATGGAGTTCAACTGGGTTGGGTTGGTATGTTTTTGTACATAGCAACACTCTTCTCAGGTATTTGGACTTCGATCTATGTCTTTAAAAATTCTGATAATTTGAATTTGGCAAGAATGGCATTTGTAGCAGGAACTGTAAAAGCAGGATTATTACTACCCTTATTTACTGCAAATGTGGAAATCTATACTTACATTCTCATGGATTTCCTGGTGGATGGTTGGAATTAGCGTGAGGGAATATTCCAGAATCCAAGTAGAAAACTATGGCAAAGAAATAGTAGTCTAATTTTAGGCCAATTAAAAAATTGTATAATTAAAGATTCGGCTATAAAGTTATTTATCAGAATATTATACTTTTTAAGAAACTGAATGAAAGAAATCTATTAACTCTACATGAAAGTCCTACTCGATTTACAATATTTGAACGTCGCCACTACAGGTATCAAAACCTATATGATGGAATTGGCGGAAGCCGCATTGGCTTATCCACATCCAGAGATCGAATGGATTTTTTCCCATGATCCAAAAACCCAAAGTGCTGATCAGACTTTTAAAGGGCCTCAATCCAAAATTCAGCGTCTCAATTATCACATGGATTACTTTCGCTGGAAGGAATTCCAATTACCTGATTTGGTGAAAAAGCACCAGCCGGATGTGTTGATTTGCCCGGATTTTGTCTCGCCTGTGGCAAGCCTTCCATGTCGGAGATTAACAGTGATCCATGATGCTTTCTTCTGGCAAATGCCTCAAAACTACCCCAAGTGGTGGAGAACATACTTCCTGCGGTTGATCAAAAAAGGCCTGAAAGAAAATACCGAGATCATCACCACAACGGAATACTCCCGAAAATCACTCTACAAATACTTAAAGAAAATATATCCGATGACCGTTATTTATCAAGCTCCAAAAAGGCTTGAGAATGGCCTGGATACTACTTTTTTGGAAGAGAATGGATTGGCAGACCAAAAATATTTTATGCATTTGGGCACCTTCGATAAGCGCAAAAACCTTCCCATGCTCGTTCGCGCTTTTGACAATTTCCTCAAGAAAACTAAAGTTGATTTCAAATTGGTATTAGCTGGAGGGGCCGGACAAAGTGCGCAAATGAATGACCTCCCCATTGTAGAAAAGCTGGTGGAAGAACTTGGCCTTCAGGACAAAGTTTTCCTGCTTGGATATGTAAATGATCATCAAGTGGCTGCCTTGTACAAAAATGCTTTTGCTTATGTATTCCCTTCCGAAAATGAGGGCTTTGGAATCCCAATTTTAGAAGCTATGGCAAATGGAATTCCTGTAATCCACTCTAACCAACCTGCATTGATGGAGGTAGCTGGAGGATGTGGACTTCCGTTCAAAACTGGTGACCAGCAAGATTTAATGGAAAAAATGATATTTTTGGCTTTAGATGATGACCAAATCAACTCGATGGTTGGTAAAGGTCTCGAGCAATCCAAGAAATTTTCTGCACAGAAATTTATTGAAGGATTTCAAAATGTAATCCTTAAAAATTAGCAACCGGTTTTTCAATTGACAGTACTCTTCCTTAATAGTTCATCAGACCGATATGGCTCTTCCAGAATACTGATTGAAGTAGTAAAGGTTTATAAAAATGCTGGACTAAAACCAGTTGTGGTCTTGCCCGAACCGGGCCCTTTGCAACAATATCTTGTAGAAGAAGGAGCTATAGTCCGAATTCAAAACCTTGGAATTTTGCGACGTAAATACGTGAACATTCCCGGACTAGTGAATAGGCTATCTATGAATTACAAAGCCTATAGATTTTTAAGCCAGCTGCACAGTGAGTTCAAGTTCGACCTAGTTTACTCCAATACCCTCGCAGTGGTAGTCGGGGCACAATGGGCAAAATTGCATAACCTGCCACACTTTTGGCACATACATGAAATCCTACTTGGGCCTACACCTTTGGTAGGCCTCTTACGACGATTGTTAGATCGTACTACTCCCTCACCCATCGTAGTATCACAAGCGGTGAAAAATCACTGGGACAATAAGTTAGAGGTATCAAAACCTACAGTTATCCACAATGGAATACCCTATTCAGAGTTTCTTGAAAAACCTGGAATACGCCCTCAGGAGTTAGGAATAGCCGATGATCACCTGATTATTACCATGGTTGGTAGAATCAATCCTGGTAAAGGACAACTTTTCTTCTTAGAAATGGCCAAGAGGATAGTAAGTTCTTATCCACATTGCCACTTTCTATTAGTTGGAGATCCATATCCTGGTTATGAGAATTTGGAGGTGCAAATGAAGCATTTTATCAATGAGCATAGACTGGAAAATCATGTAACAAATCTCGGCTTTAGAGAAGATATAGGCTCCATCCTGAAGACAACAGATATTTTTGTCTTACCATCGATTTTACCAGATTCATTTCCTACGGTCATACTGGAAGCCATGGCAGCAGCCTGTCCAGTCATTGCTACGCAATCCGGAGGAGCTTCGGAAATGGTGGTGAACGGTGAAACAGGATACTTAATCCCAATTTACAATCTAGATGAAGGAGTAAATGCGTTAATTAGTTTAATTTTGGATCAAGAACTTAGAGAGAGGTTTGGGAGTGCCGGTAGAAATCGGGTATTGAAGGAGTTCAGTTTGGATAGTTTTAGAAAAAAAATTGAAAACCATTTATGGCAGCAGCTAAGAAGAAATTAAAAGTAGCCATAATGGGGGCAAAAGGATATCCCTATGTGTATGGAGGATACGACACCATGGTCAAAGAGCTTGGTGAGCGACTCGTAGCCAAGGGTGTTCATGTCCGCGTATATAATCACAAAGCCCTATTTCAAGAAAAACCAAAATTTGTAAATGGCATAGAATGCATTTACATAGGAGCAATTGAATCAAAGATAGGCACCCAACTTTCGCATACTTTTTTCTCCATGATGCATGCCTGTTTCTCAGACGTGGATGTGATTTTCGTGGTCAACAGCGCTAATGGACCTATCGGCTGGTTTTCCAGACTTTTCAGAAAAAAAACGGTGATCAACGTGGATGGTCTGGAGTGGCTCAGACCAAAATGGAAAGGCATGGGATCAAAGTATTTTTTCTGGGCATCTAAGATGGCCACGAAATACTACGATCAACTGATCAATGACTCGGATGAAATGCAGCGTGTTTACAAGGAATTATTCAATGCAGACTCCAAAGTCATCGCATATGGGGCAAATCCACGAGCAGATGTAGCAGCTGATCCCATTGAGAAATGGGGAATTGAACCGCAGGATTATTTCCTGATCGTAGGCCGACTTATTCCGGACAACAATGCAGACCTTATAATCGATGGATTTTTAAAGTCTAACTCAAAGAGAAAGCTCGTAATAGTTGGCGACGTACCATTCAATGACGAGTATGCCAATGTCCTCAAAAACATAGAAGACGAAAGGCTATTGTTTTTGGGATACATCACTGATCAGAATGAATTAGCAGCATGGTACTCTCATTGCTACGCCTATTTTCACGGTCACGAATATGGTGGGACGAATCCAGCGATGTTGAAAGCACTTGGTTTTGGCTGCGCTATCTTAGCTTTGGATACCCCATTCAATCAGGAAATGCTCCAGAACGGTAAACATGGTTGGTACTTTCAAAAGACTAAAGAATCGGTTCAGGACATCGTGGAAGCAGCGGAAAGTAGTAAGGAAAGAATGGCATATTTCCGAAGCACCGCTCGCGAGGGGCTTGTACAAAGATACAATTGGGACTATGTGACCGATCAATATTTGGAGGTATTTCAGAATTTGTCAGGTAAAAAAGCATCAACTAACCCGCCTGAAAAACCGAAAATGGAAAAGGTGGAAAATTGATGATTCTAAGCTTTAGCTGAACTTATACGCACATATTTCCCTTTAACTATTATAACTTTTAACCCTAAAATCTTTTAAACCATGATCAGAAAAGCAACCGCCGTATGGCAAGGAACAGGTAAAGATGGCAAAGGTCATTTGACTACGCCTAGTACTGTTTTAGACAAAACACAATACTCTTTTGGGTCCAGATTCGAAAGTGGAGTGGGTACCAATCCTGAAGAATTAATCGCAGCAGCGCACTCTGGATGCTTCGCAATGAAATTGAGCTTCAATCTGCAAGAAGCTGGCTACACCGCAACAGAATTAGATGTGACTGCAAACATCACATTTGAAGAAGGAACATTGAAGCAATCTCACTTAGTCCTAAAGGCTAAAGTGGACGGTATCGCTCAGGATAAATTCGATGAGCTAGTGAAAGACGCTGAGGAAAATTGCCCTATTTCCAGAGTTTTGGATTTGGAGATCAGTGTGGAAAGCACGTTGAATTAAGAGCCTAGATTCAAGTATTAAGATTTAAGAACGGCGCTTTGATTCATTTCAAAGCGCCGTTCTTATTTCCGAAATTTCAAATTTCAAATCCACCAATTTCAAATTCTAACTCCATCTTCTCTTCCTCCAGTTTTCCTGTTGCTCTGGATTCAAGAAAGTCCATGCGATAAACCTGCTTTTTTTGTTACCCTGAGTCATTTGTATGATCCTCCGATCTGCAACACGGGCTTTTTTCAAAGCTAAAACCAATTCCTTTATGTGCTCTTCCTTAGAGACAATGGAGGTAAACCAAAAGCAATTGAATTTAAAAGTGATACTCTCACGAATCATTTTTTGAATAAATGCCAACTCGCCTCCTTCGCACCAAAGCTCGTTGTTTTTTCCTCCAAAATTCAATGTGACCTTCTTACCAACTTTTCCTTGTAGATTTTTCACTTTTCTAGTACTACTTGCTTCTGCAGCAGCTTGGGACTCATGGAATGGAGGATTACAGGTAACTAAATCAAAAACATCATCTGATTTGATGATTCCTGAAAGTATTTCCTTTGAATTTTCCTGAAGTCTTAAGGTGATTTTTCCTCGAAACTGAGGGTTCGCATATAGGTTCTCCTGAGCTGAGTCCAACGCTACAGTATCTATTTCGGAGCCAACAAATGACCAATCGTAAATAGCATTTCCTAGCATTGGATAGATGCAGTTCGCTCCTGTCCCGATGTCCAACACTTTGGTCTGATCACCGGCTGGCAGTTTATTACCATTGCTATCAGTAAGTAAATCTGCCAAATAATGAAGGTAATCTGCTCTTCCGGGTATGGGAGGGCAAAGGTATCCACTTGGAATATCCCAGGATGAAATCTTATAAAAATGCTTTAACAAAGCTCTGTTGAGTTCCTTTACTGCATTTGGATCAGCGAAATCAATGCTGAGGTCTCCGTATTTATTTTCTGCCACGAATCTGCCCAACTCAGGCTGAGTGGCAATTAAGCTTGGAAAATCGTAACGCTCCCGGTGGGCATTGCGGGGGTGAAGGGCGGTTTTTGTAGTCTTATTCTCTTTCACATCAATTCAATCTAGCACAAAGATAACTGCCTAGGCGGAATGGTGATTTATTTATCCTAATTGCCTGACTATTACTTGAAAATACTAGTCTTAAAGTAGCTCGATAGACTTTAATTTCAGGTGAAATTTCTGTTCTTTTTTATTCCCAATCAAAAATGCCAATTCCTCAATCTGCTCTTTGTCAAAGTTAGGAATTGAAAGTTTACGCCCTCGAAATGCAGGGTACATATCGGCTAGATCGATTTCTATGGTTTCCCATTCTCCGCTTGTTTCAAATTGAGAGATATAGGAATGGCGATCAGAAACAGATGCCTTTACTCGAAATTGATATGGGCTACCATCCCCTTTTAAATGGATTTTAATCGTTGTGTGGGACTGAATTTGAAAAGTTTCCCTATATGCTGACAGAGGAAAACCCTCCATTATTTGCTAAGGACACAACCCCTTCAAATACACCATTGCCAGATTCATTGATATGGAAATCACCAGATGATCTCCCTCCCATTACTACATCATCCACTATTCTCCAATCTGAAGTAGGTGAGTTTTTGGTAAACTGATAGAGGACAATAAATGAAGACATAAGGGATAATAGGATTAAAGCTTTCACATCATGTAAAAGCACAAAGGGCAGCAATTGTTTGAAAACGTCTTTTAATCGACCTCAAAAATCAACTTCATCGTAATCGAAGCGGTTTTGTTTTTATCCGCTGTATTAAATGTGCCACCCCAAGAATAGTCTTCCCCTGAGTTTTGACCTGTGATCTGAAAGATTCCCATATTGGCTGAGATCAGGTCTCCAAGATCCCCTTTGGAATTTTCGGCGATTCGCTCAGCACGGATGGTTGCATCTTCTGTAGCTTTAGCAATCATTTCCAATTTCAGTGATTCCAGCTCAGTATAGTAGTAGCGTGGAGACTGGGAGTAAAAAGCAATTCCTTGGTTGAGCAGTTCTGTGATCTCTCGCGAAATCTTTTCAACTTTTTCCACTTCTGTAGATTCGATTTTCAAGGATTGACTAAGAGTATAACCTTTGAAGGTTTGTCCCAAATATCGGCCATCATTTGAATAATTTTGGTCATAGTTTGGGTTGGTATTAACCGCGTTGAAAATCAACTTCTCAGCAGGAATTCCTTTGGAAATCAAATAGTCCGAAACTAGCTTTCTGTCTTTCTCTAAATCAGCATAGGCAGATTTCAAATCAGAGCTTTCGCGGCTAAAATTACCTTCCCACACCACTAGGTCAGAGGTAAAATTACTCTCTCCCAAGCCCGTGACATTGATCGTGCCTTGAGGTCGGTTTCGGTTGATTACTGCATTTCCCAAAACAATCGAAGCAATTACGATCGCTACTGCAAATAGAATGGCTGATACATTATTTTTCATGGATTCTAAAAATTATTTATAAGACTAATAACAAATAACCCGCCAAGTGGCGGATTAAATTAAACATTTTGAAATATTTACCTTTAATAAATTCTCTGCTTAAATTCCTGATCTTTTGGATGTTCCAGATCAATCAGATATCCATTAACTACTGCATATTTTCTCACTCCATCTTTCTCCAAAAAGAAATTTGTCCCTTCCCCGGTTCTCCAGCCAGAAGAAAAGGTTTCTGTACTTTTCAACACCAAGATGGGAAGATTATGCAAATCGCCTTTAGCTCCATTTTTCACTTTTACTGCCAAATACCCCTGCTTCAAAAGCTCTATAGCTTTTGCTTCATCAAGCATGCTGACGGACTCAAATTCACTTGCATAGACTTTCCCTTCTGCATATTTCAGTCCAGAAGCATCAAATTCCTCCAACCCAAAATACACCTGCAGGTCACCTAAATCATCCACTGAAGCAGACATGTAATAGGTTTCTCCAGCTGTAATATCTCTTCTTCTGATTCCCAGATCGACTGGAAAGTATTTGCCATTTACTGGCACCTGAACTTCATTAAGTAGCAAGTCAACCAACTGCAGGTCATTATCAGGAATAGCAAAATATTCCTCAATAGTAAATTGCTCATAGCTTTTGGTGGCAATTTGCTCCAAGGCATTAAGAATAATCATAAAATTCAGCTGGCGGATGTACTGCTTATCTGGATCATTGGGATATCCTCCAGACTCGATCAAAATCGTGCTCGTGCCCCACTTGGTGATGTTGTCACCAAAAGCTCTCGGCTCAAATGCATCGTCGTATTTTCCCACGTGACCAGGCACTACTTCTTGCAAAATCTCATTCATGCCTACGATAGTTTGCATAGCTCGAGTCCTTACTGCATTCACGTCCGTGTCATAATTATATGCTGGCGCCAAAACTGAAATTGTGGCCTGTTTTGGAGTTCCAGAGGCATTATAATAGGTTTGTTGATCATGTAAATTGAAACCAAACTCAGGTTCAAAATCATCTCGCGCACCTTTCAGGATGATAGCCTCAGGAGAAATCTGAGATATTGCATCTCGATTCAAATCTATATCAATCGCATTTCTTCGTTTGAATTGTTCCGCTCCATCGGGATTAATCATAGGGATAAATTTAAGATCCAGCTGTGATTTTAGAAGAGTACGCAAATCGTCATATTCATCTCCATTGCCTTCAAGAAAATTGAACAAATCGAACAGAGCCATGGTCGCAGTACTTTCATTTCCGTGCATTTGAGACCAAAGCATTACTTTGGTTTTTCCATCTCCCCAATCCAAGCTGGAAATACTTCTACCTTCTACTGATTCTCCCAATTTTGTGATTTCAAAAGCTCCTGAGTGCTTTTGGATGAGTGGCTGTAGATCTGCATGCTTGAATCTCCTGTGCGTGATAGCAGGTTCCTTGAATTTGGAAAAGGCAGATTCCAATGTAGAGACATTGCTTGCTGAAGAAACTGGCATCTTTGCCGTTTTACAACTAAGTATTAAAACCAAAAACAGCAAAAAGAAGCTGATTGATAATTTAGAATTGACTTTCATAGTAATTTCTATTTACCTTGAATAAAATATAAATCTACCTACCATTCAAGCAAAAAACAGGTTAATTTTGCTCCAAATAGAATATTTATCGAAATGAACTTATCTTTTCAAGTAGTCGATCTTCCTCTCAAGCACACATTTACCATCGCACATCAAAGCAGGGATGTACAAGATACCTTAATTGTAAAACTGCAAGATGGTGCATTTTTCGGTTTAGGGGAGTCAACTACAAATCCATTCTATGGCATGACTATCTCTAATATGATGGAATGCTTGGAGAGATTCAGACCAATAGTAGAAAAAGCTGAGTGGAAAACTCCCGCTGAACTTTGGGATTTAGGGAAAGAAATTTTTAAAGAGAACCCTTTTGCTCAATGTGCCTTAGATATGGCAGCTTGGGATATCTATGCCAAGAAATCTGGAAAGAAACTTTATGAACTCTTAGATCTAAATCCTGCTGGAATTCCACTTACCAACTTTACAATTGGAATCGATACGGTAGAGAAGATGGTGACAAAAATGAAGGAAGTTCACTGGCCGATCTATAAAATAAAACTGGGTACTTCTGATGATTTGGCAATTATCCGTGAACTCCGGAAGCATACAGATGCAATTTTCAGAATTGATGCGAACTGTGCTTGGACTGCAGATCAGGCTATCAATTATTCTGGTGAATTGAAAAAATTGGGCGTGGAATTTATGGAGCAACCTCTTGGCAAAGATGATCTGGAGGGAATGAAAGAGGTTTACAAGCACAGTAAATTACCAGTGATTGCAGATGAGAGCTGCATCGTAGAATCCGATGTTAAAAAATGCCATGGACTTTTTCATGGAATCAATGTGAAGCTGGTAAAAGCCGGAGGAATAACCCCGGGATTACGCATGATCCACGAGGCGAAGAAACTTGGAATGAAAACTATGGTAGGTTGCATGACTGAATCCTCGGTGGGTATCACAGCCATTGCGCACATTGCTCCGCTGCTGGATTATGTAGATATGGATGGAGCAATGCTACTATCCAAAGATCCTGCGAAAGGAGTAATCATCACGCCAGAAAAAGTCACTTTCCCTGAAGGAAATGGAATTGGAGCTGAAATGATTTTCTAAGTATCAAGTAGCTAGACGTTAGTATCAAGGCTTTGGATGCTAGTATCTAGATATTAGAGAAATAGAATTCCAAAAAATAGAAAGCCAGAGTGATTTAAGATCGCTCTGGCTTTTTGTTATTAGTATTGTTATTGGAAAGTCACCATTGTAAAAACATCCGACATCGGTCATTAAACATCGGGCTTCTTATCCTTCGCTCACAATCAGCTTAAAGCCTTCTCCGTGAACGGTAATGATCTGCACTTTAGGATCATCTTTCAGAAGTTTCCTGATTTTACTCAAGTACACATCCATACTTCTCGCATTAAAGTAGCTGTCATCGCCCCAGATTTGTTTCAGAGCATGACTTCTGTTTACCAGATTGTTGATTTCGGAAGCAAGTAGGCGAATAAGCTCATTTTCCTTCGAAGTCAACTTGTGCCGGCCTTTTGGTCCATCTAAGAATTGCTCATCGTAATGCAGTGTGAAACCTCCGAAAGTATATACTTTCAGCGGATTGATATCTTCACTTTTATGAGTTCGCTTCAAGATCGCATTGACACGAAGAAGTAATTCCTCCATGCTAAATGGCTTAGTGATGTAATCATCCGCGCCAATTTTAAGGCCTTCGATAATGTCATCCTTTTGGTTTTTTGCCGTGAGGAAAAGTATCGGTAAGTTTTCCTCCACTTTTTTAATCTCTTTAGCTAGGGTAAACCCATCTTTTTTCGGCATCATAATATCCAGAAGACAAAGATCAAATTTCCCCTTCTTGAATTTATTCCAACCCTCTTCACCATCACGGCAAAGCGTAGGTTCATACCCTTTCATTTCCAAATATTCCTGCAGGATATCTCCCAAATTTGGATCGTCCTCGACCACTAATAATTTTGCTTTACTCATTGTTTCTTTGGTATGTTAATGGTGAATGAGCTTCCTTTTCCAAGTTCGCTACTTACTTGAATTCCTCCCTTATGTGCCTCCAACATGGCCTTTACGTAAGAAAGCCCTAGGCCGAAACCTTTGACATCGTGAACATTTCCTGTAGGAACACGATAGAATTTATCAAAAATTTTCCTTTGCGCATCTTTATTCATCCCAATTCCTTCGTCTTTGATGGTAATGAATACCTCTTCCGTATTATCTTTTGCTACAATCGTTATAAACGGAGAGTCAGGAGAATACTTGTTTGCATTATCCAATAGATTATTGAAAATATGGGTAAGGTGAAATAAATCTCCTTGAACCATAGGTTCAGTTAGCTCATTTATAAAGGTGATCTGTCCACCCTTCTTTTCGACTTGCAGGCCAAAATGATCAACAGTAGTTTCTAAAATTTCTGCCAGATTTAGAGATTCTATTTTCAGTTTGAAATCCTTCTTATCCAACGCAGCCGCCTGAAGAACGTTTTCTACCTGAGACACCAAGCGCTTATTTTCATCCTTAATTATGCCCAAATACCTTGTCCGGAATTTATCCTGACTGGAGAGTTCTGGATCTTGAAGCGCCTCCACAGCCAGGCTCACCGTGGCCAAAGGAGTCTTGAATTCATGAGTCATGTTATTAATGAAATC
This sequence comes from Algoriphagus sp. 10J20-15, assembly GCF_055809615.1. Classification (NCBI taxonomy): domain Bacteria; kingdom Pseudomonadati; phylum Bacteroidota; class Cytophagia; order Cytophagales; family Cyclobacteriaceae; genus Algoriphagus; species Algoriphagus sp. 10J20-15. The sequence continues at coordinate 147,619 of NZ_JBVVUG010000048.1, forward strand.
ATTTTTCGTATCCGAGAGGGCTTTTTGACGGATAATCACCTTGATGGCATATATGAAACAAGAAATAATAACGATAATAAATAAGATAGAACTAGATAAAGGCAACCAAACTTCACGAATCACATGTGCATTTTTTTCAGGAAAATAGACAGTTAAGAAATTTGCCTTGCCAAAGATGTCATTTGGGAATAATCGCGCTTGAATCCCTTGTTGGACTAATACAAATTGCTGTTTAACAGGCCCAATTGGCAATAAAGACCGGTCATCCTTAAGTAGCGCTAGTTCAAAATCTTCGGTAATATTTCTTTCCAACAAAAAGCCCTTCAGAATTCTTCGAACATTCGCTGTGTCCATTCTGTCCAAAATTGCTTTTTGTCCAGCCCCTATTTCATCAACATATTTATTAATAAAATCAATCTTTATGTTTGTCCTATATACCTTTTCCAAAGCATCTGAACTGATGTTGAACTCTGGACGCATCTCCACCACTTGTTCAATTTGAGAAGGCACAGATTTCTTTGTAGAGGTCTCTATTCGACTTAAATATTGAAATTGCCGCTCTTTTTCTTTGAGCAATACCTCCATTTCATCCGGAGTAAACATTTTAGAGGCTAATTCTGGAGTCATGTAGGCAAAAAACGCTTCTAGCTCTTCCAGTTGATTCATGTCAACTCCTTGAGATTCTAGGATTCTTTTGAAAGTCTGACTCACTCGCGGAGCCGGCTCTTGAAAAAAGGAATCTACCAATGAAGGTCTTGGCCTAGTTATTCTTCTTGAGCTCACAGTAAGATCAAAATCAATCGGATCAATTTTTTCAAAAAGTGACCTACTAATAATTGAATCCTGCATCATATAGCCATAAAAAGCCGCTGATGTCTCTCCTTTCTCCAACTCATCTACAGTGGAGGAAAGTGCCTGATACACATTTTGATCAAATCGCTCTCTATTAATGCGAATAGCATTCTTCACCCAATAGAATTGAAAGCCCATCAAACCAAAGCTGGCTAGGGACATCAAAACAACGATAAGGATAATATTACTCTTCGACATTGTACAAATTTAATCCTATAATCAGGCCAAGTAGAGAGCTTAACAATATTTAACCGCTTCAAATTGGGTAGAAAGAGGTTAAATTGACCTCCTTCATCTATATTTAAACTCGGAAATAAAATTTTCTTAATTACACTATAACTAATGAAAATAGGGGGCAAATGCCTCCTTTTTTTGTTATTTGGCTATCTTTGCCCGCAAATTTCAGACAATGTCAGCACCTCAACATCCTACTCAGCTTCAAGGAATAAGCATAGAATCGATTGCTAAAGAATTTGGTACGCCGGTATATATATATGATGGAGAAAAGATCGTAAGTCAAATCAAATCTCTACAGACTGCCTTTGCCTCAGTTCCTCTAAAGATTAAATATGCTACTAAAGCTTTATCCAATATAAGTATTTTGAAATTGGTTAAGAAAGCTGGAGGAGGCGTCGATGCCAGTTTCTATCGAAGAAGCGAAGATTTGTATGTTGGCAGGGTTTTCTGCTTCTGAAATCATGTATACGCCGAGTGGAGTTAACTTTCGAGAGGTACAAGAAGCGGTGGAATTGGGAATAATGATCAATCTTGACAGCATTCCACTAATGGAGGAGTTTGGTGCAGTCTATGGAAATACAAAGCCAGCTTGCATTCGTATTAATCCTCATATTATGGCTGGTGGAAATGCGAAAATTTCTGTAGGCCATATTCAAAGTAAATTTGGGATATCTATTCATCAGCTTCCCGAGATACTAGAGGTAGTGAAGCAATACAATATCAATATCGTGGGGCTTCATATCCATACAGGATCTGATATACTTGATGCTGAGATCTTTTTGAGAGGTGGAAATGTGCTTTTTGAGGCCGCTATGAATTTTCCAAATCTCTCATTCCTGGATTTTTGGGGGAGGATTTAAAGTTGCCTATAAAGATGGCGACCCATCCACTGATATGGCCGAAGTTGGCACTAAAGTATCCAAGGCATTCAATACTTTTTGCGAGAAATACGGTAGAAAACTGGAGCTTTGGTTAGAGGCCTGGGAAATTCCTAGTGAGTGAATCTGGCTATCTGGTGGTAGAATCCAATGTCGTGAAAAAGACGCCTCAAATCACATTTGTAGGAGTAGATTCGGGTCTGAATCATCTCATCAGACCAATGATGTACGACGCATTTCATGATGTATATAATCTCAGCAATCCTGAGGGAGAATTGAATCCATATAATGTAGTTGGTTACATCTGTGAAACAGATACGCTGGCAAAAGATCGTATGCTTGCAAAAGTCAGCGAAAGGGGATCTTTTAAGTATTTAAAAATGCTGGGGCATATGGAATCAGTATGGCCTCTAATTACAATTCCAGACTTCGACCTGCTGAGGTATTGGTTTGGGGAGGAAAAGCGCAATTGATTAGAAACCGAGAATTATTTGAAGATTTGATAAGAAATCAGGTCGAAATAGACATTTAATTCCACCTATCATAATTCTCTTACCCTTTGGTATAATTATTGAACAGCGGTAGCATTAATTCGAATGCGCTACAAATTGGTAGTGCTTCAAAAACAATGCTTTGAAACTCATTTGATTGAGCCCCAATCATAAGCCCTAGGTGTTTCAAGTCGTTAATTCATAATAATATAACCCTTGCCAGTTAACAAATGCATAAATTTGTCTGGTAAAGGCGTAATTGTCTATGTTCAGGAGAATATTCGGTGTATTTATTACTATAGGGGCTATTTGTTGCATTTTGTCCGATGTAATAGCTCAAGATACCCAGTACTCTCAATTCTACGCTGCACCTTTATACTTAAATCCTGCTTTAACTGGAGCCAGTGAACTTACCCGTATAGGGGTAAACTACCGTAACCAGTGGCCAGGCTTAGACCAAAATTTTAACTCCTATTCAGCTTATATTGATCATTATATATTTGACTATAATAGTGGTATTGGATTAATATTTAATGGAAGCCAAGAAAGCTTGGCAAACCTATCCACCAATGAAATCGGTCTTTCTTACGCATATCGATTGCAATTGAGTGAAAATACATTTTTCAGAGTCGGAGGTATGGTCAGTTATATGCAACGAGATGCATTCTTCTCAGACTTGGTATTTGGATCTCAGATTGATATCATCAATGGAACGGTTGGCGGAATCACGGATGAACTCAATGGAATTCCTATCGATAGTCGCTACAGTTTCCTGGATTACAGCATTGGGGGCATGTTTTATTCTAAGAGGATCTGGCTCGGAGCTTCAGCTCATCATCTTTCGGAGCCAAATACATCTTTCGTAGAAGGTCAAATTTCAAAACTGCCTATGAAACTATCTGCGCAAGGTGGAATTAAGTTTGACCTTGGTGGAGGTAGAAGAAATTACTTCACCCATTCTTTTTCAGAGCGATCTGTATCCTTTGCTTTCAACTACAAACAACAAGACCCTTTCAATCAATTAGACATCGGAGCACAATTTTTTCTAGAGCCGCTAGTCCTTGGGATTTGGTATCGCGGAATCCCCACAAAAAATAACCTTCCAAATAATGAAGCTTTCATTGGCTTAGTCGGTGTTTCTCTCGAAAATGGGCTTGATATTGGTTACTCCTATGATGTAACCATATCAAAATTAGGTCTTAGAAATAGTGGTGGTGCACATGAGATTTCCCTTACTTATTCATTTTTATGGGGAGATTCTAAGAGCAGAAATCTAAGAGATCGAATTATACCTTGCTTCAAGTATTAAGCTGGATAACAACTTATTATACCTTTCAGGAAAAAAAATTTAAAATATTCACAATTTTTTTTTAAAAGCCTCTTTTTGAGGCTTTTTCATTTTTACAATAACAAAAAAGCATCATTTCCTACTTTTTTTGATTATGGTAATTTATAAGGAAAAATAATACTTTTTTTAGATGCATTTCGTTTTAGCGACTTTTCATCAACCGCTTGCATAAAAGAATAATTCTATACTTATTTCGGAATACGCCCCATTTAAAAGAATATCATTTTGTTGTATATGATATACATAAAATAATATTCTTAAAAATGAAATGCAGTAATCTTGATTTATAAGACAATTTTAGAAAGTTGAAAAGTCACCCAGCTTCCCTCAACTACAAAGCTCTTGAAAAAGGTATATTCAACATATGGCCTGATGATACTCCCACTCCTATTGAGTGTGATGATCTGTATCCCTGCTTCAGCCCAGCTGCGTGCGGAAAAGGCAGCATTGGATAGTGATAATAATAGAATACTTGCTACAAACGGAATCTCAGTAGAGGTTTCAGGAAAGCTTGCACTTTGCTCACATAGCGAAAAAGGCAGCATTATACTAGATGTTAAAGGAGGGTTAGCTCCTTATACTTATCGTTGGAACACTCTGGAGACTACCAAAGACAGAACCAATTTATACGCAGGTACTTATACAGTAGAAATTACAGATGCAGCCGGCACTGTACATATAGAAAGGATCGTAGTTCAGCCGCCTTACCCCCTAATTCTTAATCCGCTCGAGAAAACAGATGCTTCATGCGGCTCGGGAAATGACGGTTCGGCGAAAATAAGTGTAAAAGTAGGTAGAGGAGAACCTTACCAAATCACCTGGAGTAATGGCATGAAAGATACCTGGGAGGTAACTAATCTCGCGCCTGGTTTTTACTCTGTAAATATTGCAGACATATTCAATTGTGACGTCACCACTTCATTCGAGATCAAAGCTGCCTCAGAAGGAATGCAAGTTTCTGAAGCCATTGAAAACTTAAGTTGCTCTGGCCAAAATAATGGGTCAATAAATTTGGACATCAAAGGTGGTCAGGCACCTTATACCTATAAGTGGAATACCGGATCATCGTCCCAAAATCTAAGCAATCTGGCAGCAGGTACCTACAGTGTCTTAATAAAAGACCAGACAGGTTGCTCATTTCAAGCTTCCTATTCTATCAAAGAAGCAACCTCAATTCAGCTAGAAGAAAAGCTTTTACCAGAAAGTTGTGCTGGTGCAGGGAATGGAGAAATCCAAGTGACTATTCAAGGTGGATCTGCCCCCTATACTTATATATGGAGTAACGGCCAGACTTCTTCCAAGCTAAGTGGTGCAACAGCCGGAAATTATTCTCTTAAGGTTACAGATGCACTAGGCTGCACTGTAGAAAAACATTTCACACTTGGCACAGCTTCAGCACTCGAATTGGAATTAATAGAGCAAACTGATATTTCCTGTGCTGGTTCAAATTCCGGAACCATCCGATTAAAAGTGAAAGGCAATTCAGGAAACTACGCTACAAAATGGCTAGACGATCCATCTGCTGGCTTAAATAGAGAGAATTTGTCTGCTGGCACTTACCAACTTTTAGTATCAGATGAAAGTGGTTGTACCGTGAGCAAATCATTTACCATCGCGGAGGCTGAGCCAATACAAGCAAGAATAGAAACTGCCCTAGATGTGGATTGTACCATTGGTACCATCACCGGAGTGGCGTGGGTATCAATACAAGGTGGAGTACAACCATACAAAATTTCTTGGAGCAATGGAGAAAATAATGCTCGAGAAATCAATTTCAACTCTTCAGGTAGTCTCAAAGTCCAAATAACAGACGCTTTAGGCTGTACTGCTCAAACGGAAGTAAGAGTAGATTTCCCTTCTCAAATTAATAAGGCTGGAAGACTTGATTTTGACTATAGAAAGTTAGAAATCAACAGCGAACCAGAAGTTCAAGTAGACGAGGAAATCATCTTCGAAAGTATCATTTCCGAAGAATTTATAGGCTGGGAATGGTCTTTTGGAGATGGAAAATCCTCTAAAGAAAAAGACCCAATTCACAAATTTGAGATTGCAGGAAATTTCGAAGTTATTCTCACTGCTTACGATATCTATGGCTGTTCCAGTACTGAGAAAAATATCATCCAAGTAAATGCCCCTCTAGAATTTATTACCATACCCAATGCTTTCACCCCCAACGGAGATGGCCTGAACGATATGTTTATCCCCAAACTCAGAGCCTTAACCGAATTCTCCATGACTATTTTCAACACATGGGGAGAGAAAATCTATTCCACCAACAGCCTTGAAACTAAAGGCTGGGATGGAACACACCAAGGTCAGGCATCACCCCCTGGCAATTACCTATATCAAATCACCTACACCTCCAAAGATGGTGAGCAATTCACCAAGACAGGAGGAGTCACCCTTATTAGATAGAATATGAAAAACGTTTATCTGCTATTTACCCTGTGCATAGTATGCTTGACAGCGAATGCTCAGGATATTCAATACTCACAGTTTTATGCTGCTCCATTGTATTTAAATCCAGCTATGACAGGTGCTTCCGAAATGACAACAATTGGTGTCAATTACAGAAACCAATGGCCTGGACTCGATCAATCCTTCAACTCCTATTCCGCCTATGCTGATCATTACATCTTCGGCGCAAATAGCGGTGTGGGACTAATTGTCAACAGGTCTGAGCAAAGTATGGCAAATCTGAGCATGACTGAGATCGGAGCGACTTATTCTTATAGAATGAGATTAGGATTTAGATCATTTTTAAGAATGGGTGGACAGGTAAGCTACATGGATAGAGATGCTTACTTCGGGGATTTAGTCTTCGGATCCCAAATTGACGATCAAACAGGCGCTGTTGGTGGAAATAGTGGAGAAAGTCTAGGTGATGGCATCAGTCATCAGTTTATGGATTACAGCTTTGGAATGGTTTTTCACAACGAAAACCTATGGTTCGGTCTTGCAGGGCATCACTTGACTCAGCCAAATATTTCATTTATGGATGGCGCCAACAGCAGACTCCCGCTAAAGATCTCAGCACATGGTGGAGTGAAATTTGATCTTTCCGGAGGTAGTTCTAGCGAATATTTAAATCAAAGATTTGGAACCAGAGAATTGACATTTGCCTTTAATTATAAGAATCAAGGATCCTTTTCCCAACTGGATGTGGGAGCTCAGGTGAACATTCAACCACTAGTTTTAGGTGTATGGTATAGAGGAATTCCTGTGCAGCAAGACAATTTACCAAACCATGAAGCAGTCATTGGATTGGTAGGAATTTCTCTGGGAGGAGGACTTGATGTAGGCTATAGCCATGATTTCACACTTTCTTCCCTTGGAAATGCAAACACTGGCGGTGCTCATGAGATCAGCATACGTTACAGTTTCCTTGCTACAAATAAGCGCGGAGCTGGAAGAACTTCCTCTATGCCTTGTTTCAAATATTGAGTAAAACAAAGTAGTAGAAAAAGGGCTTTTAATTGAAAGCCCTTTTTTTATGCCCAAAACATTACGCTTAATACTCGGTGATCAGCTGAATTACCAGCATTCCTGGTTTTTTGAAGAAAAAGATGCGTCTGTGACTTATTTTTTGCTTGAACTAAGACAGGAGACTGACTATGTGCCGCATCATATTCAAAAAGTAGTGGCTTTTTTTCTGAGCATGAGAAACTTTGCGGAGCATCTTAAAACTCAGGGACACAAGGTCAACTATGTGCAGCTGGATCAAGAAGGCAACTCTCAGGATTTGGAGAAAATGATTAAATCGTTTGTAAAGAAAGACAGCTTTGATCAGTTCGAATACCAGCTACCTGACGAGTACAGATTGGATAAGCAATTGAAATTAATCAGTAAGAACCTAGACATTCCATGCCGAAGTGTTGATTCAGAGCATTTTTTGACCGAAAGAGAATTTGTCGAAGACTTTTTCAAAGGGAAGAAAACATTCTTTATGGAAAGCTTTTATCGACAAATGCGAAAAGACTTTAATGTCCTCATGGATGGAAAAGAACCTCTTCAGGGAAAATGGAATTTTGATCATTCGAATAGGTTTGCCTTGAAGGACAAACGGCTTTTGCGCAAGCCAAAACTTCATCCTAAAAAGGTAGCTGACATCCTGAAAATGCTTGAGAAAGCTAAGGTCAAAACTATTGGGCAACTAGATGAGGAATCTTTTACCTGGCCTTGTTCGCGGGAAGAAAGTCTGGAAGTCTTAAGTCATTTTTGTAAGCATCTACTAGTGCATTTTGGAGACTATCAAGATGCGTTGACTACTTGGGACCCTTTTCTATTTCACTCCAGACTAAGTTTTGCTTTAAATACCAAAATGCTTTCTCCGCTAGAAGTTGTGCAAGAGGTAGATACATATTGGAAAGGACACCAAGATGAAATTCATATATCTCAGGTAGAAGGATTCATTCGGCAGATTCTAGGCTGGAGAGAATATATGCGTGGGATTTATTGGGCTAAAATGCCGGATTTCGCAAACATGAATTTCTTCGACAATCAGGGGAAATTACCAGAATGGTTTTGGACAGGAGAAACCAAAATGAAATGCCTTAGCCATTCAATTGGACAGTCCTTAGAATTGGCATACGCTCATCATATCCAGCGATTAATGGTCATAGGAAATTTCGCTTTGCTAGCCGGAATTCATCCAGATGAGGTAGATCAATGGTATTTGGGAGTGTATATTGATGCAATCGAATGGGTTGAAATCACCAATACAAGAGGAATGAGCCAATTTGCTGATGGAGGAATTGTAGGCACTAAACCCTACGTTTCCACGGCGAATTACATCCATAAAATGGGTAATTATTGCACTCATTGCGCCTATAGTCATACCAAAAAAGTTGGAGAAGGAGCTTGCCCTTTCAATAGTCTCTATTGGCATTTCTATGAAAGAAATAGGGAAAAATTGGAGAATAACCCAAGAATTGGAATGGCTTATCGCACGTTGGATAAATTGAAAAATAAGGAGGAATTATTGAAGCAGGCTGAAGAATACTTGAAGAGTTTGGATGCTTTATAATTTTGAAATGAAGGCAAATTTAACCTTTCAACCCCCGAAAAAAACTTCGTGTAAATACCTTCCAGGCGCAAGAGTAAATCCTCCAGCCAAAATGATGGCCCCTATATAAAGTAAGATCATTTTGCGCTGGTGAGTTTTAACTTTCCCCTTTCGGATAGCTAGATAAGCAGTAGGAACAGTCCAAAATACGAGCAAGCAGAAAAGGTGAATGTAGCCAAAGTGATTAACTAATTTAGGCCCAACTTGAGCTTCTAAAAATATAGCAATAAACGCCGTGAGCAGCATTAATATCATATAGATCTTCCCCAAAGTTCGATGAACTTTACCCCCTTTTTTGCTGAGGAGTAGATAGGCTCCTATAAAAATACAAGGAACGACTGTAGCCAAATGGCTATACATCAGCATATCAATAATCACGATTTGGCTATAGGCTTTTGGGTCATTTCTACTCGGGTTTTTGGAAGGCTTTCAGGATAGTTTTTCTGGATAAATTCAATCATTTTCTCTCTAACAAATACTCTTAAATCCCAGGCCGTTGGGGAATTTTTAGCACTTACCAAAATACGGGTTTCTACTGTAAATTCTTTAGCATCAGACACCTGGAGTACTTTCACTTTTTTATCCCAAAGCGGGGTTGTTTCCAAAATTCGATCTAGTTCCTTTCTCAGCTCATCAAACGGCACGGTGTAATCGGTGTAAAGAAACACTGAACCGAGTAAATCGGCTGAAGTTCGAGTCCAGTTTTGAAAAGGATTTTCCAGGAAGTAGGTAGTCGGAAGCACCAGCCTTCTCAAATCCCAGATGCGAACTACGATGTAATTCAAATTTATTTCTTCGATCCAACCCCACTCGCCTTCCACCACTACAGCATCTTCTAGTCGAAAAGGCTGAGTAAACGCAATCTGAATACCTGCTATCAAGGTACCGATAGCTTTCTGAGCTGAAAAACCAATAATAATACCTGCAACTCCTGCAGAGGCAAAGAACCCTACACCCACTTTCCGGACAGAATCGAAAGAGACCAAAATCAAACCTATTCCAAGTAAAATGATGATGAAGTTTGCTATTTTCACCAGCATATTTATTTGAGTCAATACTTTTCTAGCTCTCAAATTATCCTCCTGAGAAATATCGTATTGCTTCAAAAATAATTTTTTGACAATCTGCATTCCTACCAATAAACACCAGGTAAATCCACAAATAATAAGAAGTGTATTGATATGAGGTAGGTAGGCAAATGCACCTTCCCAATCTTTGGACTCCGTACCAAAATAAAACTTTGAAAATGCCAAAGTAAGGGTAACCAAAAGTGGAAATATTAATCTGTAATAGTACTTCATAAACTCAATTTGAAAAAGGGTGGAACTAAGTTGGACTGAAAAATCCAGTCACTGAAAAAGGCATTTTGGGTGAGTTCAGCTTAGAAATTAGGGAATTGAGATTAGAAAGCCAAAAATGGCTACTCTAGTACTAATCACAAGGAACAGGAGTAAGTGCTATTTGATGACTGTAATCTAAAGAATCCATGTTCACATAAACCGGGATTCCATCCACAGTTTTTATCTCTCCATAGCCTTCTTTCCAGCCTTCTTCAGTATTCTTAAAGACAACTTGGCGGGTTGAAGTGACTCCTTCTGACATAAAAGTATATTCAGCAATAATCAAATCGTCACGGATTTCTCCTTCGATAGTCCCAGTATTTTTATCTTTTTCAAAGAGCGAATAGTCTAAAGTACCCGTGATTTTCGTACCGTCTACATGAGTAGTAAGTAGTACAGTATCTTTGTCCCCATAGTATCGAAAGCATTCTGTGTTGATTTCTTCAACATGCTCTTCATCTGGGGAAAATGCTACCTCAACTGGGGTATCTTCCTTAGGACCTTTGCACGCTGACATTACTAAAGCAGCGAAAAATAGTGTGGATAAAGCTTTCATAGCTATTTTTCAGTTGGTTAGAGTGTAATAAAAACAAAAAGACCGCCAAATTTGACGGTCTTACTATAATCGATTGGGTGCAGATATCAATCACCGATCCACTCAGCCACAAAAAGGTTGGTGTCTCTGGTACCTCCATTATTTCTGTTACTAGAGAATACTAAATATTTGCCGTCGTTTGAGAATACTGGAAATGCATCAAAAGTACCGTCATGGGTAATTCTAGTCAGCCCTGTTCCATCCAGATTAATCATGAAAAGATTAAACGGATAACCTCTTTCGGTTTGGTGATTTGAAGCGAAAATGATTTTTTCGCCAGATGGATGGAAGAAAGGTGCCCAGTTGGCTTTGCCGAGATCTGTGATTTTTTTCACGTCAGTTCCATCGGCATTTGCTACATATAATTCCATGCTGGTAGGCATTACCAAACCTTCCTCGAGTAAATCTTTGTATTCCTTTACATCTTTATCAGAAGTTGGGCGGGATGCTCTCCAGATGATTTTGCTTCCGTCAGGCGAGAAAAATGCTCCTCCATCATATCCTAAATCGGAAGTGATTTGCTTCACATCTGTACCATCGATATTCATAGTGTAAAGCTCCAAATCTCCTGTTCTCAAAGAAGTGAACACAATTTTATCACCTTTTGGAGAAACCGTCGCCTCGGCATCATACCCAGGTTCATTCGTCAGCTGGGAAATAATATTTCCTTCCAGATCAGAAGTGAAAATATCAAAGGAATCATAAATCGGCCAAACATATTTTCCATCAGTTCTGCGCTCAGGAACTGGAGGACAATTATCACCACCAAGGTGCGTAGAGGCATAAACTATACTTTTATTGTCTGGAAGAAAATAGGAACATGTAGTTCTTCCTAATCCAGTACTGAGTCGTTTTGGCTGAGAATTCTGCAGATCATCGGTTTTCCAATTTGTATAGAAAACTTGGTCACATTCAGCTCCCCACTCACTATAGTCGGATTGAAAAACCAACATTGAATCATCAAAAGACCAATATGCTTCTGCATTGTTTCCCCCGAAAGTCAATTGTTTGATATTTTTCAAATACTTCATTTCTTCTGGTGTCAACAATAAAGAATCGGATGCCGAATGAACTTCAGTTTCTATTTCTGTTTGAACATCATTTTTGGGGCTGCAGGCAAAAGAAAGTAGCAGGAGGGCAACAAGGATTTGTCTCATTTTTGAATTGATTTTTTAGTATTGCTGCACAAAGTTACCATTTATTATCTTTGCCAAAAGATGATAAAAAGCATGAAATTTCTACCTAAACATACACTTGCAGCAGTTGCAGTAACATTATTTACTTGGAGTTGTGATACTGCTCCGACGGATGAAAGCCTAAAAGCTGGATTAAAGGAAGATGTGACCTATCTAGCTGCAGATGATCTTGGAGGTCGAGCCATTGGTACAGAAGGCGAGCAGAAAGCTGCCGAGTATCTGGCTGCCGAATTCAAGGAAATCGGGCTTGAGCCAAAGGGAACTGAGGAGTACTTCCAGGCATTTTCCGTATCAAAGCCATCAAATCCTCATGAGGAAGCAGTAATCGGTACAGATGGCGAAGGAGTAAAGGGCAGAAACGTAATTGGTTTTATTGACAACAAGTCTGAAAATACGATAGTAATCGGAGCGCATTTTGATCACTTGGGAATGGGCGGACAAGGTTCCCTTCATCGTGGTGATTCGGCTATCCACAATGGAGCCGATGACAATGCCAGTGGTACGGCCGCTTTGGTAGCTCTGGCTAGAATTCTGAAGCATGAAGAACATAAAAGTAACTTCCTGTTCATAGCATTTTCGGGAGAGGAAAATGGTCTTTGGGGTTCAAATTACTTCGTGAAAAACCCTACAATAGATCTCAAAAATGTGAATTACATGATCAACATGGATATGGTTGGTCGATTGAATGCTGAAAAGACGCTGGCAATTAATGGAGTTGGAACTAGCCCAAGCTTTGTCTCAGCTTTGGATTTGGCGAATGCTGATAGCTTGAAATTGGTCACTTCAGAGTCTGGTGTTGGTCCTTCCGATCACACTTCCTTTTATTTACAGGATTTGCCAGTACTTCACTTTTTCACCGGCCAGCATGAAGACTATCACAAGCCTTCGGATGATGCCGAATTGATCAATTATGATGGCTTATTACTTGTTGTGAAATACATTGATCGTTTAGTAGATCAATTGGATGCCGAACCAAAGCTTGCCTTCACCAAAACCAAAGATAGCTCAGGAGATTCTCCACGCTTTACAGTCTCCTTGGGCGTAGTGCCAGATTATCTTTTTGATGGAAAAGGAATGCGAATCGACGGGGTATCTGAGGATAAATCAGCACAGGTAGCAGGTCTATTGAAAGGCGATGTGGTCGTGCAAATGGGAGATTCTACTATTGTTGACATGATGAGTTACATGCGGGCATTGAGTGCTTTCCAAAAAGGAGACGAAGTACTTCTAGGCTATGAGCGAGATGGGGAGAAAAAGGAAGTGAAAGTGGTTTTTTAAGAGCCAAGAAGCTAGAATTTAGAACGAAGAGTGTAAAAAATAAACTCCGAGATCTCATGAATCCCGGGGTTTTGTTTTACCTTTTATCATTAAGGTAAAATAAGGGTTTTCATATTTTACTTTCCTTCTCCATATCCAAAGGCTTGTAAATACTCTTTTATTCAAAGGATTAATCAATTGGATTTGCTTCTACTCCCTCAAAGGTCATTTTGACTGGCTTGATTGTTCCGTCTTCGTTGAATTCCAATACATCTATTGCAGTCACTCGGTGATCTCTTCCTTCGTTTGGAATTGGACGTCGATGATAGACCATATACCAATCATCGCTCCCTGGCTTTTGGATAACTGAATTGTGCCCGGCACCAGTAGCTACAGTGGTATCATTTTCCAAGATGGTTCCGATTCTGTCCCATGGGCCATTGATATTGTCTGACATGGCATACGCAACCTTATAGCTGGAGTTTGTCCAACCACCTTCTGACCACATGAAATAATATTTTCCGTTTCGGATAAATACAAAAGGCCCTTCTACGTATCCCTCAGGCGTTATTTCATGAAATAGCTCACCGTCTTCCCAAGGTTCAAATCCTGTGAAGTCAGCATTTAGTTTACCAATATTACAGTGACTCCATCCTCCATACAGCATGTAATAGGTGCCATCGGTGTCCTTGAATACAAATTGGTCGATTGGCTGTGCATCATTGTAAAACTCCGAAAGCAAAGGCTTGCCAATATGGTCTTTGAAAGGTCCTCCAGGTGAGTCAGCTACCGCGACCCCTAATCCTCCAAAGTGGTTGATGTCATTATTTGGATCCCAACCATCGCGGCTTGGTCGCTGGATATCATTTGCAGAAAAGAAAAGATAATATTTCCCGTCTTTCTCGATTGCTGCGGGAGCCCACATGGCTTGTCTAGCCCATTTGATCGCTGCAGTGTCCAGAATATTTGCGTGCTTTTCCCAAGTCACTAAGTCTTTTGAAGAAAATGCATCGAAATGCAGTTGGTCTGTATAGCCAGCTGAGAAGGTTGGGTAAACCCAATATTCGTCTCCGAATACAATTCCTTCAGGATCGGCATACCAGCCTTCGACAATTGGGTTTCCACCTCTTTTCGGAGCTTCTGTTTCTTCTACTGTTTTTGGGGAAGAGCAGGCAAATACCAAGGCAAGTCCTCCTACAAATAATGAGTTACTAACTTTCATAAGTTGGAATTTTCGAATGAAGCAGAAAGTTAAGCAGCTTGATCCAAATGAGAATGCGCTTGGTGTAAAAGGGATAAAATATGAAGATTTTCTTAATGTGAGCCGAATAATTAATCTAATCGGCTCAAAAATATTAGAATCATGAGCCGAATAAGTTGTATATTCGGCTCATGAGTTATAATTGGGAACAGTCGGATTGGCCAACATTCACTTACAAGGAAGGTAAGGCTGGGAAAATACTGCTTGATTTTCTCATGAAATCCGGGCAAATGTCTGGTGTCCTCACTGGTTTGGCAGAAGGAAATCAGACTGAACTACTAATGGAAATGATGGTGATGGAAGCTATCAAGACTTCCGAGATCGAAGGTGAGTTTCTCAGCCGACCAGACGTAATGTCTTCTATCAAAAAGAATCTTGGGATACACGAGGAGCAGCCCTTACTTGTAAAGGATCAGCGGGCAAAAGGCATTGCCAAGCTGATGATCAAGGTACGTTCGGAATTTGCTCAAGAATTGACAGAAGAGATGCTTTTCGAATGGCATGAGCTGCTCATGGAAGGCAATCGTTATGTACGAGCTGGCCAATGGCGGGCGGATTCTTCGCCCATGCAGGTGGTTTCTGGAGCTATTGGAAAAGAAATTGTGCATTTCGAAGCGCCTCCGTCAGCACTGGTTCCTTCGGAGATGGCAGCTTTTATCTCTTGGTTTAACAAAACTTCTCCAAACAAGGCTGAGCCTATAAATAATCCCCTGATACGATCTGCTATTACGCATTTATACTTTGAGTCTATTCATCCCTTCGAGGATGGCAATGGACGAATTGGCCGCGCTTTGGCAGAAAAAGCCTTGCATCAAGGATTAGGACATGCCACATTGATCAGTCTTTCCAGTGTCATAGAAGAGAAGAAGAATGAGTATTACAAGGCATTGAAAAGTGGACAAAGCTCCAATGAAATCTCTGATTGGTTGGATTTTTTTGCTGAAACTGTCTTTCATGCACAGCTGAGTGCCGAGCAATTGGTCAATTTCACCCTTCAAAAAGTCAAATTTTTTGATCGATTTAAGGCGTTATTAAATGATCGCCAGATCAAAGCTGTCAATCGAATGCTGGCTGAAGGACCAGCGGGGTTTGAAGGAGGAATGACTGCTAAGAAATACATCGCTATTACGAAAACTTCCAAAGCGACTGCCACACGGGATTTACAGGCTTTGGTGGAATTAGGCGTCTTTTTGCCGCAAGGTGGGGGAAGAAGTGTGAGTTATGAGTTGGTGCTTTAACTATCGAAAGATTGGAAAATTTGAAGATTGGAAAATTGACCCCGTTGCTTCATTTATTGAAAGCTGGCATTTTTTCCAATTGACCCTCCCAAAAAGGGGGATTTCTCCTATCTTTGTGCCTGCTTTTGAGGAGGATGTTTCCTTGATTGCGTGAGGGATAGAAGCGGCATCCACACAGCGAAGCGAAGTGGATATAGCGGATAGCCCGACCCCGGCTTTTTCAGACGGGGGCACGCCCAAAAATAAATTATCACCTACTTGCCCTTAAGAAAGGATACAGTGAAGACATATCAGGAATTTAAACAAGTGGATTATCCCGAAATCGGGGAATCTGTATTGAAGTACTGGAAAGAAAACCAGATTTTCGAGCAATCAGTAGCCAACCGTGACGGTGCGGAGACATTTACTTTTTTTGAAGGCCCTCCTTCAGCAAATGGAACGCCGGGAATTCACCACGTAATGGCACGTGCAATCAAAGATGTTTTCTGCCGCTACAAGACCCTTCAAGGTTTCCAAGTGAAGCGTAAAGGGGGTTGGGATACGCACGGCTTGCCTGTGGAATTACAGGTAGAGAAGGAACTCGGTATTACCAAAGAGGATATTGGAAAGAAGATTTCTGTAGAAGAATACAATCAAAAGTGCCGCGAGACGGTCATGCGTTTCAAGAATCAGTGGGATGAGATGACTGAGAAAATCGGTTATTGGGTGGATTTGGATGATCCTTACATCACCTTTGAGCCGAATTATATAGAGTCAGTTTGGAGCCTGCTGAAGAAGCTTTATGAGAAAGATCTGATTTATAAAGGCTACACAATTCAGCCCTATTCTCCGGCTGCTGGTACAGGTTTGAGTTCGCACGAACTGAACCAGCCAGGTACTTATAAGGATGTCAAAGACACTTCTATCACTGCTCAGTTCAAATTGAAAGGTGAGGAAAATACTTATATCCTAGCTTGGACGACTACCCCTTGGACTTTGCCTGCCAACTCAGCTTTGGCGATCGGTGAGAACTTGGATTATGTGAAAGTGAAGACTTTCAACCCATATACCTACGATGCCTGCACGGTGATTTTGGCGAAAGCCAGAATGAATGCCTACCTGAATCCAAAAGCAGCTGAGCTGAAATTGGAGGATTACAAAGGCGGTGACAAATTAATTCCTTTCGAAGTAATCGAGGAATTCAAAGGAAAGGACATGCTAGGTTGGGAATATGAGCAACTGTTCCCTATAGCAGGTTTGGCGCTTGGGCATCCAGCTTTCACGGTTGTTTCTGGTGACTACGTGACTACGGAAGACGGTACTGGTATCGTCCACCTGGCAAAAGCCTTTGGTGCGGATGACTTTAGAACTTTGGCGCAGAATAATGTGCCTGGTGTCTTCGTAAAAGATGAGCAAGGAAAGGATCTTCCGATTGTGGATAAGCAAGGGAAATTCATTTCGATGGTTGGTGAATACTTGGTAGAAAAAGTAGCCGAACATGCGATCACAGCCCACAAAGAATACGGTGTGGATGATTTTTATGTGAAAAACTACACCGAGGATGATGAGAATGCGACGGACTTTAAGAGCACCGATGTAATTATCTCGATCATCCTGAAAAATGAAAATAAGGCTTTTAAGGTAGAGAAATACGAGCACAGTTATCCACATTGCTGGAGAACTGATAAGCCGGTACTTTACTATCCTATGGACAGCTGGTTTATCAAAACCACTGCATACAAGGATAGATTAGTAGAGCTGAACAAGACCATCAACTGGAAGCCTGAGGCAACCGGAACCGGACGTTTTGGTAATTGGCTGGAAAATCTAGTGGATTGGAACTTGAGTAGATCCCGATTCTGGGGGACGCCACTTCCGATCTGGAGAACTGAGGACGGTAAGGAAGAGCGCTGCATTGGGTCGATAGCCGAACTAGAAAAAGCTATCGAGGAATCTATTGCTAAGGGCTTTATGGAGAAGTCTCCATACGAAGGCCGTGAGCTGGATCTTCACCGTCCATTTGTTGATGATGTGATTTTGGTCTCTGCTTCTGGAGAAAAGATGTTCCGAGAGTCAGATTTGATCGATGTTTGGTTTGACTCTGGAGCTATGCCTTATGCCCAGTGGCATTACCCATTCGAAAACGAAGATATTTTCAACGCAAACTATCCTGCAGATTATATTGCGGAAGGCGTGGATCAAACTCGTGGTTGGTTCTTTACGCTTCATGCGATTGCAGTGATGCTTTTTGATAGCGTGGCTTTCAAAAATGTGATTGCAAACGGACTGGTGCTGGACAAAAACGGCAACAAAATGTCCAAGCGCTTAGGCAATGCAGTAGATCCTTTCAAAACGCTGAAAGAATATGGTCCTGACGCCGTGCGTTGGTACATGCTAAGCAATGCCAATCCTTGGGATAACTTGAAGTTCAATCTGGATGGAGTTACTGAGGTGCAACGACGTTTCTTTGGTACACTTCAGAATACCTATAATTTCTTCGCGCTATATGCGAACTTGGATGCTTTTATCTATGACAAATCCAAAGCAGTTCCAGTGGCAGAGCGTGCTGAGCTAGATCAGTGGATTGTTTCCAAGCTTCAGTCCTTAATCGCTGAAGTGGAAGAAGCGATGGACAATTACGATGCGACCAAAGCTACCCGTGCGATCATGAGTTTCACGGTAGATCAACTTTCCAACTGGTACGTTCGATTGGCTCGTAAGAGATTCTGGAGAGGAGAAATGAATGCTGATAAGCAAGCGGCGTATGAGACCTTGTACGAATCCTTGCTAACACTTACTCAGCTGATGTCTTCATTTGCACCATTCTATTCGGATTGGTTATATCAAAACTTGACTGAATCAGGCTCTGATGCGAAGGCTTCTGTCCACCTTACTGATTGGGTGGCTGTAGATGCTGGGCTGATCAATAAAGATCTGGAAGAAAGCATGGAATTGGCGCAGACGATTTCTTCTTTGGTTCACTCCCTGAGAAAGAAAGAGAAGATGAAAGTACGTCAGCCGTTGCAGCGTATCTTGATTCCAATTCTGAAAGAAAAGACCAAAGCTCAGATTTTACATCTAGAGGAGTTGATCAAATCAGAAGTGAATATCAAAGACATAGAATTCATCGATGATGCTTCGGGTATCTTAGTGAAAAATGTGAAGCCTAATCTTCCTGTACTTGGAAAGAAACTAGGTCCAAAAATGCGCTTTGTAGTAGCCGCTATCAACAAGTGGGGACAAGCCGAAATTGCAGAAATAGAGCGTGAAGGTAAAATCTCCGTGGATGTAGACGGCGAAAGTTTAGAGTTACTTTTGGAAGAAGTGTTGATCACTTCTCAGGACATTCCTGGCTGGTCTGTGGCTTCTGATCAAGGTGTGACAGTTGCGCTTGATGTGACCCTTTCCGATGAATTGAAGCAAGAAGGTGTAGCAAGGGATCTTGTAAACCGGATTCAAAACCTACGTAAAGATATGGGGCTGGAGGTTCAGGATAAGATTAACATCAAGATCGCAGACGATAACGAATTGGTGAAAAATGCGCTAGAGTCTTTTGGGGAATATATCCAAACTGAAGTACAGGCGTTAAACTTGGAGCTTTCTCCTTCGTTAGATGGAGCTACGGTGCTTGATATGGATGATTTTGAACTAGCTGTTTTGGTAGAAAAAGCCTGATAGCAAAACGTATATAATGAATAAATACCTGAAATACTTCGGCATTGCTTTATTGGTAATTCTGATAGATCAAGCAGTGAAAATGCTAGTTCATTTTCAAATGGATTTTGGCTCCCCTGGTCAGATTCCGATTTTCGGAGACTGGTTTAAGCTTCATTACACGACCAATCCGGGCATGGCTTTCGGGATGGAGCTAGGCTCCGATTATGGCAAATTACTGCTAACATCTTTCCGATTGGTGGCAATGTGCGGGATCGGATATTACCTATATCATATCATTGAGAAAAAACAACCTAGCTTATATATAGTATGTATAGCGATGATTCTTGGAGGAGCAATCGGTAATTTAGTTGACTCTGTATTTTATGGTGTTTGGTTAAATAATGCTCCTTATAATGCTTCAACTCCATGGTTTCATGGTCAGGTAGTAGATATGTTTTACTTTGACATATGGGAAGGCTATCTACCGGATTGGCTGCCAGTGTGGGGAGGTAGTTACACTGCCCTTTGGCCAATTTTCAATGTGGCAGATGCTGCAATATTTGTCGGTGTGGCTATGATTCTGATCTTCCAGGGAAGGTTTTTTCCTGAAAAGCCTGAAACTACTAACTCAACAAAGGAGGAAGAAGTAAACCAGGTTTCTGAGTAAAAATTCACCTCTTTTTATTAAAAATCCTTCAAGATCATTTAGGATGATTTTGAAGGATTTTCATGTTTTCAGCCAGATAATTGCCATAAATCAAGTTTTTAAGCTGTATTTTTTGTAATTTTCAACTTGCTTTTCCCTTTTTTGGGATCCTTAACCCCGACTTGACTTCTTTTTGCTTAACCCCTAATTATATAGAAGTTATGTCCTTCCGACAATAATATGATAGTAGATGCTGATAAGCCCTTTCAGATAGTTTATTCTATATATAGCCACGAGTCTTTAGGACTTCTTATTGAATCTTTTGTAGTTCAGATAGACCCACAAGGCAGGCTTTCTCTCGCATATCAAAATATTAGCTCCGCAAATGCGAGTGAATTTGATTCTGGTTTAAATAAAACGGATTATGATTTGATAAAAATCATGGATTCTATGAACCCAGAAGTGGTAGTCAAACCATTTATCAAACGTGGAAATATCCGGCCTAAGCAATACCTAGAGAAGATTTTTGACCCGAAAACGGAAGATAAAAAGACGCAGGACTTAATAGAAGAAGTGATTGAGAAGAAGCGGTCGAAAATAATGCCGTTGCTCATCGGCAAGCGACTTTTCGAAATGGGAAGTGATGGAAATCCGGTATGGAAAGAAATTATCGTCAATGCTGAGCGGGCAAGTGTATTATTTCATTTTCACAAAAATGAAGAAAACACGCACTACTGGCCAACGATCAAATACAAGGGAGAGAAATTAGATTGGCAATATAAGAACGGCTATTTTATCAGTAATGAACCTGGTTGGTTGATCGTCAATGGCCAGCTCTTTCACTTCGAAAAAGGAATTGACGGAAAGAAACTTAAGGCTTTTTTAAATAAAAAATTCATCGTCATCGATAAGAGAATTGAGCCAAGCTACTATAAAGGCTTTATGGCTAATCTTATTTCTCAGTTTGATGTGGAGTCAGTTGGATTTGATATTCATATTGAACGTGGCACTCCGGAGGTTTTTATCAACATCTCTGATCTACCTGGAGGAGGTGGAAAGAATCTCTTTGGAGAGGATGGAGAGAAATTGGAAGAGGATAAGATCGTATTTGAACTTCGATTCAAGTACGGAAACATAGATTTCCCGGTGCAGACTCCGAGTTCTGAAAAGCATGGTGCATCAGTAAGGCTGGAGACAGGAGAGGATAGCTATACATTCTACAAGACGATTCGAAGTACTCAAAAAGAAAAAGCATATATAAAGTTACTTCGTGACCAAGGCCTTGAGTTCAAAATGGGAAAGGATGCTTTGCCGAAGACAGAAGCATTTGAGTGGATAGGAGAAAATGAAGATTTTCTGGATATAGAGAAAATCAAAATTGTCCAAAAACCTAATGCTAAAGGCAAGGTTTATAATATTGGAAAGGCTCAAATATCAATCGAAGTCAATGAAAATATTGATTGGTTTGATGTTAAAGCACTGATCAAATTTGGAATTTACTTGGTGCCTTTTGCGAAGCTCAGAAAACTTTTGCTTCAAGGCAAAGCAGAATTTGAATTGCCAAATGGAGAAATTGCTGTGATTCCAGCTTCCTGGTTTGTGGATTACTCGGAGTTATTCAATTTCATGGAAGACCGTGGAGACGAGAACTCCATGGTGCTACGCAAGCACCATCTGGCACTAGCCAGAGAAATGGAGATCGGGAATCTGGTTCAAGTTACTTTAAGCAGAAAATTGGAGAGACTCAGAGATTTTGAGTCAATAGATGAGTACGATCTGCCAAGTGGATTCGATGGAACCCTTCGCCCTTACCAGCATGCCGGTTACAATTGGCTTCGATTCTTAAATGAATTTAAGTTTGGTGGCTGCCTAGCAGATGATATGGGTCTGGGTAAAACTGTGCAGACACTTGCTTTGCTCGCACATGAAATGGAAGCAAACCCAGGTTTGACTTCACTCTTGGTGATGCCAACTTCCCTGATTTATAACTGGGAATTGGAGGCTAGGAAGTTTACTCCAGATCTGAAAATCCTTGTGTATTCCGGTACTCAGCGTATCAAAGATCCGTGGAGATTTGGAGAATATGATTTAGTACTGACATCCTATGGAATAACCAGATTGGACATTGAAGTTCTGAAGGATTTCTATTTCAACTACATCATTTTAGATGAATCCCAGGCAATTAAAAACCCGGGAAGCAATATCGCTGGTGCAGTAAATCAGCTGAAGAGTAAGCAAAAGCTGATTTTGACAGGTACACCAGTAGAAAACAGCACGATGGACCTTTGGTCGCAGATGAACTTCATCAATCCGGGATTACTTGGTAATCAAAATACCTTCAAAAAGCAGTTTTTGCAGCCAATCGAAAAGCAAGGAGATGTGGATAAATCTGCCAAGCTTCATGCGATGATTAAGCCTTTTATTCTTAGAAGATTGAAATCTCAGGTAGCGACAGATCTCCCAGAAAAGATTACCAATGTCAAGTATTCGGACATGACTGCTGCGCAAGAGGAGGTTTACGAAGAGGTGAAAAGCTACTATCGAGAGAAGATCATTTCCGATATCCAGAGTACAGGCAGAAACAATCAGCAGTTTACCTTACTTCGTGGCTTAACTCAACTCCGTCAAATTGCCAATCACCCGAAACTAGTTCGAGATGACTATGAAGGAGAATCAGGAAAGCTGGAAGATGTGACTTACATGCTACAGTCTACCATATCTGAAGGACACAAAGTGCTTGTTTTCAGTCAATTTGTACGGCATTTGGCTATCGTAAAGGAATACTTGGAAGAGCAGGGAATTCCTTATGCATACCTCGATGGCACGACAAAAGACCGTCAAGCGCAGGTGGAGAAATTCCAGGAAAATGAAGACATCAAGGTATTCTTAATCTCACTAAAAGCTGGTGGTGTAGGTCTAAACCTAACAAAAGCGGAATATGTCTTCCTTCTGGACCCATGGTGGAATCCTGCTGTGGAGGCACAGGCGATAGATAGAGCGCATAGAATAGGCCAGGAAAATAAAGTGATCATTTACAAATTCATTACGCGTGGATCAGTAGAGGAGAAAATCATGGCACTTCAGGATCGTAAGCTAGCCCTTGCTGGCGAGCTGATAAATACGGAAGAAAGCTTCATGAAGAGTTTGGGGCAAGATGATATTGCCGCATTATTAGAATAAAATATATGATTATCCGCAATGATGCCAGTCACCTTAGATTCTTTGCTTATCAGGTTGGAAGACCGATGACCGAAGACTCCCGCAATGGCGGGACAGGCAGAAGTGGCCTCAATTCTTAAGTTTAACAGATCTTACATTGCTTTTGCTGTCTTACTGGTAGAAAAGCGGATATACATTATAAAATATTTAGATTTTTACAAAAAGGACAGAACCATAAATTCTGCCCTTTTTTTATTGGATTGATAGTCAAGAGCATAGAGAATGGTCACATTTAATTAACCATAAATTCTCATTGAAACTTTGTCAATAGCCCGAATATTTTTCTAAATTAAATCACATAGTACCACTACACTACCTGCGCATGCCTAGAGCCAAATCCGATAAAGATCGGAAAATCTTTGTGCTGGATACTTCTGTGATCCTTTACGCACACAACTCCATTATGAACTTTGCCGAGCACGATGTGGTCATCCCAATCACGGTGCTGGAGGAACTTGATCAATTCAAGAAAGGCAATGACACCAAGAATTTTGAAGCCCGTGAATTCATCCGATTACTGGATAAACTTTCGCAGGATCATATGATTCACAATTGGACTCCCCTGAATGGGAAGATCAAGGGGAATTTTAGGGTGCTGATGAATCCAGAGAATCAGATCAACGCCAATGAGATTTTTGGTGAAGAAAAGAATGATCACAAGATTCTAAACTGCGCCTTGTATCTAAAGCAGCACGAAAAAGGCAGAAAAGTAATCTTGGTCAGCAAGGATATTAATCTCCGCCTGAAGGCTAAATCCATTGATTTGCTTGCTGAGGATTATGAAACTGGAAAGATCAAAAATATCGTTGAGCTGGAAAATACCGGGAAATACATTCTGGATAATATTGATCCTGAGCACATCAATAAGCTCTATGATCAGGGCTACGTAGAAGCAAAAACTGTATTGGGAACCCGCAAGAGAAAATCAAATGCCTACTACATTCTAAAAAGTGACAAGAACTCTGTTTTAGCTTATTACAATTCAGATGAAAGCATTCTGGAGCGAGTAGATAAAAAGCTTGCCTACAATATCAAGCCTAAGAATGCTGAGCAAACTTTCGCGCTGCATGCCATCACAAATCCTAATATCCGTCTAGTATCAATTCAAGGTGTAGCTGGAACGGGTAAAACCTTGCTGGCTTTGGCAGGAGCATTGGAACAAAGAAGAGAATACAAGCAGATCTTCTTGGCCAGACCGATCGTACCATTGAGTAATAAGGACATTGGATATTTACCTGGAGATATCAAGTCCAAGTTGAATCCATATATGGAGCCACTTTGGGATAACTTGAAATTCATTCAGAACCAATACAAAGAAACGGATAAAGAATTTCAGAAGATCACTGAGCTAGTCAATCAGGAGAAATTGGTTATTCAGCCATTGGCCTATATCCGAGGTCGTTCTCTTTCGAATATCTTCTTTATCGTGGATGAAGCGCAGAACTTGACTCCCCATGAGATCAAGACGATTATTTCCAGAGCTGGTGAAAACACAAAAATCATCTTCACCGGAGATGTCTTTCAGATTGATACGCCTTATTTGGATTCCCAGTCAAATGGACTGTCCTACTTGATCGATCGGGTCAAAGATCATCCGCTCTATGCGCATATCAAGCTGGAAAAAGGCGAACGCTCGGAGCTGGCTAATCTGGCGAATGAGCTTTTATAAAAACTCCCATTTTGACTATAAACAGAAAGCTGTCTCTAAAGTGACAGCTTTCTGTTTTTTACATTAACAAGACTAAAATCAACTCCTTTATTCCTACTCTTTTATCTTATAATTAATTAAAACTTCCTCCTCCTTCAATAAACTTACCCCATAAAAGCTATTACTCCTCTCGTCAAAAGTAAAGGACATAATTGGTCTGTCTAATATGTAACCATGTTTAAAATTACCTTCCCAATCATATTCTAAAATTCTCGAATTCGGATAAGGCCCTCTTTCTCTAATGTTCAAAAATGTATTTCCATCTAATAAAATATAAATACTATTCGAAGTGACTTCCATTTCTATAGCATATCTTTTCAGGCTAGTATTTGTTAAATTTTGAGAGGCTAAATCTTTAGAAACGTGATTTGAAATATCATAAATACTTCTAGTTTGCAAAGTCCCATCGAAATTATAAATATCCAATTCGCCAAATAAAAGTGGATTAATAGCGATTAATTCTTTCTCTAAATTGACAGCCATAGAGACCTGATAACTTATCCATTTTTGATCTTCCTGAATTTCGACATTAGGAACCGGAAAATAATCTACAACTTTATTATCTGTGGATGATTTGCCGAAAAGAACGAGCATACCACCATACTCAGGTGAATAAATATTTAAAGAATCACTCCTAAACCCAATATAATTAGGAAAATAGCCTTCAGAAAATGAAATTTTCTCCAATAGAGTCAATTCAACACTATCATAAAATAAATTATAGTCATAAAATGTATTTCGATCTAAGTCATGTATACTAAACATACCTGACTTTTTTGGAACTACGTCTGCAGGAAAAATTGGAAAAGAAAATTGCTCTGGAATAAGATCAAGCTCCCCAAATTCTTGTATAATAGAATCTCTATTTGGATCTATAATAGAGAAGAGTCTATCCCCTTTTTGGTTTATGGAAATTATTAAGCTATCAACCATTTTTATTCTGGGAATCCCCAAAATTTCTAGATCTAATGCTCGACCTTCTAATTTCTGAAAAGAGTCCATATCTATATGAACCACATCTTCATGAGAATCACAACTAGTACATAATAAATATGAAATTACTATTAGCGGAAAATATTTTTTGAACATATGGAAATAAAATTTGGGGAAGGCAAACCCTCCCCAATTTAGAAACAAAACAGAAATCAACCTCCTATCACAGGTGGCTCAACATTACAGTAAGTGCATGTAGACTGTGCATCGTATGTGTCAAAATAAGCCCTACCACATTTAGTATTGTCACAAACCCTCGCCCTCATCACACCTCCTGCTGAACTCCAAGTTTCAGCATCATAACATGTAGTTGTAACTGATGTACCTTCACAAGCTAGTCCAACACCAATTGAAGCAATTAGTGCAATAACAAATCCAAAAGCATACTTTTTCCAACCTTTAGTTATGGTATGGAAATTCTTTCCAAACTTAGTAAGTTTCATAATTTTTTAAAATTGATTTTCTCCCTTTTGCACTATGCCGGGCGGGATTATATACCACTTTGAAAAATCAAAAAATCGGCACCTATTTGATTTCAAACTAATATACCCCCCCCCCTAAACTATAAAAGCAAATTTCTCATCAACTAATTATAAGTTTTAATGATTGTCCCAGCAACTTTTCCTAGTTTTAATGATGCCGCATTAAATTAAAAGGAATACTTTTTCTCTCAAACTTAGATCTTATTTTCAAAAATTCTTCAACTACTTGTAACCCTCTGAAGTTAAAGTAATTGTCCACCACTGACTTATTGGTGTTCATCACCGTACAGGTATTTTCCCTTGATTTATCATAACTATCTGTATTTTAGAAACTTATAATTTTGGGTCGCTTTTTGGCATATAGCCAATATAGAAATTAAACCAACTTATTACTGCCATGATTACTTCACTATTTTCCCAAAAAAACATTTGTGCTGCATTGGGCTTGGTAATGGCGCTCACCATTGTTTGGCAAGCTAAAGTAGAAACAAATCTCGCAAAGCATACTGCCCTTATTGACTATACTGAACCAACTTACAATACTGGCAAATCATCTAATTCGGACAATGAAAAAGTCTATGAATTCAAAAAAATAAGGACCGCTGATGCAGTCCTCTGATAATCTTACTGGGTGAAATTCCCATAACGAATACTCGTAAGGGTAGATTTGGTTGATTGGTTAATCGAAAGAGGTGGGTGATAACCCACCTTTTTGTTTTTAACTTTCTGTGATGGTACTTAGTTTTGCTAGAAAACTATTGTAATACTGCCTTCCGACCTGCACCATCGATCCAGAGCGAAGCGTAATTTCTTTAGTATTGAAGCTCTCTATTTGTCCCAATTGAACAATGAATGACTTTTGTACTCTTAGGAATAACTGAGAAGGAAGAATCTCCTCTATTTCCTTCATGGACTTCCTAATATTGTAGTCTCTATTTTTGGTGAATATTGTAACCATATTTCCATTGGCCTCCACATAATAGATATCTTCATAAGATACACGCTCAAAAGCATTATCCGCTTTGATAAAGACCGCATCAGTTACCAAAAACGGGCTATCGCTAGCTGCACTAACTGTAGCAGTTTCTGTGGTAGGTTTGGTGCGTTTGTTATAGAGAACGATCTCCACAATGGCATGAATGTCATTTGTATTGAAAGGCTTCACAATAAATCCCGCTGGATTAATTCTTTTAGCCCGTTCGATGATTGTAGGATCTGAGTAGGAAGTCACATAAACCAATGGTGCATCTACCATTTGCTTTACGATTTCTCCTAGTTCTATTCCATCCTTATCGCCTTTGAGTTTGATGTCCATGAAAATCAAATCCGGACGATATTTCTTGATGATTTTAATGCATTGATTTGCAGAGTTTGCAATGTCTGTATTGACATATCCCAGGAGTTCTAATATTTCCTGAATGTTCTCTGCGATACTGATATCGTCTTCGACGATTAAGATCCGCTCTTCTTTCATAAGATGGTGGCAGATGATGCGTTTTAGTGTGAAAAGTAAATTATCATGCTATTCCAAGCAATTACTCTCTATTTACAGAATTTATCTCTGAAATCAAATGCTTTTTATTGGATATGAAAGTTTTAAAGGCTCATCATTTCTTTGAATCGTGCCGCTTGCCTTCTGCTGACCTCAATTCTATCACCACCTCTTAAAGTCACTACAAGGCCTCCATTGAACCAGGGTTCTATACCTTCTACCCAACCAAGGTTGATGATATGCTTTCGACTTGCTCTGAAAAAAGATTTCTCATCCAAACGCTCATCCAGCGCATTTAGTGATTTATGAATCATTGGCTTAAAGTTATCAAAGTACACTTTGATGTAATTGCCATCTGATTCAAATAAGCGCACATTGGATAATCTTACAAACCAGCATCTATCTCCATCTTTTACAAAAACTTGATCTTCAAGCGTTAACTTTTTTTGATTTTGACTGGAAGTAGATTCCTCACTCTTGGAATAGCCTTCAATTTTACTTTGAAGCTTTGTAATTGCCTCTTCAAGTCGTTTGGGCTCAATAGGTTTCAACAGATAATCGAGTGCATTTACCTGAAATGCTTTCAAGGCATACTCATCATAGGCTGTAGTAAATATTACATGGGGCACATTGTCCAATTCTTCCAATAGCTCAAACCCAGTTTTTTCTGGCATCTGAATATCTAAAAAAATAACATCAGGATTTAATTGATCAATTTTTTCCTTGGCATCATCAACGTTTACTGCCTCGCCTACTACTTCTACACTTTCAAGCTGATTTAAGAGGGTGATCAGTTCTTTACGTGCTAATCTTTCATCATCTATTACAATGGCTCGCATTTTTCTTGAGTTTGTTATTCGAATGTAACTTTTTGTTTCGGAATCTTAATTTCTGTAATAACGAACTGAATTCCTGAGTTGAAGATACGGAAGCTTGCTTTATCTCCATATATCAACTTCAGTCTTTGTACAGTATTACTTAATCCGTGCCCTTGTTCATCTTGGGAATTCAATGTGGGCTGATGGGTAAGCTGTCCGCTATTCTTAACTTGAATATACAGATCATCGTTCAAACCTTCCCTACACTTGATTTCAATCGTCCCCCCTTTCACTAGATTGGAAACCCCGTGCTTTATTCCATTTTCCACGATCGTCTGCAACATCATAGGTGGGATTTTATAGCTAAACGCCTCATCTTCTATGTGGTACACTACGTTTAGCCTTTCCTCAAAACGAATGGATTCAAGTTCTAAGTAGTCTTTTACCGTATTGAGTTCATCCCCAAAATCAATGGTTTGTTTCTTATCCATCATCAAGGAAAAGCGCAACATATTGGAAATTCTAGTAATGGCAGTTTTAGCTTTTATAGGATCTTCATCCACCAATGCTCGTACGCTATTCAGCGCATTGAAAATAAAATGCGGATTGAGCTGACTTTTAAGGTGATTAAGTCTGATTTCATTGATTTTAGCCTCATACTTCAGTGTGGTATTATAATTATCCAAAAAGTGAACTAAGAAGTAAATAACAAACCAAAGCGCGAATATCAGGAATGCCAAAAATATGTTAGACAAAATCACCAATACCTTAAAATCCTCAGAGGGATTAAGAATGCCAAAGGCAATATTAATAAGAATTTGCGCTACAAAATTGGCAAGAGAAAGTGCCACAATAGCAAGGAAAGACTGAAACAATAGCTGAGGAATACTTAGCTTAAACCAGTTGTATTCTTTGACTACATGGCGAAGGAAATGTGATGAAATAAGATTGGTAACAGCAAGTACAATAAATGCCCAAACCTGAACCGAAGAAATTTCGCCCGTCAAAGTGGCTAAGGCAATAGTGACCAAGGCGAATCCACCCCAACCTAATATCTGCAAAAACCAATAAAGCCTAATTCTGTTCATAATCGCCCAAAGATAAATAACAGAGTTGTGGCCTTTTTTATAATTTGATAAAAGGAGGATACCCTTGATTATTCCCCTTGTTAGCTATTTAATTCCATTTTCAGGAATTTACCAGTGTAGCTGTTTTTAGTAGCTGCTACTTTTTCTGGAGTGCCTTGTACTACGATTGTTCCGCCTTTGTTTCCACCTTCAGGTCCCAGGTCCACCATGTAATCAGCCATTTTGATCACATCCATATTATGCTCAATTATCAACACCGTATTGCCTTTTGCCACCAATCCATTAACTACCAGCATCAACAATTCAATATCCTGAAAATGAAGCCCAGTGGTAGGTTCATCAAGGATATAAAACGTCTTTCCTGTATCTTTTTTAGATAGCTCAGTCGCCAACTTCACCCGCTGAGCTTCTCCACCAGATAGCGTAGTAGCATGCTGCCCAAGGGTGATGTAGCCCAACCCCACATCATTTAGTGTTTTGATTTTCCTAAGGATTTTCGGAAGCTTATCGAAAAACTCCACTGCTTGTTCCACAGTCATATCCAACACATCAGAAATCGATTTGCCTTTGTATCGGATTTCTAGCGTCTCCCGATTGTAACGTTTGCCTTTGCAAGTTTCGCAGGGCACATGCACGTCTGGAAGGAAATCCATCTCTATCAGCTTCATTCCTGCGCCTTCACAGTCTTCACATCTTCCACCTTTTACATTAAAAGAAAACCGACCTGGTTTATAACCTCGAATTTTTGCTTCAGGAAGCTCGGTGAAAAGTGTGCGAATATCTGAGAAAACTCCAGTGTATGTAGCAGGATTTGACCTTGGAGTTCTGCCTATTGGGGACTGATCTACTTCTATTACCTTATCCAAATGCTCCAAACCTTCCACACTTTTGTATGGCATCGGGTTTTTCTTCGAATGATAGATTTGCTGATTGAGTATTGGATAAAGCGTCTCGTGAATGAGTGTACTTTTCCCACTTCCTGAAACTCCAGTGATGCAAATCAAGGTCCCCAGTGGAAGTGTAAGGTCAATATTTTTAAGATTATTGCCTGTAGCACCCTTTATTACTAGTGTTTTTTCTTTTCCGCTTCTACGTTCTTTAGGTACTGGCAGGCCAATCTTTCCAGCAAGGTATTTTGCTGTAAGTCCGTCTGTTTTCAATATCTCAGC
Source organism: Algoriphagus sp. 10J20-15 (assembly GCF_055809615.1). Lineage (NCBI taxonomy): Bacteria > Pseudomonadati > Bacteroidota > Cytophagia > Cytophagales > Cyclobacteriaceae > Algoriphagus > Algoriphagus sp. 10J20-15. The sequence goes on from NZ_JBVVUG010000048.1 coordinate 178,628, forward strand.
AGGCGTTCCATCTGAAACAATATGACCTCCATGTCTACCAGCACCTGGCCCCATATCTAATACATAGTCAGATGCAAGCATCATGTCTTTGTCGTGCTCTACCACTAAAACAGAATTACCCAAATCTCTTAGGCTTTGAAGCGCTTGAATTAATTTTTCATTATCGCGCTGATGGAGACCAATACTCGGTTCATCCAAAATATAAAGTACACCAACCAATTGGGTACCTATTTGAGTAGCTAATCTGATCCGCTGAGCTTCTCCGCCAGAGAGTGTTCGAAGCGGCCTATTCAGAGAAAGGTAATCCAAGCCAATATCGAGCAGAAAGCCAATTCTCTTCCGAATCTCTTTGAGAACCTCAGCAGCAATCACATTTTGTTTGTCAGAAAGCCTAGATTCCAAGCCTTCAAACCACTCTCCCAAAGACCGAATATCCATCACCGCCAATTGCCCAATGTGCGTGTCATCAATTTTGATATGAAGAGCCTCTTGCTTTAGCCTATAACCATGACAATCAGGACAAGTTTGAGTGATAGTGAACTCGCTGACCCAATCTTGAATTTTGTCAGAACTACCTTCCTGATATTTCTTCAAAAAGTTAATAATGCCTTCGAACGTTGTGTGCCATTTGGTGCCCGGGTGTTTTACAGAATCTACTGCAACTTCAATTTTATCCCCACTGAGGAGGATATCGACCACATTTTCTGGCAAATTCTTAATTGGCGTACTCATGCTGCACTTATAGTGCTTGAGAATAGCTTCTATCTTCTTGAAAATCCAAATATCCCGGTATTCACCCAGCGGTGCAATTCCCCCTCGCGTGATACTTAATGTCGGGTCTGGGATTATACTTTCTCGCGTGATTTCTTCTGTAATCCCTAAGCCATTACAAGTAGGACATGCTCCATAAGGACTGTTAAATGAAAATGTATTTGGAGCCGGTTCTTCGTAAGAAAGCCCTGTCTCTGGATCCATTAGGTACTTAGAGAAATGGTGTATTTCTCCTTCTTCATCCCGAATCATGATCACCCCTTTACCATGCTGTAAGGCCGATTTCAGAGATTGAGTGATTCTAAAACGATCGGATTCTTCAGCTACTATTCTATCAATTACAATCTCAATATCGTGGATTTTATAGCGGTCCACCTGCATTTTGGGAACCATCTCCATCACTACGCCATCCACTCGTACTTTTGAAAAACCCATTTTCCGGATTTGTTCAAATAGCTCACGATAATGGCCCTTTCTTCCTTTTACCACAGGGGCAAGGATGTAAAGTTTCTTGTTTAAAAAATTCTCAAACAGTAAATCGATAATCTGATCTTCTGTCTGACGAACCATCTTTGTTCCAGTCAAATAGGAATATGCCTCGCCTGCTCTCGCATAAAGCAGACGCATAAAATCATAAATTTCAGTAACGGTACCAACGGTAGAGCGAGGGTTTTTAGACGTTGTCTTTTGCTCGATGGCAATGACAGGGGAAAGCCCGTTAATTTTGTCAACATCGGGACGCTCCATTCCACCGAGAAAAGATCTCGCATAAGCCGAAAACGACTCCATGTACCTTCGTTGACCTTCAGCATAAATCGTGTCGAAAGCGAGAGAGCTCTTACCACTACCACTAAGACCGGTAATTACCACCAATTTATTTCGGGGAATTTTCAGGTCTAGATTTTTAAGATTATGCTCTCGGGCTCCAAATATCTCTATGTATTCTTCCTGTGCAGGAGTGACTTGACTCATATAATCGGCGGGCAATTTTAAACGGCGAAGGTACGAAATTTCAGCTGCACGAGGCAGTAAAGTTCAAAGAGTATAACCAGAGTTAGGAGGATTGGTTCAATGAATTGACAGACTTTGTCGGGTATTGCTTATTCTCTTTCTTGAAAAGAACTGACTTACCTTTTTCAACAAATTATTCCGGTAATGTGATCTCATACGTTTTACCTCGCTTTACATTGAGGTCTTTGTCACGCAGCCAAGGATTATACAACTTCAATTCCTTGTAATTACTTCCCTGCTGCTTGGCCCAGTGGGCAAGATTTTTAATGTCAGCATTTACGCTCACCGTTTTAAACCTTGGGTTTTGGTAATAATCTGACTCCCTCAAATGAAAACCAAATTCTCCTGGGTTTTCAAAGATTACTTTGAAAGCGAGTATTCTAAAGAGGTACCTGCTCGTTTCATCATTCAGGTATAGATCATAGTAGTTTTTAGCCAATTGATCCTCTTGTCTCCGGGAAAAGCCAGCCTGCCCCATGTTATAACTTGCTGCCACTGCTGTCCAATCACCAAACCTATTATGAGCTTTATTGAGGTATTTTGATGCAGCAAGCGTAGCTTTTTCAAGATTATATCGCTCATCTACATCTTTGGATACTTCTAGTCCATATTCTTTACCCGTTGATTCCATTATCTGCCAAAAACCTTTTGCTCCAGCCGGCGAGGCTACATTCATTAGGGCAGATTCAGCCATTGCCAAGTATTTGAAGTCATCGGGAATTCCATTTTTTTTCAACATTTCTTCAATTTCGGGAAGAAATTTACTTGAGCGCTTCATTAGCAAAATCATATTTGATTGCCAATAGGCATTCACATAAATCTCTCGCTCCAATCTCTCTTTTACATCTTCTATTTCCAGCGGAACTTTTTCTCCAGCAAAAGTCAACTCAGTAGGAATATTAAATAACCGAACCGTGTCTCTAGAAGCAAGAGGCATGGATTGTAATAGTTGAACATTCGCTACGCTGGGTTCTGAGCTTAATTCTGCGGGTGTTTTCCAGATTGCATATCCAGCCATACCCAGACAAATAAAAACTAAAACATAAAGGGGTAGTAATTGAGGCTTATTCATGCAATAAAGATGTAGAATTAGAAATTTGGACTTAATAAATACTTGCCATAAAAATCATCAATTACTTTCACAGCTTCCGTTTCATCTTCTACTACAGAGAACAGATCTAAATCTTCTTCATTAATATAGTGATGACTTAGCAATGATTTTTTGATCCAATCAACCAGTCCAGTCCAGTATTCCTTCCCTACCAGCACGATAGGAAACTTCCCGATCTTGTTAGTCTGAATTAACGTCAAGGCTTCAAAAAATTCATCCATGGTGCCAAATCCACCCGGAAGCACCACAAACCCCTGAGAATATTTCACAAACATTACTTTTCTCACAAAAAAGTAATCAAAGGTGATCAACTTATCTCTATCAATATAAATGTTGTCAAACTGTTCAAAAGGCAGAACGATATTTAATCCCACAGACTTACCTCCTTCAGAATGAGCTCCCTTATTACCTGCTTCCATGATCCCTGGACCGCCACCTGTGATAACTCCATATCCATGGCGAACGAGCTTTGCAGCGATTTCTTCTGCCATTTTATAGTGATGGTGGTCCCTAGGAGTTCGAGCAGATCCAAAAATAGATACACAAGGGCCAATTTTGGCAAGTTTCTCAAAGCCTTCCACGAATTCCGACATCACTTTGAAGATTGCCCATGAATCAGCACTTTTTATTTCATTCCAATCCCGCTCTTTGAATGCTTGGCGGATCTTATCTTCTTCATTTTGATTTTCTATACTGCTCATACGCTTGTTTTTAATAAAGAAAACGATCTCTGCGCTGAAATGGACAGGGAAAGTAGCACTATTAAGCTTTGAGAAAGCTAATTACCTGATGCTCAATATAAAAAAATAGTAGCTCTCGAGAATCAATCGACTAAGACTGGTGTATTTTTGCGCCACAATTTGAAATATTGAGATGAATCTCGCTGAAAAATCTCAAGCTACACTGGACGTGTTCGGTGAGCTAGAGTCAGAAACAAAGCAATTTGTATCTGAGAGTGGATTAGGCTGTGTGTCAGGATGTGGTTTTTGCTGTGCAAATCCCAAAGTACCAGCTTCCCCGTTAGAATTTCTGCCATTGGCCTTTGACCTCTATGCCAAAGGCTTGGCCGAATCAACTTTAGAATCACTCGATAGCCTCGAGGAAGGTGCTAGCTGTGTGATTTATAGACCTCAATCCGCAGACGGTAAACAAGGTTTTTGTGGCAATCACAGCAAAAGAGGCATGATCTGCCGCCTATTTGCAGCCTCGGCCCGAAAAACCAAGTATGGCAAAAAAGACCTCATTATCTGCAAAGTTCTAAAGGAAGAGAAGACTGCGGAGTTTCAAAATACAAGCGATAGAATTAACATGGACATGGAGATTCCGCTTGCTACTGCATTCTATAGCCGATTAGATGAGATAGATCAGTCTCTTTGTCAGCAATTCACAATTAATGAGGCAATCGCCTTTGCATTGGAATTAGTTTTGAGATATAAATTCTACGAGGAGCAGGAAGTTGATGTGGTTGCATAATTTTTTTGCTCCTTTCAATTCAAGTATATTGTGTTCTATTTGAAGAATAAAATCTCACAAATTTTTAATTATGCTAAAAATCGGAGAAATAGTACAGACAGTCAAAGGGATAGTTGAGACCAAAATTGACATGGTCAAACTGGACATTCAAGATCAGTTTGCGAGTGTATTATCAAGAATGATTTTCTTGATATTGATGGGAGGCAGTCTCCTGCTGGTTCTTTTATTCTTGAGTTTATCTTTGGCATTTTTCTTAAGCCAATATTTTGAATCTCCTCATATGGGGTTCTTGCTTGTAGGATTACTTTACTTACTAGTTCTTTTGATTTTATTTTTGGCTAGAGATCATGATCCCACACAAGAAAAAATACAAAAGGGAATGAAGAGCTTTGTTTTTAGGACTAGATTATTCAAAAAGCTTAAGGGAGATGAATAAGGACTTGAAAAATAAGGAAAAGGAGCTTGAGCAAACGCTAGCACGACAATTAGAATTGTTTAAAGCTGAATCTGGAGATTGGATAAAAGTAGGGGGCATGGTGGTTGCCGGTGGTTTGATAGCCTTAGCAATTGTACAAACTCGTAAAAAACGCAGAGACCGGAAAACAGATGAGGCTCTAGAAGTACTCGAACGAGAAGGTTTGCTTACGAAGGAAATTGAGAAAAAACTTACAGAAGGCTCTAAATCATCCTTTTGGCCTAGCATAGGACAAAGATTATTTATTTTAGGGCTCGCTTTTGCAAAAGAGAAGTTTCTTCCAAATCTATTTGCTACTCATTCAGAAGATGTCACAACTGAAGAAGAAAGTCAGTAAAATTCTTAAGGACCTTAATAGCTCAGGTACCAAAGGACTGGCTTGGTTGGTTGACCCAGACAAAATTATCAACCCTACGCTTTTCAAAGAAAAATTTGACTGGGTTAAGGATTCTTATTTGGATTTGATTTTTGTGGGTGGAAGCACGCTTAGTCGGGATAATTTTCGGGAGGTAGTCCTCTCTGTGAAACAAATCGCCGGAGAAATCCCTGTAGTAATTTTTCCTGGATCTTGAAATGCAGCTTGCGGAGGAGGCAGATGCTATTTTATTTCTTTCACTAATTTCAGGTAGAAACCCCGAATACTTAATCGGACAACAAGTCTTAGCTGCGCCTATCATTAAAAAAATGAACTTGGAGGCTCTTCCTACCGCCTACATGCTGGTAAATGAGGGTGAAATCACTAGTGTACAGTATGTGACTCAAACAATTCCTTTACCTAATTCTAAGCCTAATCTTGCTAAAGCAACAGCCCTTGCAGGCCACTATTTAGGAATGAAGTATTTCTATATGGATGCCGGGAGTGGAGCCAAATCACCCGTGTCACCCGCAGTGATAAAAGCAGTAAAATCGGTAACCAAAAAACCAATTATTGTCGGCGGAGGATTGGATTCATTAGAAAAAGTGAAAAATGCCTACGAAAGCGGGGCTGATCTGTTGGTGATAGGTAATGCAATAGAAAAAGAGCCTAGCTTTTTAGCTAAGGTCTTAGATTATAAGGTGCTTCTAAACTTGTCGTTAAACGTTAATTAGCGACTCTCTTCTTCTCATTTTTCCGGCTGGAACTCCATACATCATTTTAAATCTACGGCAGAAATAAGCTGTGTCTTTGTAGCCAACTTCTTTGCCTATGTCTCTGATGGATTTTTTAGTAGTTCTCAAGAGCTCCACTGCAGCTTCCATACGCTGGTATTCGATATAGTCCTGAGGATTAATTCCAGTAAGCATTTTGAAATACTGACCTACGTAGTCTTCAGAAACATTGGCAACTTTAGCGAGAATCTTATTGGATAAATCACCTCCCAAGTTAGTCTTGATAAAATTGAACAAATCAATCAATCGTGGGTCTTTGAAGTAAGTAGCATTGGTTGAAGTTTCTGAGAAACAACCTGTTTTTGAGAATGTGACGAAGTAGCTCGATGACTAGTAATTCCGTGTGGGATTTCAGCGCTCACTCTACCGACGTTACTGACTTCCACTTCTTTCATCAGATCCTCAATTATTGTCGCCAAACGATCGTTAAACCGAATAATAAATGGAGGAATATCCAGTGAATTAAAAAAGTTTACTACATCAAAGACTTTAGATTCAAAACCAAGAATAGAAATACAATCGTCTTCTGTACTTTTTATATCCCTGAAACTAATACTCTGCAAGTACTTTCTCTTATTCTCCTGAAATTGCTCTTTAGAGATTTCACCTTTTTTTGACCCTCCTCCCAATGTAAGTTTGGTTTTTTGATCCGCAGGCAAAAAGAGTACTTCTCCTTCGTTAAGTAATTCTTGGTCCTCTCCAAACTTAAGTGTACCATGGTGAAGTAGAATCAACGTATTATCAGATTCAGCATAATCATTTACTGAAATAGGTTTTTCGACGCTGAAGTTACTCCCTCTAATGAACCTCACATTGACCGATTCGATCACCTTGTTGTAATATTCCATGAATAATTATTAAAAAAACAGAATAACAAAAATATAATTTTATTAATGAATATTCATAGGTTTTGTATAGATGGTGTTAAAAAAACAAAAAAGGGCATAGTTTTATTTAACTATACCCTTTTCTGAATAAAATAGTTTTTACCGGAGAATACCTCGGGATATGACTATTTTCTGAATTTCCGAAGTACCTTCATAAATCTGGGTGATTTTAGCGTCCCTCATCAGTCGTTCTACATGGTACTCTCTCACATAACCATAACCTCCATGTATCTGAACAGCTTCAATACTCACGTCCATCGCTACCTGAGATGCGTAGAGTTTGGCCATGGCAGAGGCGTGAGAATAATCTTGTCCTTGATCTTTGAGCCAGGCTGCTTTGTACACCAAAAGTCTAGCTGCTTCTATTGTAGTAGCCATATCAGCTAGTTTAAATTGTATAGCCTGGTGCTGACTGATTGGCTTACCAAATGTCTTTCGCTCTTTGGAATACGCCAAAGCAAACTCATAAGCTCCTGCTGCAATTCCAAGTGCCTGTGCAGCAATTCCAATCCTGCCTCCATTTAAGGTTTCCATAGCGTATTTGAAACCAAATCCTTCGTCACCGATTCGATTCTCGACTGGCACTTTCACATCAGTAAACATCAATGAGGTGGTGTCGGAAGCCCTGATGCCAAGTTTATCTTCTTTATGACCTGAAGTAAAACCTTCCCAGCCTTTTTCAACAATAAAAACGGAAATTCCTTTGTGCCCTTTGCTATGATCCGTTTGGGCAAAAACTAAGTAGGTATCAGCTTTTGATCCATTCGTAATCCAGTTTTTAGTTCCATTCAAGATGTAGTGGTCCCCATCTAAATAAGCTTCTGTTTTCTGCGAAGTAGCATCCGATCCTGCTTCTGGCTCCGAAAGCGCAAAAGCTCCCAGCTTCTGACCTGATGCTAAAGGCTTACAGATTTTCTCCTTTTGGGCTTCGGAAGCATATTTTTCCATTCCCCAACATACTAAGGAATTATTTACAGACATGACTACTGATGCTGAGGCATCAATCTTAGATAGTTCTTCCATCGCAATGACGTATGAAACAGTATCCATTCCACCTCCACTATATTTTGGATCGACCATCATTCCCATGAAGCCGAGTTCTCCCATTTTTTTGATTTCTTCTACTGGAAATCTGCATTCAATATCTCGTTCTATTACTTTTCCTGGAAGTAATTCATTTTTAGCAAAATCTCTCGCAGCTTCTTGGACTGCGCGATGCTCTTCTGTTAATTCAAAATGCATGATTATCTCTTTGGGTTTAGCTATCTGCATTGAATATATGGCAAAAAAAAAAGAGGGACAATCTTTGCCCCTCTTCCAAAATTTTATTTGATCTGTATCAATCCCGATTACCAAAGAAGACGAAAATGTAATAAGCTAAAGTGGCCATAGAAGCTAATGCTGCCACCACGTAGGTCATTGCAGCCCATTTAAGCGCATCTTTGGACATCGTATATTCATCAGGGGTAACAATATTTCTAGTTTTGATCCAAGCCAAAGCCCGATTGCTCGCATCAAACTCGTGAACTGGCAAGGTTACAATAGTGAAAAGTGTCATTATGCTATATGCACCTACAACTATAAAACCAACCCATTCGTAAGGTAGGCCTAAAGCAAATCCGCCAAATAAAGAAGCAATCAAGACAATATTCAGGATCTTTCCAGCACTGTTTTGAAGCGGGACAAGCGTCGACCTCAGGTTAAGCCAAGTATAGGATGTGGCATGTTGTACAGCGTGTCCACACTCATGGGATGCAACTGCAGCGGCAGCAGCATTTCTTCCATAATACACATCAGGGCTTAGATTTACAGTTTTGTTTGCAGGATTATAATGGTCTGTCAACTGACCCTCTACAGCATGAACCTGGACATCTGAGATGTTGTGGTCAGCAAGCATCAGCTTAGCGATTTCTGCTCCGGACAAGTTGGCCTTAAGGGCAACTTGTGAGTATTTAGCAAATTTACTTTTGAGTTTTCTACTTACCACAAATCCGGCAATGGCGAAAACGACTACAATTAAGATAAGTATCATAAGATATAATGTTAGCAGAGTTGATTACGTGTTATACTTCTTCAGGTTTAATCCAAGAGGGTAATTTTATCATAATTAACCAACTTATAAGTCCTGCACCTAATACAAGAAGAACCTGTGTACCGTGGATAATAGCTGCAAATATTTTTCCATCTATTTCCGATATACCTAACTGTATCAAAATGAAGGCCACTAGCGCATGAAAGGTACCTATACCACCTTGGACAGGCGCTACCATGCCAATACTGCCCATTACCATGACTAACAGGACTTCTCCATGAGACAAATTGGCAGTACTTGGTATTCCAAAAGCAATCGTGTACATAGTTAAAAAATAAATCATCGAGAGTAGAATTGAGCTGATCCAAAATCCGGCAGGGTTGGCCAGAGTCCCTATTCGTTTGAGACCAGAAAGGATTTCTCTGAAAAAATGTTGCAGTTTATTGATTAGTCCATGATCACGAAATCTCTTGAGAATATAGATAACCAAAAGCAAAAGAATTGCTAACCCTCCTATGACTATGGGAAGATTTGAAACTAACTGTTCAGCCAAAGTATCAATCGAAATAAGCTGACTGGCAAGGTTTAAAAACAACTCTTGTTCGACAAGAAATGCTAACAAAATTACCGAAACAAGGCAAAGCAAATCAACACTGCGCTCCACGATGACAGTACCTATCAAATACCCGACAGAAATTCCATTCGTCCGGGTGAGTACACCACATCTGGCTACTTCTCCAGCCCGGGGAATAAGCATATTGACTAGATTACCAATCATTACTGCATGATAAGCACGGGAAACTGAGACCTTCTTACCTTCTTCCGCATCAATCAGTAGGGTCCACCGCCAACTTCTCACTAGGTATCCGAGCATTGAAATAGACAGCGATAACACTATCCAAGCCCAATTACTTGTTTTGATCTGGTCAATAAGAGAATCAAAGGCTATATCCTTATACAAAAACCAAAAAATCCAGATTGCAATTCCTAATGAAATTACTACCTGGATAAATTGCTTGATGTATTTTGGACCCATCAGATGAGTTTATTTTGCTCGTCTGGGAAAATCAAAACGGGCTTGTATTTTTTAGCTTCCTCTACTTCCATTCCTGCATAAGAAATGATGATTACAACATCTCCCACCTGAGCTTTTCGCGCAGCAGGACCATTGAGGCATACTTGCCCAGACCCTCTTTCGCCAGTGATGACGTACGTTTCCAATCGTTCGCCATTATTTACATTGACGATTTGAACTTTCTCATTTTCAATTAGATTCGCTGCATCCATCAGATCTTCATCGATGGTAATTGAGCCTACGTAGTGCAATTCTGCCTGGGTAATTTTCACCCGGTGAATTTTGGATTTCAGTACCTGAATTTGCATTGGTTTAATTTTGCCGCAAAATTAAGGAATTATTGGAAGGTTGTCGATTAATCTGATTTTTCCTAGATAGGCCGCAATACAAATTGAAGACTTTTGTTTTGCATCAAACGCTGAATATCTTGTAAAACTCTCAGGATGAATCAGTTCGAAATATTCCAAACTAGCCAAAGGCATTTCCTCAAAATCGTGATTGATTTGATTCTGGACCTCAAACCATGGCTTACTAGCTAAAAGTTCCTGCTTTGCCTTTTCCAAACTGTTAATTAAAATCAATGCTTGCTTTCTTTCTTCGGAGGAAAGACGCAGATTTCTAGATGACATGGCCAGTCCATCATTCTCTCTTTTGGTAGGCACTATTACCAACTGGACATCCATTGACAAGTCTTTGACTAATCGCTTAATGATTCCTGTTTGCTGTAAATCTTTCTGACCAAAGAAGGCTTTATGAGGCCGGATTAAATTAAATAATTTGGAAACAATAATCCCGACTCCGTTAAAGTGGCCTGGCCGAAAAGCACCTTCCAAGACATTCTCCAGGTCCCCAAAATTAATGCTCAGTTCAGGTTTTTCAGGATAAATTGTTTCTGTTTTTGGCAGGAAAACAAAGTCCACATTTTCTTTCCTAAGTTTATCAAAATCTTCGTTTATCGTAGTTGGATAATTGTCATAATCTTCCTGATTATTGAATTGTGTAGGGTTTACAAAGATGGAAACGACTACAATATCCGTTTCTGACTTGGCTTTTCTTACTAAGTCGAGATGGCCTTCATGAAGTGCCCCCATCGTTGGGACCAAACCTATTGTTTTATCGCTTTTAAGGGAATTAAGCCAGTATTTTTGCCAATCGGCGCCAGTATAGACTATATGCACTGGAAGAGGGTTTAGTATGGGTAAATAGGGGCAAATGTATATTATTATTCAACAAAACAAGGCTATTAAGGCTTTTTTTATTATCTTTGCGCAGTTGTTTTTTCACCTTCAACATTAAAATCCAATAAACATGTCCAAATTACGTATCCTCTACGTTGCCAGTGAAATCAACCCTTTTCTCCAAACATCAGAAGTCGCCAATTTCTTAAGATCCCTTCCTCAAGCTATGCAAGAGCGTGGAATGGAGATTAGAATTTTGGTTCCAAGATTCGGCCTGATCAACGAGCGAAAGAATAGACTTCACGAGGTAGTGAGATTGTCAGGAATTAATATTGCGGTAGGAGAAGAGGAAAAACCTTTGGTGATTAAAGTAGCTTCCATTCCAAATGCAAAACTTCAAGTTTACTTCATAGACAACGAAGATTATTTCCAGCGGAAGCATGTATTCCATGACAAGCAGCAAAAGTTCTATGAGGACAATGATGAGCGAGCTATTTTCTTCTGCAAAGGCGTAATTGAAACAGTGAAAAAACTTGGTTGGGCCCCGGATATCGTGCATTGTAACGACTGGATGACCAGCTTGATCCCGATGTATTTGAAGACCACTTACAAGAGCGAGCCTTTATTTAAAGACACGAAGTCTGTATTTGCGATCTACAACAACGGATTTTCTCATACCTTTGGCGATGATTTGTTAAACAAGGTTAAGATGGTGGATATAGATGACGCTATTTTAGCACCTTTGAAGAGCAAAGACTTTACAGGATTTATCAAGATGGGCATGGAGTATGCTGACTTGGTAGTCAAAGGCGGTGAAGTTTCCGCAGAATTAAACCAACTAATCGAGGATTTCTCAAAAGACAAGAAGTTTGACATCAGCATTGAAGCAGAATCAGAAGCACAAGCTCACGAAGAGCTGTTCGATATTTACACGAATCTCGCCGGTTAATCTGGCTTTTGGCGCAATCGCGTCCCTTATCCTTATTAGTTCATGTAGTGACCCTGCCACTGTAGGCATTGAGCTTGCTCCCGGAAACAACCAAATCGGTGTTGTTTTCGAGGAGTTTGAGCTTCCTGCTACGGTAGTATTACTGGATTCTTTTAATACTACAAATCAGTCTGTACTGGTAGTAGGAGAAGAGGAAGATGATTTCTTTGGTAAAACCTCTGGAACCGGCTATTCTAGATTGTACATTAATTCATCTGCTGATAGACCAGAAATGGACGCTATTCTGGATTCTATTCATTTTGATCTCAATATTTTGAGTGTAGATGGAGCTAACTTAGATGAACCGAAATATTTCTCCATCCATAAGCTAACTGAGCCAATATTGGATACGCTGTATTACAATTTTGATGAGCTTTCCTATGAGGCTAGCCCGTTTTCATCTGGAGAAATTGTATTTGGAGAGGCGACAGATTCCCTTGCGTCTTTTCAAGTGGAAGAACCTTTTGCAGAAGAAATTTTCAGCAAAATGAAAACTGGTGTTGAATTCAATGATCTCTTTAGCTTCCGTGACTATTTCCCAGGAATAGCTGTAAAAGCTAGAAAAGGAGACAATTCTTCGATAGGAGTGGGTGTGGGTAGTTCTACTGGACTGAAGATTTACTACCACTATGATGGAGATACTACTTCTACCCTTTATAATATTACCACAGCCTCTTCCAGAAGCTTCAACGGAGTGAAAAGTGATCGAAGCGGCACACCAACTTCCTCAGTTACTGAAACAAAAACCGCTTACAATATTGGCCCTTTAGTGGGAATAAAATCAAATCTTGGGATGGTTATCAAATTGGATACCAGTCCGTTTGATGAGTTTTTGGATACACTTTCAGGAGTAACTTTCAATCAGGTACTTCTTGAACTTGGAGAAATTGAGCCGTTTGCCGATGAGCAAAGTCAGCCAACTTATTTATCAATTTATTTTACTGACAATACCAATGATTTTCTAGAGAACAGCTCTGGGAATTATTATACCGTACAGGCAGAAGGTCAGCCTCAGGTATTTACAAATGAAAACGGAGATCAAACATTAAATGTAAATGCTCCGGCAAGGGTTTTTTATGATACTGAGTCCAAACAATATAGTGAGCTAATCACCTCACATGTGAATGCGTTATTTAGAGGTGATCTCACAAGGAAAGATTGGCTAATTTATGGAGGTTATATAAGCGGAAAACTTAACACCAGTAGTGATCCATTTAGAAAATCGTTAAGCCAGTTTGTAGTAAACAACAATAAAATAAAGGTTAAAGTGATTTACTCTAGATCCAGGTAGCAGAGGTATTTTAATAAAGAACACTCAATCCACTTTCTAATTTACAGGAAGTGGATTTTTTTTATGGCACGAAAGCTGTTTCTTTGTCGAAGTTCAAACAAACAGAAAGAATTTTTATTTATGTGTGGAATTGTAGCCTACGTAGGACAGCAAGAAGCTTTACCTATTATTATCAAAGGACTTAAAAGATTAGAATATCGGGGCTACGATAGCTCAGGTGTTGCACTATTAGATGATAAAGGCCTTACTGTCTATAAAAAGAAGGGTAAAGTAGCTCAATTAGAAAAAGTTCTACACAGCTCCTCCAATTTAGAATCCAAAATTGGAATTGGCCATACGCGCTGGGCTACTCACGGAGAGCCTAATGATGTAAATGCTCACCCACACTGCGGATCTTCACAAAAAATTGCAATGATTCATAATGGAATCATTGAAAACTACGAGGTTCTAAAGAAAGACTTGTCCAAAAAAGGATACACCTTCCAATCAGATACAGATACTGAAGTATTTATTAAGTTTATTGAAGACATTCAATTAAACAATCATTGTAGCCTAGAGGAGGCTCTTAGACTTGCGCTTCACAAAGTAGTCGGGGCATATGCGATTGTACTAATCAATCAGGATGAGCCCGACACACTTATTGCAGCAAGAAAAGGTTCCCCCTTGGTAATTGGGGTAGGTGAAGATGAATATTTCTTAGCATCAGATGCTACCCCAATAGTGGAGTACACGAACAAAGTGATTTATCTGGATGATTTTGAAATCGCAGTAATCCGTAATAATCGCCTTCTTATAAAGAATATAGAGAATGTAGAAACCAATCCTTACATCAATAAACTGGAAATGGAGCTGGAAGCCATCGAAAAAGGTGGATACGAGCATTTCATGATGAAGGAGATCTATGAGCAACCCAAGTCAATCGCGGATTGCTTAAGAGGTCGCTTGGATGCTAAAGCAGGGCGTTTAGTGCTTGGAGGTTTGCGGGATTATATGAATAAATTCCAAAACGCTGAGCGGATTATCATCACTGCCTGCGGTACTTCTTGGCATGCTGGACTAGTCGCTGAATATTTATTCGAGGAATTTGCCCGAGTACCTGTCGAAGTGGAATATGCTTCAGAATTCAGGTATAGAAATCCAGTTATAGGAGAAAAAGACTTTGTAATTGCGATCTCTCAATCTGGGGAGACAGCAGATACTTTGGCCGCAATTGAGCTTGCCAAATCAAAAGGAGCCACAATTTTTGGAGTTTGTAACGTAGTAGGCTCATCCATTCCTAGAGCTACCCATGCAGGTTGCTATACTCACGCCGGACCTGAGATTGGCGTAGCTTCCACCAAAGCTTTTACCGCTCAGATTTCTATTTTAGCTATGATGGCGCTTAAACTTGGCTATCAAAGAGGTACGTTAACAGAGAGCAAATACATTCAGCTTCTATACGAACTTGAGGCAATTCCAGGAAAAGTTGAGCAAGCGTTAAAATCTAATGAGGCAATCAAATATATCGCAGAGGAATACAAGGATGTGAGAAATGCACTTTACCTAGGTAGAGGGTATAATTTCCCGGTAGCGCTAGAAGGAGCGTTAAAGCTGAAAGAAATATCTTATATCCATGCAGAAGGATATCCAGCAGCAGAAATGAAACATGGGCCGATCGCCTTAATTGATGAGGAAATGCCAGTTTTCTTCATAGCAACTAAGGATAGTTCCTATGAAAAAGTGGTAAGCAACATCCAAGAAGTGAAAGCTCGAAAAGGAAAAGTGATCGCAGTTGTTACCGAAGGAGATACGCAGGTAAAAGCCATTGCTGATCATGTGATTGAAATTCCTGAAACTCACGAGGCCTTTGCTCCTCTAGTGGCTGTGGTTCCTCTTCAGCTACTTTCTTATCACATAGCAGTGATGAGAGGTTGTAACGTAGATCAGCCTAGGAATTTGGCTAAATCTGTAACTGTAGAATAACATAAAAGGCTGTCCAATCGGACAGCCTTCTTTAATTACATGCACCTAAAGTCCAAGAAGTAACACCTGCCATATCAGCAGCGCAAGCATTCCCATAGGTTTTGCCATCACATCCACAAACTGGAACATATTCCAAAGTGCAAGGCCCTTCCCTAATTTTGTCTTTGTCAATGCAGCTCTTATTAGGCTCTTCCTTTTCACAAGCCATGGTAAAAAGGGAAATTATTAAAATGAGTAAAACCGGAACCTGTTTCATAGCTCTGAGACGATTTGGTAGTATAAAACGCTACTCCTTTTCAAATTTATTACTTAGGATGTATTTTCTGCCTCCGGATAAATTTGCCTACTTTTGCGCAGCGAAAAAAATACTATGCTAGACAAATTACAATCAATCAAAGAACGTTTCGAAGAAGTAGGTCAATTGATCATTATGCCTGAGTCTATGGCCGATATGAGCAAGTACACCAAACTAACCAAGGAATATAAGGACTTGGAAAAAATTGTAAATGTCTACAATGAATACAGCTTAGTACTGCAAAATATTGCTAGTTCAAAGGAGCTATTGGATAAGGAAAAAGATCCTGATTTCAGAGAAATGGCCAAAGCAGAGCTAGACGAATTACGACCAAAGAAAGAAGAGCTTGAGAATGAATTGAAGCAGCTTTTAATACCTAAGGATCCCAATGATGCGAAAGATTGTATCCTTGAGATTAGAGGTGGTGCCGGAGGTGATGAAGCATCCATTTTTGCTGGCGATTTATTCCGTATGTACGAGCGCTTCTGCGAAATGCAAAATTTAAAGCTGACCGTATTGGATTTGACTTTTGGCTCTGCTGGAGGATACAAAGAAATCATCGCCACCATCTCAGGCGGAGATGACGTATATGGGCGGATGAAGTACGAATCTGGAGTGCACAGAGTACAACGCGTACCGGCTACGGAATCCCAAGGGAGAGTTCATACTTCGGCAGCATCTGTGGCGGTTTTACCAGAGATGGATGAAGTAGAAGTAAATATCGACATGAATGATGTCCGAAAGGATACATACTGTTCTTCTGGCCCTGGTGGACAATCAGTGAACACTACCTACTCCGCTGTTCGTTTAACCCACGAACCATCAGGATTGATTGTAACCTGTCAGGATGAAAAGTCCCAGATCAAAAACTTCGAGAAAGCACTGAAAGTATTGAGATCAAGGCTATATGAAATTGAGCTTGCCAAACACAACGATGCAGTAGGGGCACAGCGTAAATCTATGGTTGGCTCCGGGGACAGATCGGACAAGATCAGAACCTACAACTACCCTCAATCAAGAGTTACGGATCATAGAATCAATAAAACTGTGTATAACCTCCCCGAGGTAATGGATGGACATATTGAGGATTTTATATCCGCTCTGCGATTTGCAGAAAATCTTGATCGAATGAATACCAGCGGATTAGAAGATTAGGCTTAAGAATTGTATAAATTACTCTTGAATTTTATTGATTCTGCGATTAGCCTATTATCTTGAAGAATTAACCATCAGACTTTTATGATTATCACCGGAGAAAGAGAAATAAGATTAGTGACCTGGAATGAGGCTCATTTTCACCAACTCTATCCTTTGGCCAATAATCCCAAGATTGCAATGAATCTGAAGGACAGTTATCCTCAGCCTTATACGATTCATGATGCTCGTCACTGGATAGAGCACAATCAAAAATATAACCCTCCACAAAATTTTGCTGTGGAGTTTGAAGGAAGGCTAGCTGGATCAGTGGGATCAGATAGAGGGAAAGATGAGCTCCGCACCAATATGGAATTAGGATTCTGGGTAGGTGAGCCTTTTTGGGGAAAGGGAATCGCTACTGAAGCTGTAAAACTTTACACTAAGTACATTTTTGAGAAGTTTGACATTGAGCGAATCTTTGCTCAAGTCTATGATTTCAATGGCCAATCCATGAATGTATTGGAGAAAGCCGGATATTTCCCTGAGGCTATCTTGAAAAAAGCATTCGTGAAAAACTCCACTGTGGGGGATATTTTCCAATATGTTAACATTCGCGGAGAGCAATAATTTTCGGCCTTTAGCCCAATTAATTAACAATCACTTTCCTGATTACTACACTTGATTCAGTATGGAGCTGGATCAAATTCATTCCCCTAGGCAGATTTTCCAGCGTGATTTCCTTTGTGCCATTTGCTAAATCGATTGATTGGATGATTTGTCCAAAGGCATTTATGACTTGGATGCTCTTATAATTACCAGCTCCCAATTGCACTTTAATTGCTCCTGAAGAAGGATTTGGGAAAATGTTTACATTCAAATCCTCTTTCTCCGGCAAGGCAGTAATCACATTTACATTGACATTTAAGATTCTGGCTACTCCATTATTGCATGCATTTTCAGGAGTCACACTAAGCTGAAAATCTCCTTCCTTTTCCCAAAGGACAGTAACTTTTTCAGTTCCTTGCCCTTGCAGAATTGATCCTCCTTCATTTGAAATACTCCATTTGAAATTTACAGATTCCTGAATTGGAACAGAATATTCTACTTGCCAAAGCCCAGTTTGTATCTCACCTTGTATTTCTCCGGGCTGATTCTGGCGGAATATTTACGCTTATAGGCTTTTCCACTGGATCAGCCTTTCCACATTGATTTTCTTGGATCAAAGCTATCCTTTGACTTCCGGAAGTATTCCATTTTACATGAATTTGAGAAGTACCTTGCCCTTGAGTAATTTCCCCTCCGTTTATCTCCCATGTATAAGTTATACCCGGTTGATTTGGGACAGAGTAAAGCTCGACATCTTCCATACAAACAGAGCCATTTCCTGATATCTGAATAGTTGATGTTGGACTAGCAGACACAATAACTTCCAGAGAAGATGTACTTCCATTTCCGCAAAAATTCTCCATGCTCACAAATACCCCATTTCTTCCAGGTGTATTCCACAACACCTCTATCTCAGAGGTACCTTGACCTGAAATAATTTCTCCTCCATCTACACGCCAGACGAGTTGGGCGCCGGGAATAGCAGCATCTGTTATCGCATATTGCCCTATCGTTTGGCAAAGTTGACCTTCTCCGATAATCTCCGAAAGATCGGTAGGTTGAATACATTCATACCTCAAAATTGTCCCATCATCTCCCACGGCAAAGGCAACAGTCGGAGTTCCTACACTTACTCCGGAAAGGTTTCGACCTGTACCTGTTGGAATTTGTATCCAAGATTCTCCTCCGTCTTTTGTCTGCAAAATCAAGCCATTTTCTCCTGATATAAATCCCAGGTATTTATCCCAAAAGTCTACTGAAGTGAAATTCTCAGTATAGGGAACATCAATCTTTCGCCAGGTTTTTGCCATATCCTCAGACTTGAGAATAACCCCAGCATCGCCTACTATTATGGCAGTGGAAGAATCTAATTTTGAAAGCGCATTTAAATTTTCTGATGTCAACTTTGGAAGATTTTCCCAAGTATTTCCTCCATTTGTCCAGCTGATTTGCCCATTATCACCCATGGCAAACCCTACCTGATAATCAAAATAAGTAACGTCTCGTAAGTTTTCAGTGGTGTTCGTTTGAATTCCAGCTGCATCCCAAGTTCCGCCGGAGTCAAATGATCTGGCTATATAGCCATTGGTACCGGTGACATATAAAACAGAGGGGGCGAATAGGTAAAATCCAGTAATGGTTTCTGCAGTTTGAGCTGGCACAGGAACCCAAGTAGATCCGCTGTTTGATGTTCTGAATATTTTACCTGCGTTTGACCCTACATAGCCAAAAGAGTTATTCCAGTAATCTAATCCCACCAAATCTAGAGGCTCATTAATTGGTCTGGAAACAACAGTGGTGGCTCCATTGGAGGTCACATAAACGGCACCTTGCTGGCCGATAATGTGTCCTACCCGATCTGTTTTAAAATCAATTCCAGAGAAATCATTTCGGATACCTGCCAGTCGCTGGGTATAGCTACTTCCGGCATTAGTTGAAGAAATCATGTAGCCATCCTGTCCAACTGCATATACTAGATTGCTAGCAGGCTTAAAATGTAAACCTTTGACATTTCTGATGTTCGTGGTGCCTAGATTTGCTTTTCCAAATGTTGCTCCAGAATTAGTAGAACGGAGCGCGGTGGCCGAACCCCCTACAATTGCAACAATACGATTATCTAAAGGGCTAATAGCGACTTTCTTCAAATCAGTGGTTACTGGCGAATTTTGAGGCACCCAGTTTTCTCCACCATCCAAAGTCTTCAGAATAATTCCAGCGTCTCCGACGGCATAGCCTATTAAAGGTGTGGAAAAAACAATTCCTTGTAGATTTGAGGAGAGGCCAGAATTCAATGTGGACCATTGGCTACCTCCATTATATGTTCTCAAAATCACACCCTGATCCCCGGCTATATAGGCAGTGTCAGTATTGACAAAGCTGAGGTCATTCAAGCTCTGGGTAGTCCCAGAAGTTTGCTGTGCCCAAGTTTCTCCTTTATTGTTAGAGACGAGAATTTGGCCCCCTTCGGAAATTGCGAGTATTTTATTCTCAGAAGCTATTTCTACATTTTTCAAGGATTGTGTAATTCCTGATGGAATTGAAGCCCAAGAATTTCCAGCGTCTTGAGTTTTCAGAATTAAGCCATTCTCTCCCACTGCAACTCCTGTACTTTCATCCCAAAAGGCTACATCAAGAAGTTTTCCCTCATAACTTACCTGCAATTCTTGCCAAGTAGTACCGCCATCTGCTGTTTTAATTATCAGGTTTTCACCAACGCTGTACCCTACATTTTCATCCACCCAGATAATGGCTTCAAGGTCAAGGCCCCAGCTTTGCATTCTGGCCCAAGTTTGGGAAAAAAGCTGCGTGCTAAGCAGCATCCCTAAAAAAAACAGACCTACGATTTTTTGCATCTTCATAATTGAATAAAACAAAAATAAGTTATTTAAAGTCTTCTCAAAGTGATCCTTGCCACTTGGACGAATTAACTTGGAGGGTTTCTGGCAGCTTAAATAAAAAGCCAATAATGATTAGTAAATTTATCTCCCTATACTACTCAATCTCATGAAGCATTTCCCATATTTTCTTTTGGCCATTGTTTTTCTGGTTTCCTGTGGCCCTCGAGAGCGTATTTCCAAAGAGGTATTTGACAAAGTGAATAATTCAATGGAAGCAAAAAAACTTTCAGAAGCCCAAATTACGCAAGAAGCATTGATTTGGGGAGACTCCATAAGTACCGTAGCGCAACAACAATTAATGTCCAGCCTACACAAAGCAGTTGAAGAAAAAGGGTTTGGAGGTGCTATTAGTTTTTGTAATGTAAATGCAGCGCCGATTGTCAGCGAGCTAAGTGAGAAATATGGTGTGCAAATCCGTAGAACTTCTTTCCGTGCAAGGAATCAAGCTAACCTGCCAACAGCAGAGGAATCTCAAATCCTAGATGCATATCAATATAATGTAGAAAACAGCAGAGAAAATGAGCCGAATATTCAAAAAATTGAAGGCGGAGATATTTTACTTTATACTAAGGCAATTGTTATCCCTTCGGAATTTTGTTTGGCATGCCATGGCGAGGTGAAGAATGATATAGAAGTAGAGCTTTTAGATAAAATAGATTCTCTTTATCCGAATGATTTGGCAAGAGGTTTTGGACTGGGACAATTGAGAGGAATGTGGTCTTTAAAAATTCCTAAAAAAGCTGTAGTCAACCGATTGTAGAAATCACTTTTAGAAATCGATTGCATCCTAATCCAGGGCTATTTTTAGGGGGTGGCTAGCATTATGTCTTTCAGTTGACATATAGCTATTATACAACTTTTCACCAAATAACACAATATTGAGCTGTTAAGACTATAGTTGAGGCCCAATTGAGTCAAAATTCAGTCAATTATTAGCAAAAAACAGCTTGCTTTTGCCAAAGCATAGGCGGAAATTGAATTGTTAAATTTTATTAATTAATAATAAACCCCTATGCCAATGAGAAACTTTACTCATTTAAAGCTATTTAGTCTGACAATCATTTTTTGTCTAGGGCTACTTAGCACTGCATTCGCACAGACCCGGGAGGTGTCTGGTGTGGTAATTTCAGGAGAGGATAATTTACCTCTGCCTGGTGCCTCTGTTCTTGTCAAAGGCACAACAAACGGTACCGTCACTGATATTGACGGTAAATTCACTCTTACTGTATCAGGTCCTTCTGATATTCTGGTTTTATCTTTTATTGGTTTCACCAATATGGAAGTTCCCGTAGGAGACAGATCTACTTTTGATCTAACCTTGATGCCTGACACAAAATCCTTGGAAGAGGTTATCGTGGTAGGTTATGGTGAGCAGAAAAAGGAAACTATTACAGGTTCAGTAGCCACGGTAAAAGGTAAGGAGCTCGTGAAATCTCCTGCCATGAACTTATCTAACTCAATCGCTGGTCGTATGGCTGGTGTGGTAGCTGTAAACAGAAGCGGTGAAGCAGGTTATGATGGATCAGGCATTAGAATTCGTGGTTCCAATACCTTAGGTAACAACAATGCCTTGGTAGTAATCGATGGTATTCCAGCAAGAGCTGGTGGTTTGGAGCGCTTGAATCCAAATGACATCGAGAATATCTCCGTATTGAAGGATGCATCCGCGGCGATCTACGGATCAAGAGCAGCAAATGGTGTAATTCTAGTAACAACCAAGAGAGGTACTACTGGTGCTCCAGAATTGACATTCCAAGTAAACCAGGGATTTGCTCAGCCAGCATTACTTCCAGGGCTATTAAATGCTGCTGAGTATGCTAATGCATTGAATGAAATCAATATCTACGAACTCCCAACGAGTGAGTGGGCAGCTGCAAATCAAGCTTATAAGCAAAATGGAGAATACACCAGACCAAATGGTCAGGTAAGAACTGCTCCTTATTCGCCTGATGAATTAGAGTTGTATAGAAACGGTACTGACCCATGGAATTATCCTAACACCGATTGGTATGGTGAAACACTTAAAAATTGGTCTCCTCAAAGCAGATACAATCTACAGTTGGTAGGTGGTAGCGAAAATGTTAAATACTTGACTTCTTTGGGCTACCAAAATCAAGATGCATACTATAAAGATGCCGCTACCGGCTACAAGCAATATGATTTCCGTATCAACCTAGATGCTAATATCAATAAGTATATGAAAGTTGGTTTGGGAATCTTAGCTAGAGAGGAATTTAGGTTTTTCCCTACTGTAGGGGCCGGAGCGATCTTCCGTATGCAAATGAGAGGTAAGCCAAATCAGCCTGCTTACTGGCCAAATGGCAAACCAGGACCAGATATTGAAAATGGTCAAAACCCAGTGGTGATTACTACTAACCAAACTGGATATGATAATGATAAGCGTGATTATATTCAGACCACGGGTACCTTGGAAATCAAAATTCCTGGAGTTGAAGGATTGAAATTTACTGGTACTGCAGCCATTGATAAATATATACAGACCACTAAAAGATGGCAAATTCCTTGGACTTTGTACCAAAAAGGAAATGGCTTCGAGGCAGATGGCGTAACTCCAGTATTGGTTCCGAGTAAAAGAGGTCCAGCTGAGCCAAATCTAAATGAGTCTAATTCAAATCAACTGAATATCCTTTTAGGAGGTGTCTTGAATTACGATAAGACTTTTAATGACGTGCATACCATTAATTTGGTTGCTGGTGTGAACCGCGAAACAATTGAAGGAAATAACTTCAGTGCTTACAGAAGGTTCTTCATCTCCACAGCAATTGATCAACTATTTGCTGGTGGCGATCTTCAAAAAGATAATAGTGGCGGAGCTTTCAATAGAGCACGTCTGAACTACTTCGGTAGAGTGGCATATAACTACAAGGAAAAGTATCTAGCCGAGTTTCTTTGGAGATATGATGGTTCGTACATCTTCCCTGAAGACACCCGATTTGGTTTCTTTCCTGGCTTAATGCTCGGATGGGTTGTTTCTGAAGAAAATTTCTGGAAAAATTCTCTAGGAAAAACCTTTGATTTCTTCAAGGTTAGAGGTTCTTGGGGTCAGCTAGGAAACGATCAGATTGGTGAATATCAATTCTTGTCAACTTATGGCTTTAGCTCTTATATAGTTGGTGGTGCTGAAACTAAAACTCTCTATGAAACAAGAGTTCCTAACCAAGCAATTACTTGGGAAGTAGCTAACAACTCTAACTTAGGTTTTGAAGGTCAGTTCCTTCAAGGAAAAATATTCTTCGAGTTTGATTTGTTCTACAACAAGCGTACGAATATCCTTTGGCAGAGAAATGCATCCGTCCCTCAGACAACAGGTCTTTCTTTACCTGCTGAGAATATTGGAGAAGTGGAAAACAAAGGATTTGACTTGAATCTGGGTATTAGAGGAGGAAAAGGTGAGTTCCAGTATACTGCAAGTGTAAATGGAGGCTATGCTAAGAATTCAATTTTGTTCTGGGATGAGTCTCCAGGAGCGCCTGAGTGGCAACAATCCACTGGCAGACCCATGGGCACAGCCCTAGTTTATCAGTACGATGGTGTCTTCCCAGATCAGCAATCCATTGATTCGGAGACTTTAGATTATTCTGCTATCACAGGCAATCTAAGACCGGGTGATATGAAATATAAGGATTACAATGGTGATGGAAAAATTACTCCTGATGATAGAGTACGATTGGATAATAATACAATCCCACTGTTTCAAGGTGGAATTAACTTAGGAGCAAACTGGAAAGGCTTTGATCTAGCGATTCTATTCCAAGGCTCTTTAGGAGCAAGACAGTATATAAGCGCTGGTGAGTCTGGAAACATTGGTAACTACCTATCCGATATCTATGATGGAAGATGGACAATCGACAATCCAAGCAGCACAGAGCCAAGACTTGCCAACAGAAATGATCAGTATTGGTCTGGAGGTAATGATTATTGGTTTAGACCATCTGACTACTTGAGATTGAAAAACGTAGAGATAGGCTATAATATTCCTGCTACTCTTACAGAGAAAATAGGAATCAAAAATGCTCGTTTATATGTAAATGGACTGAACTTAATCACCTGGAGTAAGACGAAAGTGTATGATCCAGAGTCAGATGCTTCTACAGGACAGTATTATCCTCAAGCAAGAGTAATCAATACAGGTCTTTCTGTTTCATTTTAAATAACCCAAAATAATGAAAAGAAATATTAAACAATTAGTAATTCTGATTGCAGCAAGCTTAACAATTGCCAGCTGTAACAGTGATTTTCTAAATACAGAACCGCTTGGGGAAATTTCTCAATCGGCGGTATGGACTGACCCTGCCTTGGCAGAGGCATTTGTAATAGGAATCTACCAAGGATTTGGAAATGGTGGGTTTGACGAGCAAAGACTTGCTTCCCTAACAGATGAGGCAATTTTTACACACCCTGGACGAGGTATAACTACCATCACTGAAGCTAGAGTTAACTCTGCTGATTTAGGCTGGGTAAACAATACCTACAGCTGGGGTAACATGTATAGCTACATTCGTAGAGCAAATATTGCAATCGAGAACCTATCAGATCCTCAGTTTTCTAACGATGGTGGCATAGTAGATAAGCTTCTTGGTGAAGCTAAGTTCATGAGAGCTTATTACTACCAGCAACTCGCCAGATACTATGGTGGTGTTCCTATTGTAGATAGACCTTATGGTCTTGGTGAAGAGTCCTATGAAATTGCAAGAGCAACATGGGACGAGACTATTAGCTTTATTGAAAAAGATCTAACTGAAGCAGCTGCTTTATTAGAAGGCAAGCCTAAGGTGGCTGGCCGCGCATCTCAGCTTGCAGCATTGGCACTAAAGTCAAGAGTCTTACTATATGCGGCTAGTGATCTACATGATGGTCCTACTGCAGCAGCTAATTCTTCGCTATTGGCTTCCTATCCAAACCTTGATCTTGTTGCTTATCCTAGCGGAAATAGAACCGAAAGATGGCAGAAAGCCCAGAATGCAGCGAAAGCTGTATTGGATATGGCCAGCGGAAATAATTTGGGTTTTACTGAACCAGTATCGCATGAAGAAGGTATCCAGAATTATATCAACAATGCCATGGCAAGAAATGGTGGCGAAAATGAAATAATTCTCGGTAGATATTTTATTAACATGAAGCAAGAGAATGGTGGGCGTCAGGGTCTTTTTAATGGACCAAATGGCTACAATAACTGGGCTGGTAATAGTCCTGTTCAATTGCTTGTTGATGATTATGAGATGATGGATGGTACAAAGTTTGACTGGTCAAATCCTGAACATGCATCTGCACCTTATGAAAATAGAGACGCACGTTTCTATGCGTCCATCCTATATGATGGAGCTCAATGGAAGCCTAGATCTTCTGCTAATCAATCCAGAGATCCTTTAGGACAAATCCAATCAGGTACATATGAAGTAATTGATGGTTCTGGAGCTAAAGTGACTCATTTTGGATTGGATACTAGAAACAGTCCTATTGAAGACTGGAATGGTAGTTACACTGGCTATTATACCAGAAAATTTGTTGATGCAGATCCAGCAATTGTAGATCAGAATACTTGGCAAGAAGTTCCTTGGCCTATCTTAAGATACACTGAAGCAGTGTTGAACTATGTAGAGGCTTCCATAGAACTTGGTCAAGAAGACGAAGCTAGAATGTGGTTGAATAAAATCAGATTCCGTGTAGGGCAACCTGCAATTACTGAATCTGGTGATGCATTGATGGCTCGCTACATTAATGAGCGAAGAATTGAGATGTCTTATGAAGAGCAAAGATATCATGATACTCGTCGCTGGATGATTGCAGAGGAAACCTTAGGTCGCAAAGCGAATATTATCAATATCACTGGTACACTTAAACCAGGTAAGACGCTTTCAACCTATCGTTATGACACGGATTTTTACAATTACGTTTACAAAGTTCTTCCTATTGACCCTGGAAAAGAAAATAGAACTTGGCTAGACAAAATGTATTTTGTACCAATCCACAGAGATGAGATTAACAGGAATGGTGCCCTTATCCAGAATCCTGGAATAGAATAAAGTAAGTATTCTTATAAATTTGATCTAAGCCATTCCATTGGGGTGGCTTAGATTATTTTAGATTATGACTAAAAGAAATCTCATAACAGCTTTGGCTTTCAGTGTATTGATGGCGTCTTGCACTGAAACAGACCAGGCCAACCAAGCTGATAATTCCTCAACTTCTAATACCACACCTCTCTTTAACTTATTGACTCCAGAACAAAGCGGAGTTACCTTCTCAAACAGAATAGAAGAGAACTTAAACCTCAATGTCCTCATGTACGAGTACCTATACAATGGAGGTGGCGTAGCAGTGGGCGATCTAAATGGTGATGGCTTGGAGGATATTTATTTTTCTGCCAATGTCAGTGGCAATCAACTATACCTAAACCAAGGTAATCTCAAATTTAAAAGAAACGGCCCAAGCCTCAGGAGCTACCGGAAGATCAGGTCCCTGGAAGACGGGAGTCGTCTTCGTCGACATAAACGGCGATAAGAAATTAGACATTTATCAGTGCTACTCTGGGAATTTACCAACTGAGAAACGTACGAACGAACTTTTTGTGAATCAAGGTAATGACCAAAATGGCATTCCTCTTTTTAAAGAAATGGCAGAGGAATATGGCGTAGCTTCCAATGCGCCTAGCACATCAGCCAGCTTTTTTGACTATGATCTGGATGGAGATCTTGACCTATTCATCTTAAACCATAACACCAAATCCATCCAAAATCAGGATGTGAATCTCACTAAAGTATTACTTAAAGAAAAACACGAAGCAGGACCACAGCTTTTTGAAAATAAAAATGGAAAGTTCTCCGAAGTCACATTAGATGCAGGCATTTCAAGCTCAAGCCTTTCCTATGGTTTAGGAGTCGCAATATCCGATATTAACCAAGATGGCTGGCCGGATATCTACATAGGGAATGATTACTCCATGCCGGATTACCTATACATCAATCAAAAGGACGGTACCTTCACCGATGAGATTCTAGCCCGATTAGGGCATACTTCGCATTTCTCCATGGGAAATGACATAGCAGATTTCAATAACGATGGCTTGCCAGATATTTTTACGTTGGACATGCTACCAGAGGGAAATGAAAGACAAAAGCTACTTCTTGCTCCGGATAATTTTGAGCTTTTTGAACTGAATGTAAACAAGGGATTTCATCACCAATACATGAGAAATATGCTTCATGTAAATTCTGGCGATGGTACATTCCAAGAAATAGGACAGCTGGCCGGCGTGTCCAATACCGACTGGAGCTGGTCATCTCTCTTTGCTGATTTTGACAATGACGGCTGGAAAGATCTATTCATTACCAACGGCTACCTGAGAGACTACAACAAGCAGGACTTTTTGAAGTACATGGACAATTATGTACGTACATCAGGAGGGAAATTAAAGCGCGAGGACTTACTGAATATGGTCAAAACCATGCCATCCTCCAATTTGACTAATTACATTTTCCAAAACACAGGTAAGCTGGCTTTCCAAAACCAAACCGATACTTGGGGAATCAATCATGCTGCAAACAGTAGCGGAGCAGCATACAGCGATCTTGACAATGATGGCGACCTTGATCTTATTATCAACAACATCAATTCACCTGCTTATATTTTTGAAAATCAAGCAAGTCAATTGAAAGAAGCAAATTATCTAAATCTTAAACTTTCAGGATCAGAGACCAATTCCTCAGCAGTTGGAGCTAAAGTTGAGTTATTTACAGGCAGTACAGTTCAGGTATTGGAACAAAATCCTTACCGAGGATACCAGTCCTCAATTTCTACTACTCTTCATTTTGGCTTAGGCAAAATTACCGAGATAGATTCTATTCAAGTGAGCTGGCCTGGCGGAAAAATGACTAAGCAGTATAAGGTTGGTGTAAATCAAACATTGGAATTAAGCGCAAGTGATGCCATTTCTACTCCTTCCATTAGGCCGAAATCTTATGATACCTACCTCAAGCAAAAAAACGAATTGAACACCGAAGTCGGACGAAATTTTAATGATTACAAAAGACAACCACTTCTGATTAACCCTGTTTCTGGAAATGGAAAGGCCATGGTTTTCGCAGATTTTAGCGGTGACGGGAAAGAAGACCTTTTCGTAGGAGCAGCCTCTAATGCCACCGCTTCATTCTATGTACAGAATGCCAATGGATCATTTGCAAAACAGAATTCTAGTGTATTTGCTTCAGCTTCAAAAGCTGAGGATACTGACGCAATCGCCTTTGATGCGAATGGTGACGGCAATTTAGACTTATTTGTTGGCAGCGGAGGAGTATATGATTTTAATGTAGGAGACGAAGCTCTGCGTGATCGACTATACCTAAATGATGGTAAGGGCAATTTTTCTTTAGCCTCAGAAGCAATCCCCACTGAATCATTCCCTACAGGCACCGTACAAGTTGCAGACCTTAATTTTGATGGAACTCCCGATTTATTTGTAGGCGCTAGAATAAATCCAGGTCAGTTTCCAACCTCGTTTGGCGGAAGAATCTGGGTCAATGACGGCAGCGGAAACTTCAGCGATCAAACTAAGCAGCTCGCACCTACATTTGTCAATTTAGGAATGTTAACTGACTCTGGTTTGGCAGATCTCGATCAAGATGGTAAGCCTGAGTTAATCGTATTAGGGGAGGCAATGCCAATTCAGATATTTTCCTTCCAAGATAACCAATGGAAAGAAACAACATTGAACTACTTCGAAAAGCATGAATTTGGATTCTGGAATAATCTGACCCTAGCAGATTGGGATGGCGACGGAATGGTAGAAATATTGGCGGGTAATCTGGGCACTAATACTCAAATCAAAGCAAGCAGTTCAGAGCCTGCAGAGATTTTATACAAGGACTTTGATGGAAACGGATCAATTGATGCATTTCTGGGGTACTATGTACAGGGAGAAAGATACCCAGCTGCAAGCCGTGACGAAATTCTTGGTCAGGTACTTTTTCTTAAAAAGAGATACTTGGATTTCAAGTCTTTTGCTAATGTTAAAATGAGTGAGCTTTATACAGCTGAAGAACGAAGAAACTCCAATTCAATCTTTATCAATCGATTAGAGACAAGCTATTTTACCAAAAATGAAACAGGAAAATTTGTAGCGAAAGAACTTCCCATACAAGCTCAATTCTCGCCTGTATATGCCTCAGAGGCTGTTGATGTCAATGGAGATGGTAACCTGGATATGATTCTGGGAGGAAATACGGGGTATGGCAAATTATATTTTGGTAAATATGATGCAAGTCAAGGTCTAGTTTTGCTAGGCAATGGAAAAGGACACTTTACCAAGGTAGATAAATCTAAAAGCGGATTAGATTTAACCGGAAATGTAAGGAAAATAATAGCAGACAAAAGCCTGATAATGATTTATTTGGATGAATCCAAAGTCAGCATTTATTCGCTCCATCCATCAAAAACAAATTAAATTAGAACCCCTATACTATTATATTTAGTGCTAAAGACTTTTTCTTTAAACATGTTTAAAACAAACCCAAAACCCCTTGTAATTGGTGCATTGATGCTTATGAGCTTTGATGTGAATCATGCCAATTTTGAATCTTACACCCAGAAAATCCCTGGCACAGAAGTTACATTCCAAATGACCCCCATACCTGAAGGAACCTTCATGATGGGATCCGAAAGTTCTCCAGATGAAAAGCCAGTTCATGAAGTGAAAATCGCTCCTTTTTGGATGGGAACTCATGAAGTGACTTGGGATGCCTTTGAGCTTTTCTTAGATAAAAATTACGAGTTAGCCGTTTCTGAGGGTCCAATCGGAGAAGTGGTAGATGGACTGACTAGGCCAAGTATGCCGTATTTGGATATGACTTTTGGTATGGGAAAAGAAGGAAAGCCTGCAATTGGAATGACGCAGTACGGAGCAATTCAATTTTGCCACTGGCTGTATTTGAAAACTGGTATTTTCTACAGGCTTCCTACAGAAGCAGAATGGGAATACGCTGCAAAGGCTGGATCAAAGACCCGATTCTTTTTTGGCGATGACCCTTCTCAATTAGGAGACTATGCATGGGTTAAAGAGAATTCTGAAGAGATAACACATCCTATTGGAGAGAAAAAACCTAACCCGTGGGGACTCTACGATATCTATGGAAATGTGCTCGAATGGACCTCCGATCAATACGAGCCTGACTTCTATGCTCAATCGCCATCTGAGAATCCTACTAACCCATCTACTGAGCTCTATCCTAGAGTAGTACGTGGAGGTTCTTATGATACAGAAACTGCTGAAATAAGCTCTACTAAACGATTTGTGAGTTCCCCAGATTGGAAGAGAATTGATCCTCAAATCCCTAAAAGTCAATGGTGGTTTCCCGAAGCACCATTCCTAGGATTGAGATTGGTAAGGCCGCAAATCCCACCAAGTCCGGAAGAAATTATGGCTTATTATCAAGCCGCACCTATAACTGATTATTAACCCTTAATACCTATACTTATGAAAATCGAAAATTCACGTAGGGATTTCATCAAAATCTCTGCTTTGGTAACTGGCGGATTGATGACTACTCCTTTTGCTTTGCCAGGAGCCTATGCTGCTCCTGTGAATGAATTGAAAGTTGCTTTAATTGGCTGCGGTGGACGTGGTACCTGCGGCGCTACTTTTCAAGCTTTAGCCACTGGACACAACATCAAAGTAGTCGCTATGGCAGATGCCTTCAGAGATCGCTTGGATAATGCATTCAAAGCTTTGAGTGAAAAATATGCGGACAAACTTGCAGTAACTGAAGAAACGAAATTTGTCGGTTTTGACGCATATAAAGATGCGATGGCGCTCGCAGATGTAGTCATTCTTGCTACTCCTCCAGGCTTCCGTCCTATGCATTTCGAAGAGGCTGTGAAACAGGGTAAGCAAATCTTCATGGAGAAGCCTGTTGCTGTTGATGCTGTCGGTATCCGTAAAGTTTTGAAAGCAGCAGAAGAAGCAAAAGCAAAAAAACTAAATGTGGTAGTTGGTCTTCAAAGACACTATCAAGCAAATTACATTGAAACTATTAAACGTATCCATAATGGTGACATTGGCGATATCATCAACGGTCAAGTGTATTGGAATGATGGTGGTGTATGGGTGAGAGAGCGGCAGCCAGGTCAAACTGAGATGGAATACCAAATGAGAAACTGGTATTATTTCAACTGGCTTTGCGGAGACCATATTAATGAGCAACACGTGCACAACATCGATGTGGCCAACTGGGTGAAGCAAGGGCCACCAGTGAAAGCTGAAGGTACCGGCGGAAGATTGATTCGTACAGGTAAGGAAAACGGAGAAATCTTTGATCACCACGTATTGACTTACACCTATGCTGATGGAACTGTGATTCACAGTGAGTGCCGTCACTTCCCGGGTGCTCAAAACCGTGTGGATGAAAGCTTCCAAGGTACCAAAGGAACAGCTTATTTAAGTGCTGGAAACTATGGTATATTGAAAGATTGGAAAGGCAATATGCTGTATGAACATGACCGAAAAAATCAGCCTAACCCATACCAAGTTGAGCATGACCAACTATGGGCAGCTTTGTTTGCTGGGGAATACAAATTTGCAGATGCGCAAAATGCTGCAAATAGTACCATGACTGCAATAATGGGTAGATATGCAACTGACTCAGGCAAGCCACTAACATTCGATGAAGCATTGAATGGACAAATTGACTTGATGCCAGATACACTAGCATGGGATGCAATGCCTAAGGTGTTGCCTGGGGAAGACATGTTTTATCCTCATGCCATTCCTGGTAAAACCAAAGTAATCTAATAATGGAAAGAAGAGGATTTATAAAAAAAGTAGGCCTTGGAAGCACCCTATTGGGTGTTTCT
This sequence comes from Algoriphagus sp. 10J20-15, assembly GCF_055809615.1. Classification (NCBI taxonomy): domain Bacteria; kingdom Pseudomonadati; phylum Bacteroidota; class Cytophagia; order Cytophagales; family Cyclobacteriaceae; genus Algoriphagus; species Algoriphagus sp. 10J20-15. The sequence continues at coordinate 210,831 of NZ_JBVVUG010000048.1, forward strand.
GGAGCTATGAGTCTGCCCTCCTTTGCTGCTGGAAATGCAGAGCCAACCTTCAATATGGATTTTGCACCACATTTCGGAATGTTTCGAGAATTCTGCTCCAGGAGGGATTGTCGATGAATTGAAATTCATGGCGGATCTGAGGTTTTAGATCTTTGGAAGACAATGGAATGCTTCGTAGATCAGAAGAAGAGCAAGCTTTGATTGGCAAAACACTGGAATCACTTGGTATGAGAATGGGAGTTTTTGTGATAGAAGGTGGAGATAACTGGAAAGTTTCTCTCACAACAGGTAAGCAGGAATTCATAGACACCTTTGTCAATACGTGTAAAAAATCTGTAGAAGTAGCCAAGCGCGTAGGCGCAAAATGGATGACTGTCGTTCCTGGATATTTTGAGAGAAATCTCCCTATAGGAGTGCAAACAGGCAATGTAATTGAAGCTTTTAAGCGTGGAGCTGAGGTACTGGAGCCACATGGATTAGTTATGGTCATGGAGCCTTTGAGCGACAACCCGGATCTTTTCTTACGTCATGCTGATCAGTCATATATGATCTGCAAAGGTGTGGATAGCCCTGCTTGCAAAATCCTTTATGATATTTACCATATGCAGCGTAATGAAGGAAACCTAATAGCTACTATGGAAAAAGCCTGGGAAGAAATTGCTTATATACAAATTGGAGATAATCCAGCGGCAGAAGGAACCAGGAACCGGAGAAATCAATTATAGCAATGTATTCAAATACATCCATGAAAAAGGTTTCAAAGGTGTGATGGGTATGGAGCATGGAAATGCCTCTCCTGGAATAGAAGGTGAAAAAGCATTGATCCAAGCCTATAGAAAAGTTGATGTAGTCTGATTTTAGAATAAAATGATTAAAAGTAAATTATTGGCGCTATCATTATTGATAGCGCTTTTTTCCTGCAAAAAATCTGAGGAAAACCTAGCTGAAATGCCCACTGGATGGGATATTTTGGAAACTCCAATCCAATCCTCCCTACGAGGGCTAGCTCCACTCACAGGGGATATCGCGTGGGCAAGTGGTAGCAATGGAACTTGGCTGCGCACCTTAGATGGTGGCAAAACCTGGCAGCATGGCGTTATAGCCGGACTGGACACGGTAGATTTTAGATCCATTCATGCTTTTGATGCGCTGACGGCCGTTGCTGTTTCGGCAGGTCAGCCAGCCGTGATTTACAAGACAATAGATGGAGGTGAAACTTGGGAATTAAAGCATCAGGAAAATGAGTTGGCTTTCTTGGATGGAATTAGTTTTTCTTCAGAAACCAGGGGATTTGTGATTGGTGATCCCAGCGAAGGAAAGTGGACTATCCTGCAAACAGCAAATCAAGGAGATACTTGGTATCCACTGGATTCATTGCCTGGAGCTGCGGAAGGAGAAGCGGCTTTTGCGGCCAGCGCAACCTCACTTTTGGCCGAAGGAAACCAGCTATGGATAGGCACAGGCGGCACTGAGTCCAATCTACATTATTCGAATAATTTGGGCGGAACATGGGAGAAGTTTACAAGTCCATTTGTTCAGGGAGAGTCCTCTCAGGGGATTTTTTCGATTACTAGCATTGGAGGGAGTGAAATAGTAGGAGTGGGCGGAGATTATTTGAAAGAGGATTTACAACAAGAAGTATCCGGGATTTTTGTTTCCAATACAAAAGAGTGGGTAATTCCAGAGCAGGAACCTGGAGGATACCGATCTGGTGTTGTGTACTTTCCAATGCAGAAATGGCTGATAGCCGTAGGACCGGGCGGTTCGGACTTCTCTAAGGATGCTGGTATTACCTGGCAGAAATTTTCCGACGAAGGTTTTCATGCAGTAAAAATGGGGCATGCAGATGGCTCAGTTTGGGCATCTGGAGCACAAGGGAAAATTGCTAAATTGAAGTATTAACTTCCCTTTTATTGAGTATAGTTAGTCTTACAAAGTAGACTTATCCTAAAAGATTTGCATATTAGGTAAGCTGAAAAGTGCCAGTCCGTACTATCTTTAGGCTAAATCGTAGTACCCATAAACCTGAATAATTATAAGATGTTTGAAATTATCCCTTCCATATGGCTTATTAATGGAAAATGTGTCCGACTTAAAAGAGGCGATTTTTCTACTGAAGAAGTAATTTCCAATAATCCTCTGGAGATTGCACAAGCCTTTGAATCTATAGGGATTCAGAGAGTGCACTTGGTTGATTTGGATGGCGCACGTAGAGGAGAGCCAAAAAACTACCATATCTTGGAAGCTATTGTAGGATATACAAATCTGAAAGTGGATTTTACAGGCGGAATCTCCACTCATGGTGATGTGATTAAATGCTTCGAATTCGGTGCCAATACCATTACCGTGAGTTCTATGGCGGCAAATCACCCGGAGCGCTTTGCCCAATTTTTACTTAGCTATGGGAGGGAAAAAGTAAATCTGGCAGCCGATACCAATCCTATTGATAATAAAATAAAAATCAGAGGATGGCTGAAAAAAACGGAAATTGACCTATTCGATCACATTAATTTCTTTTATGAAAGAGGGCTAAAATATCTGAAATGCTCAGACATAACTAGAGATGGGGTAATGGAGGGGCCCAACTTTGCACTCTTTCAAAGTGTATTGGACAAATTTCCACAGATTAATTTGGCAGCAAGCGGAGGAGTAAGAGGAATCGATGACTTCAGAAGGCTTAGAGACATGGGAGTCTCAGCGATTGTATTTGGAAGAGCCTATTCTGAAGGAATGATAAGTATCCAAGATTTAGAAGATTTCTTGAAAAAAGGCTGATTAGTCAGCCTTGAATTTATCTACGATATAAAGAAAAATATTGAAGGATAATGTCGAAGGTGTAGGTTCGACTTTTTTACCTTCACCACTTACTTGATTTTCTGCTTTTTTCGGAGAAACTGTTTTTACAATAGGAGTAGGAGCAGTTGAAGCAGGAGAAAAGTTGTCTTGCAATGGTATATCAACTTGATCCGAGTGATTTTCTGACAATGGCTTAGTAATTGGCTTCTCACGCTCAATTTCTGATTTCTCCCGTTCGCTTTGAGCCATGGAATCGCCAGCCCAGAGGCATAAACCAAATGCAGCGATGCCGAAAACGGTTAAATTTTTAATGGAAAAAACAGTTTTTAAGATCATATACGGCTAATGTAACCTTTTTCTTTAACAAAAGGTTTTGTAAAGGGCTCATAAAATTAGGAAAAAAATTAACTATGCAAACGATTGATGTTCAAAGATTTTGACAAAATAGAATTACGCGTCGGAACAATTCTGCGGGTAGAACAGTTTGAAAAAGCTAAAAAACCTGCCTTTAAAATTTGGGTAGACTTAGGTGAGCAACTTGGTGTTAAAAAATCCTCAGCACAAGTCACGGTTCATTATACACCAGAAGACTTAATAGGGCGACAAGTGGTTTGTGTGTGCAACTTTGCACCTAGACAGATTGCTGATTTTATGTCAGAAATCCTGATCACCGGATTCAGTGACGAGGAGGGAAATATTGTATTGACCTCAGTGGAAAGGCAGGTACCAAATGGAGCAAAACTACATTAGTTGGTTTTAAAATAAGGGAAGTGAAGAGGGTTTGGAAAATCAAACTCGAAACCTGTTTGTAGTATTTTTTCTCCTGACACAAGGCGATCTATACTTTCAGAAGCATTTTGGTAACTGCTCGGAGGCTCAAAACCCAATTCACGTACATTTTGGTCATAGATTTCTTTTCTTACTGTATGCACAGGCGCAACACCATTGTAGGTTTCATTCCAAAGTTCTTTTTCTATTATCCAAGCAAGCATTCTAGCAGCATCACTTCTATAGATGAAGTTTACACGCGTATGCCCGGCTACATTTTCTTTACCTGCCACATATTTGCCAGGAATTCTATCATCGCCAATCAACCCACCAAACCTAACAATAGTCAGCTCAGTCGCATTCTTAAATGTTTGCTCCCCTTTCAACAGGGTTAAATTTCCTGTCGTTTTTGCGGTAAGCTCTTCCCCCTCCTTATACGGGTCTTCTCTAGATTCACTTGGGTAAACGCCTGAACTTGAAACGAAAAGTACTTTTTGAATTCCTGCTTGATCTATCATAGTCCGCAGGTATTTCATTTGCTCTAAATAAAATTTACCGTCAGTAGTACGTGATTTAGGAGGAATATTAATGACAAGCACTTCGCTGGTGAACAGTTGCTGAAAAGCTTTGCCTTGAGGAAAAGGTACAAGGGCGAATTGAATAGCCTGTACTCCTTGATCCTGAATCTCCCTCTGCTTTTCTTCACTCGTAGTACTTCCTATGACAGAATGACCCGCTTTTTGAAGCAAATGAGCTAGCGGTAAGCCAATCCATCCTAATCCTATAATCGAAACTTTCGTCATAACTCGTAAAGAAAAAACCTCTCAAATTTGAGAGGTTTATGATTATTAATCTTTCTTAGGGATAGTACCTAGTATATAATCCCATAATGGCGTACTCACTCCAAATGCTACATCTGGATCTTTATAATGATGAATAGCGTGGTGTACCCAAAGTACTTTCATAAAATTTTTTGGTGGCTGCATAGCATGCACCAAATAGTGAATGCCAAGATATAATGCATATCCTAACAGAAAACCTGGCAAGAAGTAGTAAGCGAAATCTCCCATGGTCAATTTAAATATAAGATAAAGTATAGCTGCATAGGCAGCACTCACAAATGGAGGCATTGCCAGTCTGTACTTATCCTTAGGATAATCATGGTGAACGCCATGTACAGTGTATTGCAATTTATCTTTGATAGGGGTATTCGGCTCCATGTGGAAAAAATGCTTGTGCATCATATATTCCACTAAAGTGAAGCCAATATAGCCAACTATAAATAACACGACTGCTGTTCCAATGCTTACAGATGTTTTCTCAATACCAAAATATATAGAAACACCGCCCAAAAGGATAAATATGGCAATTGGCATCCAAATCGGTGTCCGGGTTAACCTCTCAAGAATAGGGTTGGTGAACATCTGGGCTGTGCCAAAGTTGTCCGGCTTATCCAATCTTCCAATCTTTTTCATACGCTACTAATTCTAATTTTACTAAAATTCTGAGATCCAATTAAGAACCTACATGCAAAGATAATTCAAAACGGCCTTTTGTCACTGAAAAATTAATGACAATAATCAGTTTTTAATCAAATCTGTGCCATTGTTGATTCGATAGTCTTTTGATAATATGCAACATAATGTGGTAGAATATTGGAAATATCAAATTCCTGAGCTCTTGCCAAGGCATTTTTTTTGAAGGTAGGAAGGTTTGCATCATCTAAAATAAAGAGCGCTTTTTCCTTCATATACTTGATATCTCCAATCTCTGAAACAAAACCGGTGACTCCATCCACGTTTAGTTCTGGAATCCCTCCTGCATTTGAGGAAAGAATAGGCACTTCGCATGCCATTGCCTCTAATGCTGCCAGTCCAAAACTTTCCTTCTCAGATGGCATCAAAAATAAATCCGCAACAGAAAGTACTTCTTCTACTGCATCTAACTTTCCAAGAAAACGGACATCATCGCAGGTACCCAATTCTCGACAAAGCCGCTCCATCTTATCTCTTTCAGGACCGTCTCCTACCAATAATAATTTGGCTGGAATTTCTTTTCTGACTTCATAAAATACTCTAATGACATCCTCGACTCGCTTTACTTTTCTAAAGTTGGAGGTGTGCACCAAAAGTTTTTCACCATTTGGACAAATTGCCAATTTGAAATGCTCCTTCTTTTGTCGTTTGAAGCGTTCCAAATCAATAAAGTTTGGAATGACTTCAATCTCACGCTGTATATCAAAAAAAGCATAAGTTTCCTTCCTTAAGTCTTCAGAAACGGCTGTAACTCCATCGGATTGATTGATACTGAAGGTAACAACCGGCTCATAGCTTGGATCTTTACCCACCAAAGTAATATCTGTACCGTGAAGGGTAGTCACTACAGGAATTTGAATTCCTTGAGTTTTCAGAATTTGCTTAGCCATGTATGCAGCAGATGCATGAGGAATAGCGTAATGAACGTGGAGCAAATCCAATTTTTCGTACTTAACTACACTAACCATTTTACTAGCTAGAGCCAGCTCATAGGGAGCATGTTCAAAAAGAGGATAACTTTTTATATCCACCTCATGGTAGTATAGATTTTCGCTAAAAAAGTCTAATCGGGTAGGTTGCTTATAGGTAATGAAATGAACCTCATGACCAATTTTCGCAAGACCTTTACCTAATTCTGTCGCTACTACTCCACTACCTCCAAAGGTCGGGTAGCAAACAATGCCTATTTTCATGTGCAAATAATTTTCAATAAAAGGCCACAAGGAATCTCGCTCTTTTTAACATCTTCCAGAAAGGATAAAGGAGTGCTCGATTTCATATTTGTGTGGGCTGGTTTATAAACCTGATTTTTAACACGCGTTAACCCCTATTTTGTTCAAATTCTAAGTCAATTAACCAATTAATCAAGACTTTTATATGAAAACCTCTGAAAACCAACACTTCCAGCAATTTTTTATTACTGTTCAAAATCAAAAAACCCTTAGGAATACATGTTCTTGCCTAAGGGTTTTTACCTAATGAATTGAATGCTCAATCAACCTTTCTTGCTTTCATTCACTGCGTGGTGCGCAGCTCTCGCTGCAAATGCCATGTAGGTCAATGTAGGGTTTCGTGTAGAGGTAGAAGTCATGCAAGCACCGTCCGGTCACATATACATTTGGGACGGCATGTAGCTGATGATTGCCATTGAGCATAGACGTTTTTGGATCCTTGCCCATTCTTACGCCCCCCATTTCGTGAATATCCAATCCTGGGGTTCTATGATCGTCATTTACCCTAATGTCTGTAAATCCTGCTTTCTCAAACATTTCGGAAACCTGCTCCTGATAATCCAAGATCATCCTGTTTTCTTCATCATTGTCATCGTAAGACACATTGAATTTCAAAGTAGGTAAACCATAGGGGTCAAGTTTGTCTTTGTCCAAAGCAATGTAATTCGACTCTTTAGGGATAGTCTCTCCCATCATATGTGAGCCAACTCTCCAAGGTCCATCAGGCGGAGTTTTATTCAGCATGCTATTTTTCAAATCCATTCCTACTCTCGCGTCAGCTACGTAGCCTCCACCTCTATAAGCACTAAATCCCCCTGCATAACCACGTAAAAAATCGGTTTCCTGCTTTTTCACGTTTCTAAATCTAGGAATATAACCACTGGTAGGACGTCCGCCTGTGGTGGTGTATTCCATAAATCCTTCGTAAGAGCCATTTACTTGTGCACGGTAATTATGGAAAGCAAAATATTTACCCAAAACCCCACTGTCGTTTCCAAGTCCATTAGGGAATCTAGCAGAAGTAGAATTCATCAAAATGGCATTGGAATTAATCGCGGCAGCATTGATAAAGATTACATCTGCATAGAATTCTTCAACTTCTTTAGTATGTGCATCAATTACTCTAACGCCAGTTGCCTTACCTTTTTCATCGTCGTAAATAATGGAATGGACCACACCGAATCTGGTCTTAGCGTTACGTTTCCACTTTTCAAAGCCCAGGAATCGTAGAAGAATTGCTACTGAAATATCCTCCAAAAGGACATCCGCGTTGACAAAGATTTCTGTTTTGACAAGAAGCTCTTCCTTGTGCAGTAAATTCTGGCCTTGGCTCATGAATGTGCGCACATCTGGCAGAAATCAGATACTGTTCGATCCCCACCGGATAGGTTTCTTTTAGCTTTTGGGCAAAATGCTTCTCTACAATATTTAAATCATATCCAGGCAAAAATTCCCCATCAGGCAACGTATCTAGTCCATCAAGATTTCCAGAAACACCCGCAAACTTTTCCACATGGCTGTACCATGGAGCAATATCCTTGCATCGAATCGGCCAGTCCACCGCAAATCCATCTCTCGCTGGACCCTCGAAATCATAGTCTGACCAGCGTTGAACTTGTCTAGCCCAAAGAAGGGATTTTCCACCTACCTGATATCCTTTAATCCAGTCAAATGGCTTTTCCTGGAGTGTAAGGCTGCTCAGCATCTTTGGCAAAAAAGTGCTCAGAATCTTCTCCAAAGGCGTAGCATTTAGAAACAATAGGGTTTTCATCGAGGACCTTTTGGGGTAATTTTCCTCTGTAACGCTCGAATTCGTAAGGAAGAAGGTTGGTGGTAGGGATAATCCTTGATATGCTCTACATTTCTACCTCTTTCGAGCAAAAGAGTTTTCACCCCCAAGTCTCCAAACTCCTTGGCTGCCCATCCTCCACTGGCTCCAGAACCTACGACTATGGCTTGATACGTTCGTTCCTGTTTGTTTCTGATATTCAGATTAGCCATTGATTCTAGGTTTTTGAGTTTCTGAGATGAGTCGTTGCACCGTTGTATGGCCCAAGGATAAGTGAATAAGGAATGATTTCCGTCTGAATATACTCTGAGGCCATATAACCCTGCATGGTTAATCTCTTGGTTGTATTAAGGAAATAAGAGATAGCTCGTTCTTTTTACCTTCAGGCGTTTCAGCAGGCTTCAAATCAATTCCCTGTTGGATGAGATCTTCTTTCTCCTTGCTACTGAGATTATCATATTTTTTGCCTGATGTATTCTTGGCGTATTCAGAAAAAGCCGCTAATCCGGTACTGAAAAGAACCTGATTATCCGAAGTCATACAATCATTCACCATTACGAGAATGAAGTCAGGTACTTCCAACTCTAAAGCACCTTTGAGTTCACCTGCTGGTATTATTGTATTGGAGATGTCTCGCAAAAGTTGCTTTTGCGAAGCAGTAACCTTGAGATTTTCATATGCGGCAAGAATATCGTCTGAGCTGAAGTCGCAGGAAGGAATTAGGGCAAGTCCTCCAGAAATCAGCGCGAGATGCCGAAGTGCGATTCGTCTGTTCATGTTATAACTAAGTTATGGGTAATAAACTTTGCCTTCAAAATAGACAAATCAATTATTAATTTCCACCTTATTTTGATCTTGGAGTCCAAAACTCCTTTAAGCCAATCCTCATGTAGAAGTAATAATTCTGCTGTAACCTCAGGATATTCCAATTTTAGATTTTTGGATTCCGTGCTGTCCTGAGACAAATTGACCAGATAGAGTTCTGTCCTCCTCGGAAAATGTCAATTTCTTGGCAGGATCACGAGGGTTGCCAAGTAGTTTCCACGGTCCTTTTCGAACTGCCCAAGAGTTGGTAGTTACTTCAGGGTTGCCAGTAACCCAATGCATCACATCATGTCCAGAAGGTGCCTTATCGTAAATGACATCTCTTAAGCTGATGCCAACATCCATATCCGCTGCATTTGGCATTTCTACTTCTGCCAAGTCAGCAAGTGTGGGAAACCAATCCACACTTCCAGCCCATTGATTTCTTACTTCGCCTTTGGGAAGATCACCACCTGGCCAGGAAATGATCGCAGGTACTCGAATACCTCCTTCCAGCATGCTGATGCTTCTGCGCCATTGAAAGTGCCCGGCATTACCTCCACCAAAATAGGCACGTTCTTCTGTGCTGTGTCCATGATCGGATTGGAAGACGATAATTGTATTATCCAACTGACCCGTTTCCTCCAAATGATCCAATACATTTCCTACCAACTCATCCAACGTGGAAATAAAAGCTGCATATTCCTTACGCGGACTTGGTAAATCCTTATAATGCTCTAACCAACTAGGTCTGCCCTGATATGGATAGTGAGGCATATTGATCGCCCAATAGATGGAAAGAAGGGATCTGCCGAAGGTTGAGTAAACTCCTTCACTTCCTCCACCATCAAGTCGCCAAAGAATTCTCCAGGTCCGATAGATTTCTTTCTCGTTTTGATACAAATCGTGAAGATTTGGCCCGCGCTCCCAGAAGAAATAGTGGGAGTAATTATCGATACAGCCTCTTTGGTGCCCGAAGAAATAATCGAAACCTTGACCGTTTGGAAGCTGTTCTGGGGTATGTCCCAAATGCCATTTACCAATGGAAGCTGTTCTATAACCTGCCGGTTTGAATAGCTCAGCCATAGTAATTTGCTCGGTGGGCATGCCTGACTTTCCTTCCGGGTCATGAGCAGGAATATCCACGTTTCCATAGAGACCTGCATTGTAATTATACCTTCCCGTCAAAAGTCCAGCTCTGGAAGGTGAGCAAACCGGCGCCACAGCATAGAATTGAGTGAATCGTACTCCCGAAGCTGCCAATCGGTCAAGGTTTGGTGTAGATAAATCAGTTGAACCATAACTATTCAAATCCAGCGTGCCTTGATCGTCCGAAAGGATTACAATAACATTTGGCTTAGTTGGAGCAACCTTTTTTTCTTCTTTGGCACAGGAAGCGAACAAAAGAGTAGCTCCCAGAATTAGACCTAATTGGAGTTTCATTATATTTTACTTTCTGATATTATTTTGTCAAAACTCCTACTTCCGCGAAAGTCGCAGGATTTCCATCTGCAGTTTTGGTTGCTTTCAAGCGGATAAAGTGTGCATTCACAGCATCAAATCTGATGGTTTGCTCGATTGGACGATCGACGATATTTGAAAATTCTCCTGAAGCTACCTGCTTCCATGAAGTGCCATTTTCACTTACTTCAAACGCAAAATTGGTAATAAACCCACTTGGATATCTTCCCTGCATAGGCAAGTAGGTGAAACCTTTCAAAGAAACCGATTCACCTAAGTCCACGGTAAGAATATTATTCTCACTGGTAAAGTAAGACCCGGCGTTTTCGTCAATTGCTTTGGCAGATTTTTCCGTTGAGCCGACCCATTTTGATTTTGCTAAATCCACATCAATTCGAAGTGACTCGCTTTTCTTACCAGTAGCTGGATCGATAGAAATTGCTTGCAAAGTACTTGCTTGTTCGATTTGAAAAGGCTCTGAATATTGCTGACTTGCTACGCTTGGTTCTGATCCATCTACAGTGTAATAGATTTCCAATCCTTCGTCCGGAGCGCTTAAAGACACATCACCTGTCGTAGCTCTGGAATAGCTTGGAGGAAGTAAGAGCTTAGGTGCATTGTAAATTCCTATCTCTTGAAATAACCGGAATATCCTTCCCATCGGTGAATCTCACCCTAACCTTTGTCGCTGTGACATCAGGAAATCTGAGAATTCTTTTGTGACCAACGGTCGTCTCCTTTCAGCGATTTTCTCCCAGGCTTCACCAGATTCTTTCTCAAGGACAAATGCTTTCACTCGCTGGCCAAGAGGGGTGTATTCCTGAATTAAAAGTCTATTGAAAGTCGTTTCTCTACCAAAATCTATAGTGATCTCTCCAGTTTTTCCTCCATCAGGAATAGTCCAATAGCTTTCATAATTTTCATCTTGAATATTTTCGGCCTCATATCCCGCTGCTCTCTCCTCATCAGCACTTACGCTGGCTTGGGCTGCAAGATTTACAGCAAAGTCCTCTTTCACTTTTTCACCAAATTTTAAAATCGCCTCCACATCATTTTCGTGAATCAAGCCACGCGTGTCCACGGGAAAGTTGATCAGTAAAGAGCTGTTTCTCCCGATGCTTTTATAGTAGATTTCCAGAAGCTGTTCAAGTGACCTGACCTTGTGATCTTCATATTTATGATAATACCATCCTGGGCGAATGGAAACATCTGCTTCCGCGGGAACCCAATGCGTACCATTTTCTTGACCTGAAGCATATTTTTCGGGATACTCCGGCATACCAGCATAGACAGAGTCACGCATTAAATTTGACCAAGTTGTCTCATAGGCAAAGCCATGCTCATTTCCTACCCAACGTACGTCAGGCCCGCCATCGCTAAATAACATGGCTCCCGGCTGCAACTCACGCACCAGCTTATAGGTATTTGGCCAATCATAATACGTTAGTTTATCTACTTTTCTAGCCTCATTTGCTCCACCATAATAACCGTCTCCGCCGTTTGCTCCGTCAAACCAGACTTCGAAAATATCTCCATAGTTGCTAAGCAATTCCGTCAACTGATTTCTCATGTAGGTGATATATTCCGGCTTGCCATAGTCAGGGTGATTTCTATCCCAAGGCGAATAATAGATTCCGAATTTCAATCCGTATTCCTTACATGCTTCAGCCAGTTCTTTGATCAAATCACCCTTTCCATCCTTCCAAGGGCTATTTTTAATCGAATGCTCTGTATAAGCCGAAGGCCAAAGGACAAATCCATCGTGGTGCTTAGCCGTGATGATCAATCCTTTCATACCAGCTTCGGCAGCGACCTGAGCCCATTGCCTAGGCTGGAGATCAGTTGGATTAAACATCTCTGGTTTCTCATCACCAAATCCCCACTCTCTATCTGAGAATGTATTCATATTGAAGTGCACAAAACCGTAATATTCCAATTCTTGCCAAGCAATCTGCTTTGCATCTGGAACGGGAAGAACAGGGGTAGGTGGAGCAACTTTTTCTTGACAGAAAGTAAGAATTAACAAAAGTGCAGGCCAAAGTATTTTTGTCATAAGGAATAAATTATGCGAGAAAATTAGGGCTTATGCCTCAATATTGAAAGAAGTATCAAATCTAAACATATTAGAAATGATCATTGGTGTAATCTCAATACTAACTTCGAGGGAAAGACATTAATTTGCGTTTATGTTTAAAATTTTGACATTGGCTTTTCTTCTTTCCTCCTTTTTGTGCCAGGCACAGATTCAGATAAAAGTCATCGACGCTAAAACACAAACTCCATTGGAAAACGTGCGAGTACAACCTGAAAAAGGCAAAGCTCAACTCACCAACATCTCAGGAATTTTGGCTTTTTCAGGGTCGGAAAATCAGAGTTTCTCTTTCTTCAAATCGGGTTATGAACCTCTCACTGCGATATTGGGAGAAGGCGAGCATACCGTTGAATTAACCGAAAAATCGCTTAACCTATCCGAAATCACCGTTTCAGCCTTTGAATCTGAGCGCCCACTGCTAGAGCAATCGGCAGCAATTGTCGTTGTTTCAGAGCAGGATTTTAATCGCTTTAATGAAACGTCAATTGTCAATTCATTCAACACGAAACCTGGAGTACGTATAGAAGAACGTGCCCCAGCAAGTTATAGAATTTCGATTCGTGGCAGTTCCATTCGAGCTCCTTTTGGCGTGCGAAATGTGAAGGTGTATTGGAATGAAGTCCCATTTACCGCTCCTGATGGTACCACTGCTTTGAATTTGCTAGATCTATCTAATATCCGAAATGCTGAAGTCATCAAGGGCCCATCGGGAAGCATCTATGGCGCTGGTAATGGCGGCGTGGTAAATCTCTACAGTCCTGCTGATCCAATTGGTGGAAGAGTAACGGCCGATTTTATGGCTGGAGATTTCGGAATGACGCGCTACAGATTGGGAGTTTCTCAGCAAGTTGGAAATGGTGGATTTGAGGCTTCCTACGTTAGCCAAAAATCAGACGGCTATCGTGAGCAATCAGCCATGGATAGACAAGTCTTCCAATTGGGAGGATTTTTCAGTGTTTCAGACAAGCAGGAGGTTCGCACTCAGCTATTGATTTCTGATTTGAATTATCAAATTCCTGAAGGACTCAATGCAGATCAGGTGGCGGAAGACCCAACTCAATCCAGACCTGGATCAGTAAATCAAAACAGTTCAATTTCCCAGCAATCCGTATTTGCTTCAATTGGTCATTTGTATCGTTTTTCTTCCAAAGTAAAGAATTCCACTACCCTCTATTTGAACACCAATGACTTTGAAAACCCCTTTCTTTTGGATTACAAAAAGGAACTGGGATTTGGTTTTGGTGGCAGAACGAAATTCACTTATGATGGGAAATTAGCCGCAAAAGACCTGAGAATCATCGCTGGAGGTGAATATCAAACCAGTTTGACGGATGCCCAAAATTTTGGAAATGTGAATGGTGTAGCCGATACGGTCAGATTCGCTGATAAGCTTCGGGCTACTCAAGGATTTTTATTTCAACAGGCAGAGTGGAATTTGATGCAAAACTTCATGGTGACTATCGCACTGAGCGAGAATTTCAGCAGTCTGGAAATCGATCGACAAATCGACGCTTCTGGCGGAACTTTAGGTTTGCAAACGCGGAATTTTGATCCGATTGTTGTTCCGCGTTTTGCGCTGAATTATCAGCTCAACAACTACTCAGGAGTATATGGAAGTATCAGCAGTGGTTTTTCTCCACCGACTATCGATGAAGTGCGGACGAACGAAGGGAGTTTGAATCTTGATTTGGAAGCAGAAAAGGGAATCAATTATGAACTCGGCTATAGGCTGGGAAAAGGAAAATTAAATCTGGATCTGACTGCTTTTTATTTCAAACTTGATCAAACCATCACCACTTACACCAATCCGCAAGGCGTGGTTCTATTCCGAAATGCAGGGTCCACAAATCAAAAAGGAATAGAAGCAGCGATTGATTATGCGCTAATCAGCAATGAAACGGGATTTGTCCGTAATCTAAAAATCGGGACTGCATTCACTGGGAATTACTTCACTTTTACGAATTATCAGAAGGGAGATAACGATTACTCAGGAAATGACCTGACCGGCGTCTCCCCAAATATGCTGGTTTCTCGCTTGGATCTTCGAACTGCTCCAGGATTTTACCTGAATTTCACTCACCAATTCACCGATGAGATCCCGCTCAATGATGCCAATACTGTTTATCAGGATGCCTATAATTTGGTGAATGCAAGATTCGGCTGGGCAAGAAGTTTTGCGGGAAAATGGGAATTGGAAGCCTTTGCGGGTGTGGATAATTTACTGAATGAAAGCTACTCACTTGGAAATGACCTCAATCCCTTTGGCGGAAGATATTATCAACCAGCGCCAACAAGGAACTGGTTTGGAGGGGTGAAGGTGGCGTTTTTGTATTGATAGCTAGACATTAGTAGCAAGACGGAAGACAATAGATATTAGAACCAAGATTCGAGAGCCAAGACTTGCGCAACTCTTCATTGCCGTAGCTCCCCCTTAGATTGCACAGTTTGCTTGGATTCGAAAAGTCAATTAAAGGGGGCAGGGAGATTTTCAAAAAGTATCTAGACTGAGCGTAATTAGTAGGTATTAATCTAGAGCAATCCATCTACCAAATCACTATCTATTCCGAAGCTATCTGTTTGAGTAAGCACTAAAAATCTGCCTTACAATATTTTTAACTACAACCTCCCTAGGTTACCGAACCCTTGCCAACGGCAAGGCCAGTAAAAGCCCAGAATGCAATTCTGGGTTTAAACAGTTTGTAATTTGTTTTTAGAGTACCAACGGCACGATCAGTACCAAACAAATTTAATTTGACTGAAGATCAAGCTTTTAAATTAGTGTTGGATTAGTAGTAATTATACTTTGAATATGCCTTGAAATGGTGGGATTCATGCGCATGTAGCTAGTAATTACCGATCGTGCCGTTGGCACTCGGGTGATCATTTCAGCTGACCATACCCCGAATTTCGCTGCGCTGCATTCGGGGCTATTACCAATTTTGCCTTTGGCAAAAGATACGAATTTGGAGCAAACTCTCATGACCTGCCTATCGGCAGACAGGCTTGTGCCAATCCTAATTGCAGTCTGAATACTGCATCAACCTGAAGTCCAAGACTGAAGTCTTGAATTAGTCACAGCATGAAAACCTACTCTATCCCATCCAACTCACTCAACTCCAACCAAGTCAATTCCAATTCTTCCAATTCTGAATCGATTTCTCCGATCCGGTTGGATTGCTTGATTAGTTCTTCGTGATCAGCTATTCCTGCGGCTATTTTATCAGTGATTTCTGCCTTTTCTTTCTCCAATTTGGCCATGGAAGCATTCACTTCCTTAAACTCATTCTTTTGCTTAAAGCTGGCTTTTACTTTCGCCGGAGCAATTTCTTTCACCTCAACTTTCTCATCTTGCTTCTTTGGTGCTGATTTACTTCCGTCTTCCGTCTTCGGACTTCGGTCCTTTTCCACTTCCCGGAATTCAGAATAATTCCCAGGGAAATTCAGAGATCTCTCCTTCTCCTTCGAATACAAACAAATGCTCCACCAAGCGATCCATAAAATATCGATCGTGGGAAACGATGATCAAGCAGCCCGGGAAAGAATCTAAAAACTCCTCCAGTGTATTAAGCGTCATCAAATCCAGATCATTGGTAGGCTCATCGAGAATCAGAAAATTAGGATTCTTGATCAAAACCATCAGCAGCTGCAATCTTCTACGCTCACCACCGCTGAGTTTGGCGATTGGCGTATGTTGCTGCTTGGGAGGAAAACCAAACTGTGTCAAAAACTGGGAAACAGTAATTTCTGCACCTCCCGCGATAGTCACCACTTCAGCCACTTCCTTCACGATATCTATCAGACGCTTTTCCTCATCAAAGCTACTTTCTTCCTGTCTGTAATAACCAAAAGCAGTAGTTTGTCCGATGGAAACTTTTCCAGAATCAGGCGCTAACTGACCCGTGATCATATTAAGGAAGGTAGTCTTTCCAGCACCATTTGGGCCTACAATTCCTACTCTGTCTTTCTTTTTGAAGGTATAGGAGAAGTCATTGACGATAGTTTTATCGCCAAAAGCCTTATTCATCTTATCGATCTCAATGATCTTATTACCCAAACGTTGAGTGGTCACCGTCAATTGAATATCACGTTCCTCCCGCTTCTGAGAGGCTTTTTCTTTGGTTTCTTCGAAAGCGTCCACACGATACTTTGCTTTGGTGCTTCTCGCCTTTGGCTGACGACGAATCCAATCCAATTCTTTTTTGTAGAGGCTTTTGGCTTTTTCGAGTTCTATATCCTCGATCTCCATACGCTCTTCTTTTTTATCTAAGAAGTAGCCATAGTTGCCTAAATATCTATGCACTTTACCCTGATCTAGCTCTAGGATCTCATTGGTTACTTTCTCCAAAAAATACCTATCGTGAGTTACCATGAAAAGTGCAAGATTGGCTTTTGCCAAATAGTCTTCCAGCCATTCGATAGTTTCCAGATCCAGATGGTTGGTAGGCTCATCAAGTAAAAGTAAGTCAGGCTTTTCCAGGATTGCTTTCGCCAAAGCAACCCGCTTACGCTGACCACCGGAAAGTGTTCCTACTGGAAGATCGGTGTCATGAAGCCCCAGTTTGCCGAGTACTTCCTTCACCTGATATTCAAAATCCCAGGCTTGGAAAGCATCCATTTTCTCAAACAAAACGGACATTTTATCCGAATTGTCAATACCGCGCTCTGCATCTAACATGGCTTTGTGGTAATCTTCAATCACCTTCAACACTTCCGAATTACTTTGATCAAAAATCGTTTGGTAGATGCTCATCGTACCTTCAAAAACCGGGTTTTGATGCACATAAGCGACTTTTACCTGCTGGTTTATTCCAACCTGCCCTGTATCAGGAATCTCCAAACCCATGATGATTTTCATCAGCGTGGATTTGCCTGCACCATTGATGCCGACAAGGGCGATTTTCTGACCTTGAGAAATGCCAAAAGAGAATATTGGAAAAAAGCTTGCGCTCACCGAACGCTTTACTGAGATTTTCGACCGAAAGGTAATTCATGCCGCAAAAGTAGGGAAAAGAAGGCACGTAAAAGGGTGGAATTGTAAATTCTCCCCAGTCGTATCAATAATTTATCTACAGGCAGATTGGGTTAGTCTTCAAATATTATCTAAAATAATGACTATTCTTTTTAAAAATCATTGATTCGGATCTTAAGTAGGTACGGGTTTTCATATTGATCAAAATCTTGATAGATACGATCAACATATGCATTCTTTTTTAAAAATTCAGGAAGTGACGGATTTCCATTCAGTTTATCGATTTCCGATTTAATTGAGTAAGGGTCTATAGAGAAATATAAGAATTGGCTATCACTACCAATCGGGGTATAGGCTGAATAAGAACTCAAATTTGAAAAATCACTCCCAAATTCGGTCGACCAACCTTTTGCTATTCTAACCTTATTTTTAGCTCTATCTACTGTTGCAGTATAATAATTAGAACCCTGAATTATGAAAAGGAATATATGCTTGTCTGTGGGTTGTATTGAAAAAACTGAAGCATAATTATTTTCTGCTGCTTGATTTCTAAAGTCCATGATGTTTTCAAAGGAACGATCAAAGAACTCTGGAGGAGTTTGAAATTTTCCTAAGTCAAAAATATATTTTACACTAGATCCATTTTCGCTCAGTGTATAAAGAGAGTCACTATCGGAATAAAAAAACTCGATACCTCCATCTTTAGCATAAAAAGTGTCATTATTAAGTACGCTTAAATAGCCTCTTTCATTTCCAATTTTGCTGAATCCTTCCTTTTTCTCACCAGTTTTTCCAGATACCAAGACAGCGCGATCCCCATCTCCACTAAAAAATACGCCGCCATAAATGAAATAATCGTCCCCCTGAGGCATAAAGGAAGTGGCTAAGTATAGGTAAGGATTATTCCATTCATTTTGAAATTCCCCTTGGGAATTAAATCGTATTAATTTACCGCTGTTTTTATCTAACACCTCTAAAAAATTGGAACCATCATTCCATCGGATATCATCAACAGTTTGAAATTCTCCTGGCCCTTTTCCCTGACTAGAAATCGAATCCAAAATTTCCCCATCTGAATCTAGTTTTAAGATTTTATTCGAAGTAAGAATCCAATAATTACTTTCCCTCTGCAGGATTCTTTTAATTTGCTTTATTGGAATATTTTCAGACCCTCCAATAGACATCATTTCCTCTATTGCAAACATTGAGTCAAATTTATCAGGATTTGCATCTTGGAGATTTATTGAAACTAATTTTGATTCAATTCTTTCATTCTTTTCTGGAGAAGAACAATTGAAAAATAAAGCTACGGCAATAAGAAACTGTAAAAAGCGAAGACGTTTTTTCATAGGGTGAAAATTAAAGAAGGGGTCTCCCCCCTCTTTTTTGTAATTGATTAAAATATTGATTACTAACAAGGAATACCTGAACATGTGTCCAAAGAATTGGTACTAGTTACACAACAATAGGTGTTGGGTCCTGCCTGTGCCAATTTATAGTATTTTGGTGGCTCAGGTACGCAACCTTCACTTTCCTCACAAGGTTCTTCTTCTTCTTGAGCTAAAACTGGACTGGAAGAAAATGCAAATATGAAGAGGACTGGGAATAATACTCCTAAAATTATTTTTTTCATAATCGTTAATATTTAAGATTAAATAGTTACCCCTTGGCCAAGAGCGACAAATCAACTGATTCGCTAGTCACAACATATTATTATTATTATTATTATTATTATTATTATTATTATTATTATTATTATTATTATTATTATTATTATTATTATTATTATTATTATTATTATTATTATTATTATTATTATTATTATTATTATTATTATTATTATTATTATTATTATTATTATTATTATTATTATTATTATTATTATTATTATTATTATTATTATTATTATTAGCCAAAATTCTCAGCAAAAAAAACAGAAAAATGCCCAAAAATACCCTATATAGGGTATGAATTGCTAATTTATTAGGTGAACCATCCACGACATTCTAAAACTCGGCGATCCCAGGCTTGACGAAGTTTGTGAGCCAGCCTTGGAATCCGAACTGGATCAAGTATCGGGTTGGGTGCAGGAATTACACGAGGCCATGGAAGATATTCGGAGGGTTTATGGCTTCGGAAGGGGAATTGCAGCTCCACAGTTGGGGATTTTGAAGCGGATGTTTTACCTGAATCTTGATCGTTCCTATGTCATTCTTAATCCTGAGCTGAAAAACCAAAGTGAGGAGATGTTTGAATTGTGGGATGATTGCATGAGTTTTCCGAATCTGCTAGTCAAGGTAAAAAGGCATCACTCGCTTACTTTAGTCTATAGAGATGAGAATTGGGAACAAAAGGAATGGGATGTTTCAGGAGCTATTTCTGAATTGATTCAGCATGAATACGATCACTTGGATGGAATCCTGTGTACCATGCGAGCTATTGACCAGAAAAGCTTTCAATGGAAATAATCCCGACTACTATCTAGATACTAGACTCTAGCTTCTTGATACTCTTAAAAGTCTTACCTTTGCATCATGGAAGCAATTCAGAAAAAAGACATCCGTAAGCTATCTCTGGCGCAGTTGGAAGAATTCTTTTTGGCGCAAGGAGATAAAAAATTCCGTGCTAAGCAGGTTTATGAGTGGCTGTGGAACAAGTCTCTGAAGAACTTTGATGAGATGAGCAATATTTCTCTCAGTACCAGAGAAATGCTCAAAACGCATTTTGAGATCAATCATATTCTTGTGGATCTGATGCAGGCATTCCTCTGATGGTACGATCAAGAATGCGGTGAAACTTTATGACAATAAGATTGTGGAGTCGGTTTTGATTCCTACCAGCAAGAGGATTACTGCCTGTGTTTCCTCCCAAGTAGGCTGTAGTTTGGATTGTAATTTTTGTGCTACTGCGCGATTGAAACGTATGCGAAACCTGAATCCAGACGAGATCTACGACCAAGTGGTGGCGATCAAGGACGAGGCAGAAACCTTTTTCCAGCGTCCGCTGACCAATATTGTTTTTATGGGAATGGGTGAACCGCTGCTGAACTATGCGAATGTGCTGGAAGCGATCGATAAAATCACCTCACCCAAAGGGCTTGGAATGGCGCCGAGGAGAATCACCCTTTCTACCGTGGGCGTGACCAAAATGATCCGCAAGCTCGCCGATGATGAAGTCCGCTTCAATCTGGCCGTCTCACTCCACTCTGCGATCAACGAAACTCGGTCACGGCTCATGCCAATCAACGATAGCAATCCAGTAGAAGAGTTGGGTGAATCTCTGAAATATTGGTATGAAAAGACCAAACGCAAAGTTACCTACGAATATGTGATTTGGGAAGGAATCAATGACGATGAGCGGCATGCTCGGGCGTTGGCCAAATTCTGTAAAATCATTCCTTCTAAAGTCAACCTGATCCAGTACAATCCTATCGACGAGGGAGAATTCCGCCAGGCTAAGCAGGAAGCAGTCGATATGTATGTTCGCGTATTGGAATCGCAGGGCATCATTGCTAAAGTGAGAAAATCCCGTGGTCAGGACATCGATGCAGCCTGTGGGCAATTGGCAAACAAAAATGAGGTAGGTGAACTTAATACTAATTAACGTATTTTTAATTGTTAATTAAACGTCCTTTAGTTTTATTAAGACTTTCTTTCAAACATGCCAACTCCTTTTATATGAAAGTTCATATTGTCGTTCTTACGCTACTTCTTAGCTTTTCTTTTTTGAAACCAGTAGTTGCTCAAGATGAAATAATACCAAAAATCCAGACTTTTTTTGATACTTATCAGAAAGAATTCCCGATAGAGAAGGCCTACTTACATCTGGACAAGAGTACTTATACCCTGGGTGAAGACTTATGGTTTAGTGCATATCTTACGGCTGGGAGCGCTCAAGTTCCTTCCCCACTCAGTTCTACATTGTATGTGGACCTATTTGATGGAGAAGGATTGCTTCTAGAGCAAAAAGTCCTGCGGCTTGAGAAAGGAAGGGGAAGTGGAGATTTTGTATTGCCGGCCTTTGGCAAAGCTGGAATATATCAGATCAAAGCCTATACGGCTTGGATGCGTAATTTCGGAGAAGAGTACTTTTCCACTTCCGTGGTGAATGTCATCGACGGAGCAGGAGGCTCCTTCCTACCGAAAATCACCTACGGAAGTATAACCACTTCTAATGGAAAAGTAACCTATAAAGCAAATCTAGCAGCTGTAGATAGTAAAGGAAACCCGCTGAGTAGTAAGGCAATTGATGTAAAAGCCCTAGCTGAAGGCGAAGAAGTATATTCTCAGGAGGTAATTTTAAATGCTGATGGGGAAGTCAATTTTACGTTTAGCATACCTGAAAAGGCAAATTTATCCCAGCATTTGGAGCTGACTTATCTGGAGAATGAGAACTATGCTGTCACCCAAAAAATAAGGCTACCTTATAGTTTGACGTTAGCAGACATTCAGTTTTTGCCAGAGGGAGGACACGCTGTTGTAGATATGAAGTCAAACTTTGCCTTCCGTGCGCTCTATCCTGATGGACTTCCAGCAGCTATTAACGGCAATATCTTAGGCAGTGAAACTAGCTTTGAAAGTAATTTTGCAGGCTTAGGCAAATTTGAATTTACTCCTACTGGTAATAGTCATCAGGCTAAAATCTTTGAAAAGACAACCGGTCAGGAAGTCTTAGTAAATCTTCCTGAGATCGATGCGTCCGGCTTAGTCATGCAGGTAATCAATAATCCGGCAGTAGCCTACTTGACAGTATTTATACAGGGTGAGCATAACCCTAAAGAGCTCTTGCTGGTCTCCCAAACCAGAGGAATTATTAATTATATGATAAAGGGGGTTTTATCAAACGGAACATGGGGGGTTAGAATTCCTAAGGAAAATCTCATATCCGGAATAAATGAAATCACCGTCCTAAGTGCTGATGGAACTCCACTACTTCAGCGATTGCTTTTCTTCCAACAGGACGATCTGATCGATATTGAATTGTCAAAATCTGGAAATATTGCCAAACGAGAAAAAATAAACCTTGGACTTAGCGCTTCTTTTCTAGGGGCAGCTAGCACTGGAAGCTTCTCGGTAGCCGTATTAGATGCAGATCAGGTGGACCCATCTAAGGATATGGGAAGCAATATTCTATCCTCGCTGTTGTTGACTTCAGACTTGCACGGTAATATATATCAGGCTGGGCGGTACTTTGATGATAGTCCAGAAAACCAGCAATCCTTAGACTTGGTAATGCTAACCCATGGATGGAGACGGTTTAGCTGGGAAGATGTGATGACATCTACCTTTCCAAAAATCGATAATTTTATAGAACAAGGATTGAATGTAGAAGGCCAAGTCTCTGATGCAGAGGACACCAAGAAAGGCTTAGCCGGGGGCAAGATAACGGCATTAGTCGGTGAAGGTATTGAGATAATAACATCGGAGTTTGGTCCAAATGGCAGGTTTATCTTTAAGGATTTGAATTACCTAGATTCAGCTACAATCACCATTACTGCTGATGATAATAGACTTAAGAATTTTGTGGATATAGATTTAGAACTACCTGAGCCCGTATTCTTTACTATAGCAGGAAAATATTCTGACAAGCCACTTTGGTCTGAGGAGCTTGCCGCCACTTATGAATCTAGATTTAGGATGAATCAAATGATCAACGGTCAGGATGAAATAGTGGATATAGAAGGAGTGACGGTAGAATCGACGACTTTACAAAATGAGGAGGATGAAATTCAAAAAATTTATGGCTCAGGAGATGTAACGCTTACTCCCGGAAAGAATCCCAGGAGCTGTTGCATTTACAAATGTATTTCAGTTGATACAAGGCAGGGTCGCTGGTGTTCAGGTATTTGTCTCTGGCTTGGATGTAAATGTACTTATCAGAGGAGTGGGTTCGATTACTTCTGGTACGCAACCGCTCTATCTTTTGGACAATATGCCAGTGGATGCAGGCACACTGATGCAAGTGAATCCAAGCATGGTCAAAAGTGTGGATGTATTCAAAGATCCTGCAAAAGCTGCTATTTTCGGAGCCCAAGGGGCGAATGGCGTGATCGCGGTATATACCAAGACCGGTGGAGAGATATTTACAAATGAAAAAGGAAGTCTGGTCACCCGCTTTGGCGGATATGCTGTCCCAAGGGAGTTTTACCTGCCAAAGTATGACACCAAAACAGTGGAAAATGCCATGACAGATGAAAGATCCACAGTGTATTGGAACCCTTTAGTGACCATGGATGAAAAAGGTGAGACAAATTTGGAATTTTTTAACACGGATCTGGCTAAAAGGCTGGTAATAGTAATCGAGGGAATGGATGAATCAGGTAGATTGGGTAGATTGGTCAGAGTTTTAGAATGAGGAATTGTTTTATTTCCTAATCTCAGCTAATTTCTAACCCATATGTTAACCTGAATATTTATGAAAAAGGCTTTACTGATTTTTTGCGCCACTTTAATGCTCTCTTTTGTAGCTATTGCCCAATCTCAAGAGCAAGGAAATGCCCGCTTTCACGGATATGGAACCTACGGATTGCGATACAATAACTTTGGCGCTGGAGCGGGGATTGAATATTTCTTTGTAGACAAATTCGCACTGATGCCGAGTTTTACTTTTGTTTTTCCACAGGTGGGCAAAGAAAGTAACTTCAGTGCAGATCTTCGATATTATGTGTCAGAGGGCGCATCACAGCTTTATTTCATGGCAGGCTACAGTCAAACTTGGCAAGACACTCAGCCGGATGGAGCGGGTGCAAGACGCAACTCGAAGGGAGCTAATATGGAAGTGGGTGCCTATATCGCATTAACTGAAGGTATCGGGTTGAGTACCGAATTCCGCTTCCAAAGTCCCTATCCAAGGGAAGTTGGATTTAGAGTTGGCTTAGCTTTACCATTGTAATTTAAATAATCAAGACGTAAGACTTTAGATATAAGACACAAGAGTCGAGAGCTAAGATAGAAGAGCAAGTTGCAGCAGTCTAAAGTCTTATGTCAAAGTACTTGCTACTTTTTCGAAAACTCAAATAACTTCCGCTTCTCTTCTTTATTCAAAGCTTCGTAGCCTCTATCCGCGATTTTATCTAGAATCTTATCAATTTCCTCCTGAGTTGCTTCGTCAGAACTAACTTGGGCTGATGTGGATTTTGTCGCCTTTTTAAAAGAAGAAAATCCTCCACCGCTAGAGGTTTTGGCTTTACTACGATAGGATACTTTTACCTTGCTTTTTCTTCCAGAAAAAAGATCCTCAAAGAATATCCCTACTTTCTGAACAGGCACACCCCAATCTATTCCTTTGCGCAGCTGAACAATATATAAGTAACCAAGAAGTGCCCCACCAAGGTGAGCTAATTCTCCTCCTGCATTTGCGCCAGCAGAATTAGCAAAAGATAAGATCACATAGAAAATTGCGATGTATTTGATTTTTACCGGTCCAAGTAATAGAAGAAAGAAGGTAGTGTTTGGCGAGAGTGTCGCAGCTCCGACGACAATAGCAAATACGCCAGCACTAGCTCCAAGCATCAAAGAACTATCTACAGACTGACTAAAAAAAGGGGCTAAATTGTAAATGAGCACATAAAATGCTGCACCGGCAAGTCCACCAAGGATGTACAGATTGGCAAGTTTACGGCTTCCAAGAAATTGATGGATCAGCTGACCAAACCAATAGAGGAAAAGCATGTTGAAGAGGATGTGGAATATCCCTTCGTGTAGAAACATGTAAGTAAACATACTCCAAGGCTGCGTCGCCAATCTAGGAAGGGAAGCTGGCATCATCAGATATCCTAGCACTGTAGAATACAACTCGCCTAGTCCACCGATAGTCATAAACACCCGGAAAACCAGCACAACAAAAAACACTAAAATATTGATCGCAATCAGCTTAAAGAGGCTGTTGTCGCTGTGTTTGAATGCGTTCCGAAGATTATCCCAAAAGTTACCGTACATAATTAATAAAAACTGTTTCTGTCTTTTTTCCAGAAGTAAACCAAGACTCCTCCAATCACCAATCCACTGAGGTGAGCAAAGTGGGCTACGTTATCCAGCGGATTATTTACAAATACGTTATATATGGTATAAAGGCTGTAGAAAAGCACCATATATTTTGCTTTGATAGGAATCGGCGGAAAGAGTAAGAATAATTGAGTATTGGGGAAAAGCATGGCAAAAGCTATCAAAACACCGAAAAGAGCGCCTGAGGCACCTACCATAGGTACATTTGCCTGAACTTCGAGGATCGCCTCTAAGGTTTGATTTGCTTGACTGATTTTATTTGGATCATCAGGATTACGGCTATAATCATCTACAAAATCATAAATAGTCCGCTTGAAAAACCCCTTGTTTTGAATCACTAATTGATTGAAGGAATCAGGGTTGGGATTGTTTTGGAACATCGCCACTTTTTCCTCCAGATTGTTCATTCGGTAAGCAGTATATCCTGAATAAAGCACTCCCGACCCTATACCGCAAACCATCCATAATGTCAACAATTTCTTTGGCCCCAAAAACTGCTCAAGCAGTGGGCCAAAAATCATTAACCCAAACATATTACCGAACAAATGCCAAAAATCGGCATGCATAAACATGTAGGTCAGAAACTGAAAAGGCTGGAAATAGTGGCTATGAATGTAGTATAATGCAAACCACTGATTTAACTGAGGAAAGATAAAGCTGGACACAATAAGTAGCCCTACATTAATAAGAAGAAGGTTTTTTACTACCGGTGTAATATTTCTAAACATGCTATTTGCCGAAGAAGGAATGAATACTGCTTAAATCTAATTTCACGAAGGTTTTGTTCCCTCCCAGCCCATAATTTGGATTTTGACAGGCAAAAAGCTGCCCAACTAGTGTTTCCATTTCTTGTGAATTTAGTTTTTGCCCTTTTTTCAAGGACGATTTTCGCGCCAAAGAACGAGCTAGATTTTCTCTGGTGTCGAGCGAAAGCTCACTTTTGAAATGCTTGTACTGCTCTAGAAGTCCTTCGAAAAGCTCCTTTTCATTTTTAACAGGCAAGTCTGCCGGGACGCCTTGAATAAGTACGGTGTCTTTTCCAAACTCCGAAACCATAAAACCCAGGCTATGCAGCTCAGGCATGATATCCATCACCAAAGCATAATCGGAAGGCCCGAGGTTGACAGTCGGCGGAAAAAGACATTGCTGAGAAGTGCCTTGTGCGAGTTTCAGCTGACGCAAATAGCGCTCGTATAGAATTCGCTCATGAGCCGTCTGCTGGTCGATAATCAAAAACCCTGTCGACATCTGCGCGACCACATAGCTTAGCTCTACTTGGAATGTTGTCCCAGTGGACTCAGTTTCGGTGGGCCTAGGAATAAACTCCGTGGCATCGTCTGGTTTGGCTCTGCTTTCAAAAGTTAAAACTTCTGTTTCTTCGGATTGGGTGGATCTTTCGATTGCTTTAGTTTCTAGTTGAGTTCCTTCAAATAGCCTTTCCCAGCCTGAGGTGCTAGCTTGTTTGAATTCCGGAGTATTGAATGATTTATAACTGTATTCCCGATCTACCTGAGCCTTTTTTTCTGGATCCTTGTCCCATTTTTCGTTGAAATTTACATCCAAGCTAAAGTCCAGTGAAGGTACTACGTGATGCGCGCCTAAGGCTTGTTTTACCGCAGATCGAATGACCGCATAGATCGTTCGCTCATCGTCAAATTTGATTTCCGTTTTAGTCGGATGAACATTGATATCTATGTGAGAAGGGTCAATTTCCAGGAAAAGAACATAGAATGGATGTTGATCTGATTGCAACAAACCTTCGAAAGCTGAGCTCACTGCATGATTCAAGTAGCTGGATTTGATGAAGCGATTGTTCACAAAGAAAAACTGCTCACCTCGGGTTTTTTTGGCATTTTCAGGTTTACCTATGTAGCCTTTCACATTTACATGTGGAGTCAGTTCCTCGCAAGGCACCAGTTGACCTTGGTAGTTTTTACCAAAAAGGCCAACTATCCTATGACTGAGTTTACCTGGGGTGAGACTATATACTTCGAGATCTTGCTGAAAAAGTGAAAAGCCAATTTCATTATAAGAAAGCGCTACCCGCTGAAATTCATCCACGATGTGACGCATTTCGACGGGATTTGATTTTAGGAAATTTCTTCGGGCAGGAACATTATAAAACAGATTTTTCATAGATACCGAAGTCCCCACATTTCCAGCGAATGGTTCTTGTTTTTTAACCTCAGACCCTTCGATTTGGATCAATGTGCCAAGTTCTGATTCTGCTTGTCGGGTCTTTAATTCCACCTGAGCTACCGCTGCAATCGAGGCTAATGCCTCCCCGCGAAACCCAAAAGTTCGGATAGAAAAGAGGTCATTTGAGCTACGGATTTTAGAAGTGGCATGACGTTCAAAACTCATACGAGCATCGGTAGCAGACATTCCTTTTCCGTTATCAATTACTTGGATTAGCTGTTTTCCGGATTCTTTTACCACCACCTGAACTTGGGTAGCACCAGCATCTACTGCATTTTCCAGAAGCTCCTTTAGTGCAGATGCCGGTCTTTGAACTACTTCTCCTGCTGCGATTTGATTAGCGATCGCATCGGGAAGGAGTTGAATAATATCACTCATATTTCTTCTTGGGTTTTAGCCTGAAGAAAAAATAAATAGCAGCCACAAGAGCTACTGCGTAGGCCATGTATTCAAATATTACTGGACCTAAATAAACATAGCCAAAGATAGATCCGAGAAGCAATAGAAAAATGAACGTGCGGATCATGGCCGTAGAGGCAAACATATTTACTCCGTCTCGTTCTTTAATCCCCTTGTGCTGCGCAAAAGAGCCTCGAATACCCGCACCATAGGATCCAATTTCACGTGAAGTCAACTCATCCTTATCCAACAAGCCCTGAGCCTCCAGATCTCTTTTAATTTGAGAGGTTCTTTGCTCGATTTCCTCTCTCACCGGATCATAATACCTAGGTTTGATATCAAATCTCATTGGAGCGGCAGTTCGAAATACGGATGGAAATTTCATGACTTATTAAATTTTAATTCGAGTGTCACGTTAAGTAAAAGCACCGAGAAGGAATAAGTTCCCGGATCGATTAACCAGACATCAAATTTATGCCCTTTTTAACCTTAATTACGACCCGATGTTGCCTTATCTTTAGTAACTTCAATAATCAAATGATTTCATCCAGCTTCAGGATGCACACTTGGAAAACGGTAAGCGATATGAAAATTCATATTCGCTATGAAAATCAGTCTTCCGTACAAATTTATTTTAAAAGTTAAGGATTAAAAATTTACCCTGGAATGAGCAGCAAGCTTTGGAGAGTTTTAGCAATAGGTTTTATTCGACTT